>NZ_JAIXSV010000270.1 GCF_027484505.1 Asticcacaulis sp.
GGTCGATGCACAAGTAACGACCGAGATCAGAATCCAGATCCACCGCCCCGTTCTTGGATGCAGGCAAGTAAGCCACGCACACGTACTTTTTGTTGATCAAGTATTTTTGTTGGTTGTAGCTGATCGGACCCAACGCTTCAATTCTAGTTCGTTTGCGCTTGCTGTTGCTGTTGCTATTCTCACTTTCCTTTCGTTGCGCCTTGGCGATTTCCTCGGCTTTCCAGTTAAAAGGAATACGGATGTTCACAAAGCCAGGCGTGAATGTACCCAAATCGACACTTTCGGCCATGACATCCCCAGCCAGTCTGACCAGGGTATTTTGCAGCGCCGAGGCAATGGACAGAATTTGATCAATGGTGACACGCAAACGAAACATGTGCACATGAGCACCGATTTTGTCACTGGGTTTGGAAGTGCCGTTGATGGAAGCCATGGCAAAGGCGTCAAACAGTTTGTTTTTCGGATCCGTAGTTGGATAGAAAGTGCGCACGACATTCTGGGTGTGGTAAGCCACCGCGGCCGCAAAAATACTGCCTATCCAGTTTTGCGCGTCAACGTCCGTGATGAACAGGTCGGTGAGGGTAAAGTTTTGTCCGGTAGTGGGCTGGACCTCGGCTATGGTGAAAGGATTGGAGCGGAATTCAGAGAGAATGTCGCTGATGGACACGCACAAGGATGGCCAGCGCTCGTACAGCATTCTTGGCAGCCTTTTCCTGTCCATCATAAAAGCAGACCACTTTTCGTCACGAAACATGGGCTCGGCCAAGCTGAAAATGGCGCCCGCGACGGCCAGCATCTTCTCTTCCGACGCCTGGTCGGGATCAAGCATTTTCTTGGCATCAATATCGACAAAAAAGGCAAACACACCATCTTTGTCGGGTGGACCATTCGCCGAAATGCAAAGAGGATGGCCGCCAGCAAGCGTGCGTGCAATCAAATTAAGAAAAATGCTATTTTTGCCAGGCGGGACATGAAAGCTGCCGTTGTGTCCACAATCGTTTGATCCATCCATGGACACATGGGTGGCCGTGCCTTTTTCGCTGTGACCAGTAAAGCCTTCTCTTCGACACGCTTCCAAAAACTCTTTCGTGGTGAGCGTGGTGCCTTGTGCCAAAGTTCCTCTTTCCGCCATGTTTGCAGAAGAAAAGAAAAATGAAGTGTATGGAAAAAATACCTTTTTTTCCTTCTTCCCATTTTTTTTTTTGTTCAGAAAAAAAAAAATCTATTTTTTTTTTGTCGCAAGCAAGCCCAAAACCCGACTTTTTTTTTGGATGAAAAATCACATTTTTCTTAAAAAGGATGGAGGAGGCAGCTGCTGAAAAGTTTGTGTTGGAACTCTTCCAACAGCTTGTTTGCGAGGCGCCAACAAAAGACGAAATTGCCGGCTATGCAAGCGAGTGGTCGGAACGCCTCAAGGCCGGAAAAAATCAATCTCACAAACAAGACAACTCGCTCTTTTTTGTGACTGCTTGGGGTGTAGCTTGTAGAATCAATGTCACGGCAGCTGGCAAGTCTATTGTTTTGGCAGAAGTCGTCCACGATCAAGATGGGAACAAGTCGACCATTTACTGGTTCAAGAACACAAAATTCACATCTTTGTACGACAAAAACCAGCCATTGGCCCCCGCCATGTCTGTATTTGGTTGCATGTTCAACCAATACATGAGCAAGCTTGCGCCGGAAGTCAAACATGAAGTTTATCGGCATTGCATTGAAGTTTTAAAAGTCAAGCACGAAAAGTTTAATTTTCCCATGACTGGGTTTATCAGAGATGATGAAGCGGAAGCCGCGTCCAACGACATGGCTTTGTTGCTATCTTAAACGCAATCTCTTTTTCCTTCCTGCTGCTTTCTTTTCTTTTTCTTCCTCTTCTTCTTCTTCTTCTTCCTCTTCCTCTTCTTCTTCCTCTTCATGTTCTTTTTCTTCTTCCTCTTCTTCGTCTTTCCACACCATGTCGTCTTCTTCCTCTTCCGAAACGACAATACTTTCATCTTCTTCGCCATATTCATCGGGATATTCAAATTCCTGCTCCTCATCCTCCTCTTCGTCATGTTCGTCTCCGCCTCCTCCTTCTTCTTCATCCTCGTACTCTTCTTGATCACTTGTATCATCTTCCTCCTGGTCATTGTCCATGTCCACATCATGAATATCATCGTCATCATCGTCCTTTTGCCGCTTGTGGCGTTGACTTTTTTTGTGATTTGTTGAACTTATTGAAGCATTTGAAGCTGAAGACATGGCTTGCGCAAACGACGCAACGGTGCTGGCTTCTGCCAAGCCGTTAGTAGAAGTGGAGCGGCAAACGGCCTTGATAATTTTACTTATTTTGGCAGCGGTGCAGAGAGGCGAATGCGGTTGAAACACAACCGGGAAGACGGTCAATTCCGGACAAAATTGCAAATCAACTACGTCTGTCAGCGGCGTGGTAATTGGGTCAAAGTGTTTTGTCTGCCAAATGTTTATGTTGTCGTCTTCATTGGCTGCGTTTCCTTGGACGGTGCACTGCAAAAAACATCTGGTTCGACCATGCTGTTTCTCCCAGCTCACCCATGGATCTTCAAGGCTGTTGCAAAGCGTCCCTTCCTTCAAAGCAGTGTCGTCTGCTTTTTCCAGCACAAAGATCTTCAATGTGGATGGAACAGCTGTTTTTTTTCTTGGTGGGACCATCGGCGATTTAATGATTGTTATGTTATATTTTTCTCGATCAAAAAAAAAAATGTCAAGAAAAAAAAATTAAGTTTGCAGCTCACAAAATAAACACACATTTCCTTCTGTTTCGCCATGGCTGCCAGACCGCCGAAATTTAACAGCAGAGCCGAGTACATGCAGTACATGGCTTCTCGCCAACGACAACAACAACAAC
>NZ_JAIXSV010000163.1 GCF_027484505.1 Asticcacaulis sp.
CCCCACGGGCCGCCGCTTCCCATTGCGCATAGGCCATGCGATAGGCCGGGCGGGTGTTGTCAATTTCCGCCGGTGAAAAGGCATGCCCAGCGCCCGCCGCAAGCTCGTGCCGCGTCAGGCCGGTGGCGGTAAGTTCATAGGCCACGCCCGCCGGGCCTGTGTCCGCCATGCCAAGGGCGAAAGCGCGGATCGGCCCTGCTTCACCGTAACGGGGGAGGATATCGGCAAGGGCCTTATCCACGTCCCGGAAGGTCGAGGCATTGCCCCGATAGATTGTCTGGTGCATGTCCGCAACGGCGCTGACCGGCCCGGCAATGACCAGGGCGCTTTTGGCACGGTGCAGGATCAGCAATTTGCGCACATAGCCCAGCGCCTCCCCGGTGGCGGCATTGACCATAAGGGTGTCGGAGCTAAGCCATGCGCCATTGTGCGCAACAGTGGCGACAATCGCTGTCATGGAAGAGACCTCATATTAACGGACATGGTGCCAACGGCAGGCGTCGCTGCTGCTGCGGTCACACCCCAAACGGACGTAAGACCGCCGGGAGCAAGCCCGCCGATTTGATAGGCGGCAACTGCAACGGCTATGGTCGCGGCAATGCGCAGAACCGTCTTACCCGTGCGCCCGCCACGAATAGCCGGGACGATAACGAGGTGCGAACCGGGGGCGGGCTTGATCTCCGCCCAACGGTCGGCGGGTGTCGCCTCCCCATCCAGGGAGACGACCCATTCGATAGCTGACGGCAGGCCGGTCAACAGGTCGGCAAGCGTCACGCCGGGCCGCCATGCCAGTTCGCCCATGGACCTATCGGAAGCGTCCAGCGGGTTATAGCTGACGACGGCATGGATCGTTGCGGCCCCGGTCATGCTGACGCCCCCTTGATCGGGGCCGGCTGGGCCTCTAGTTCTTCCAGCATCCGGACCAATTCCGCGGACCCCAGTTCGTCCAGCAGCCGGACCAATTCCGACCGTGGGTAGAACACCCGGCGGCCCCGGCGGATGGCGGTGGGGGGCCTGGTTACGCGGGGGCGATATCCAGGCCGTGAACGGCGCATGTCGCGAAGCCATGCGCTTGCATCGGTGCCGGGCATGAGTGGCGCGATGGTTGCCGCCACCACAGAGGCGGGCAAGAGGTTGATCGGGTCCGGCGGGCTGAGGATGTCGTCGGGGTCAGTGCTCATTCGTCATCCTCCCCATGGTCCAGCCGGTGGGCCGGGAGCGGGTCGCCATACTGTTCAGCCCCGCTATCCATGACGGTGAACAGCAGTTCGTCATCCGCCTGGATAAGCATGGCCGGAAGGCCGGTCGCACGATCCACGCCCAGCGCTACGCGGGCATTGCCGATGAACGTCTCCCCACCGTCCAGACGGGCGGCCAGAGTGGCGAAGGTTTCGGGGTCGGTTGCCCGGTCGGCGGCATAGGTGGTGTGCGGCCAGTCGGCGGCGGCGGACTGGCGGGCTTCCGCCAGGGTGTTCAGGTCAAGCATGGGTTGCCTCCCCCTTGGCAGCGGGGGCGGAGGGG
The DNA here is from genome assembly GCF_027484505.1 of Asticcacaulis sp. Taxonomy (GTDB): domain Bacteria; phylum Pseudomonadota; class Alphaproteobacteria; order Caulobacterales; family Caulobacteraceae; genus Asticcacaulis. The sequence continues at coordinate 1,522 of NZ_JAIXSV010000163.1, forward strand.
CGATGCTTGGCAAGCCGTTCAAGAGCAGACCGATGCACGACCTCGCAAACAGAACGCCCTTCGATCTTTGCAATACGGCGCAAAATGTCCCTCGTCTCTAAGCGCAGAGCTACGCCAACATGAGTTTTCATGAGTGACCTCTCTATTTCTGTGCCTTCTTATACAAGGCTGATGCTGTGATAGTTTGTGCATATATTATAAAATAACCTCGATATTACATTCAAGAGGTGTCGAACACGTTCTGGAGCGGGGTCAGATGCTATGTGGTTTTCTAAGACTTCGCCTTGTCAGCACGAAAGCCCTGGCAGCGTGGGCTGCCAGGGTGCGGACGTGCTGTTTCAGATATAGCGGCGGTGTCGCGGCGTGCGCGGGCTGTATTCAGCCGGGCTCGTTTATGTAGAGGTGCGACAATTCAATAGGGGGAACAACCCGCTCTATCACTAGGCGGGCCTCAGCAGGTGACAGGTCGCGTCCATAGCCAGAGCCTACGCTCTGCCCCTCGTGCCCGAACACCTTGTCCATCAATTCTTGAGTGATCCCGGACGCTCTCAGCATCTGACGAAAGTTATGGCGGAGCGAGTAGCCGGTAACGGCCCGATCTGTTATGCCGATGTTGTCAAGGTAGGCGTTCGTCCAACCGGACCAGTCACGAGTCACCTCTCTAAACAGCTTCCGCCCCGCCCGCTCTTCGCCGCGGGCGAAGTCGACGAATCCCGTTTTACGCAGGGCTGGCAGAACCGGAACCAATCTGGGACCGGCGGATGTCTTGGTTGCAGCCTCCCGGAGGTCCAAGCAGAGGATGCCGTGAAAATCCACGAGCGTTGAAGGTGCGTCGGCCAGCTCCTCCGTTCGTGCCCCGGTTAGCAGACCAGCGAGGAAAAAATAGAATCTGCCGTCCCGAAAGACCTTCAACCCTGGTTGGTGACGTAGGTTGAGGCCGCGACAACCGACGAACAGCGGGGAGCGAAACAGCGTATCCAGTTCCGAGGGGGCTAATGCCCGCCGGGGTATCTGGTCCCGCTCCTCTCTTGTCTCTGTTCGCGGCTTCACCTTCTCAGCCGGGTTTTCAGCGATGAAGCCGCTTTCGACCGCCCAGCCGAAATAGCTTCGGACGTGCGACAAGAGTTTGACGATGGTCTCACGTGACAGCCTCTTTCGGCCCGCTCGCTCTATCGGCTTGTCGCGGAGGTAATCAGCAAACGCCTTGATATCTGAGGTGGACACCTCGCCAAGCGGCTTTGCGGCAATCAGGGCTTCGAGTTCCTTAAACGCCTGTCGGTGTGATACGCGGGCTGAATCTCCGATGCTAGGCCGGTCGGCAAAGAACCGCTGTTCCTGAGATCGCCAGGGTTGGGAGGCTTCGACGGAGCGATGCTGTGTTGCCTTGTCCAGCTTAATGGCCGGCGCTTCGGTCGGTGTCTGTAGCATGGCAGGTTGATCCGGGAGCGGGTCGGCAGCCGGAGCACCGTTGTCCATCGCGTCCAAGGTGGACAGCCACGCAAGAGCCAGCGCCCGCATCATTTCTCGATAGGCCGGGCTGTCTCGGTGGATGGGCATGCCTCTGGATTCTAGGAAGGATTCCAGGTGTTCGCGGGTCCAGAACGGTTCACCGCGTTCGATGTCCTTAGCGATCCGGCGACGGAGCTGCGGGCGGGCGGCATCCTCCCACTCAATCACTCCCCGGAGGCTTTCAACGGATGCCGTGGCATTGTGTAAGGCGCGATAGCTGTCCAGTTCCGTCCTGATGAAGTCGTTCACGATCCGGTCAACATCCTGCCGGGTTATGGCTGGGGTAGAGCGAATGATGGACATGGTTCGTTCCCAGGCTGCCCAGACCACGGGCAGAAGGCGTTTGGCGGTTACGGGATCAGTTGTCCCCAGGGTGCGGACAACCTCTTTCCTGCCGGTTATAGCCGCGATGTCACGAGGCAGCCTCATTCGGAAACGGAATACCGATCCACGCCGTTGCAGGTATTGAAGGCTCGTCATTAGGGCCGTGTGTATCAGGGGTGTGTATCACCCCCGGCCCCCTTGCTAACCCGTGATCCTTATCTGCCTGATCTGGCATCGAAAATCGGAAACCTGGCATCGTGTCCCCTTGGGGACGCCAAGCGATCATCAAAAAAGCCCCGCTGGTCGCCAGCGGGGCTTTTTGCGTTTTGGCTAAAGGTTGTCGCCTATCGCGCTCTACCCAACAAAGGAATGGAGGCGACAGCGGCTTTGCACGCCGCCGCCTCATTCGACCTACGCGTTACGTCCGAGGCCAGCGACGCACATGACAACGCACATGCTCGCGGCGCCCAAAGCGCAAGCGAAAGTAAGCGTTCACGAAAACCATGAACGGTACTCCTCAATGTTGGCCCTTGCCAACGAGAGACGTCCATGCGAGTCTAATTTCGCTGTCGTTAGGCTCGTATCGAGTCTCTCGTTGACTACGTCAGCAGGTTCGGGTTTGCCCGCTGCCGATGTAGTGCCGTATGGCCTAGGGTGTCTGGATAAGGGTTGCAGCCCTTGTCTAGACACCCCCAGCCCCATTATCCGTCGGGGCTGTTAGGCAACGGTTTCACTATCTTCTGAAAAGCATCTTCTTAACCTCCTGTGATGTTCAGCCGTTTTCGGGGACGGGCGTTTGCGCGCCCGCTTCCTGCGCTGGATGCGCTGGAAACCAGAGATTGCCACGTTCAGTGATTACACCTTCGGAATGAAGCTTGATAATTGCCATGCGCCTCGAAGAGGGCTTGAGCGTAATGCCCTGCTCTGCTCGTACGAAGCTATCAATATCCTGTTGGCTTATGCCGTCCGGGTGCGCTGATATAGCCTCACGCACAGCATCTTTGACGGACCCTGGAGCCGCGCGCCGAGCAACGCGCGCCCGCGCCGGAGCAGCGGCGATATCAAGTTTTTGCACAGAAG
>NZ_JAIXSV010000021.1 GCF_027484505.1 Asticcacaulis sp.
CGATTTACCTCAGGAGGTAACCATGCAAATAGCACCTTTGGCAAGAGCCAATTTCTACCCTCAGGCGCTAAGCACCTGCCACACTCCCTATCTGCGTGAGTGCCGTCAGTACGCCGCCCATCAGCGCACCGATCATCAGACCCAGACCCAGAATAAGCACTGGCCCGAGGATTTTGGACAGTTTGGATATCCGTTCCAAGGCCTCCGCCTCGCTACGCTCACCGGCGCGACCCAGCATGGGCCCCAGTTGACCGGAGGTTTCGCCAACCTCGCAGAGTTTGAGAATGGCTTTCGGGAATCCCGGCACCTGTCGCAGAGCCTCACTCAGCCGGCGGCCCTGACGGACCGCCTGAACGACTCCGTCTATGCGCTGTCGGGCAACCTCCGAGCCAACGCTTCGCTGGCTGAGGCGGATGGCTTCGGTAATCGCCGCACCACCTGACAGTGTGTCACCTAAGCCCCGTGCAAAACCACCATAGACAAGCCCCCGTACGATGGGCCCCATAGGCCCATCCAGCCACCACTGATCAACAACACGTCTTAGCCCACCGTAGCGGTAGGCCAGAAGGGTGCCAAGGCAGAGGAGAAGCAGGGCTATAGACAGATACCCCCAGCCCCATTGCAAAGCCTCGCTCAGCCAAACGATTATCTGGAAATACACCGGCACGGATTGTCCGGTCTCATCAAGAAGCGGCGCAATGGCCGGCACCACTACAAGCAGAATGACGGTAAGAGCGGCCACCGCCGTGACAAAAACAAAGGCCGGATAACTCAGCGCTTCAATCAGTTGCTGCCGGATGAGGCGCCGGGCCGCCAATACCTTTGCGGCGGCCTCCAGCCCTGAAGGCAAATCCCCCCTCGCCTCGCCCGCCGCGATCAAAGCGCCAAGATGCGCCTGCCCTGCCGGGAACAAAGGGGTCAGGGCCGCTTCAATCGTCGATCCGCTCAGGATCTTACCCGCCGCAGCCTTCAGCCCCTTGCCTTCATCATCCAGAATGCCCAGAGCCGTGCGGATATCCGCCCCTGTACGCAAAAGCACGCTGAGATTGGTCAGCAGCGCCTCAAGGTCTGCGGGTTTGTTACGAAAGACGGAGAGAAACGCGCCACCTGCCAATGGCTTGGTTGCGGCGTAGGGTGTGAGTTTGAGGGGCTGAAGTTGCTGAGCCCGCAATCTGGCAAACGCATCGGCTTCGTCACGGGCATCGATCATACCCTTTGCGACACGCCCAGAGAGGCTCATAGCCCTGTAACGATAGCGGCTAGTCATCCGTCACCGTCAACACATCTTCAAGCGTCGTTTCGCCCTGACAGATCAGATCAAATCCCTCGTCCGTCATGGTACGCAGGCCGAGCGTCCGCCCGTAGGTTTTCAGGACATCGAGACTGGCCCCCTCACCTACACGGGCGAGGAAGAGATCATCGGCCCAGAGGCCTTCAGCCAGCACCAGACGCCCGCTATAGCCCTGTCCCCGACAACGCGGGCACCCGACCGGCCGGAATACTCGAGCTGGGGCTTGCCGTCCCAGACGCTCCGCATAGGCAGCGAGGGCCTCAGAAGGTTTATCTTCCGTTTTACAGGCCCCGCACAGTCGGCGCACCAGCCGTTGCGCCATTACGCCTTTGAGCGAGGCGGCAAGCTGATAGGGCTCGACCCCCATATCGTTCAAACGCGGGGCAACGGCCAATGCCGTATTGGCATGTACGGAAGCGAGCACGAGGTGCCCCGTCATGGCCGCCTGAACCGCCACGGCCGCGGTTTCGGCGTCACGGATTTCGCCCACAAGGATAACATCCGGATCGTGTCGGAGGAACGCCCGCAAGCAAGCGGCGAAGGTCAGACCGATCTGGCTCTGAACCTGGGTTTGCGAGACATGTTCAAAATGCCGCTCGACGGGGTCTTCGACACTGAGGATTTTCTTTCCGGAGCCCTTAAATGCGGCCAGAAGGGCGTACAGCGTCGTCGTCTTGCCCGATCCCGTAGGACCGGTGACCAGAAACAGCCCATGTGGCGTTCGGACGGCGCGTTCAAGAAGCGCTGTGACAGTTTCTGGCAGGGCCAGTGATGCAATATCCTGAGGTGCCTGCGCCCGGTCCAGAAGACGCAAGACGGCCGCTTCACCAAACACGGTGGGCGCGGTCGCAACCCGCACATCAACCGCGCGGCCGGCATTGACGAAGGAGGCCCGTCCGTCCTGAGGGAGCCTACGCTCACCGACATTCAGGTTCGACAGCACCTTGATGCGCGAGACGACAGGCGCAGAAAGATCGCTGGAGGCGGTCATCAGGTCAATCAGATGGCCATCGACACGCAGACGTATCAACAGGTCATGCCTTCTGGGTTCGAAGTGAATATCCGAAGCGCCACGATCCACAGCGGCAGCAAAGGCCGTATTGACGAGTTCTACAGCCTGCCCTTCGACGCTGGCGTCTTCTACCAGTGCCAGATCGCGTTCGATGCGACGTTCATCGAACTCTGGTGACGGCCCCTCGGCCCGCACATCGAAAGCGGTTCGCCAATCCATCACCCGCGCGATCAGAAAGCGCAGTTCCCTTCCGGTGGCAAACCCCAATCCCGCGCGCATCTCCGCGTCAAACGGGTCGCAGACCGCGCAGACGAGCACATCCTCCTCAAGACGCAAGGGCACGGCCCTGACCTTACGCAGAAACTCCGGCCCCAGTCCGAGTGTTTCGGGCTCTATCTCGGAGGGTTCATTTTGTGCGTCCCAGACCCGATACCCCGTGACTGCCGAATAGGCCTCGGCAAGATCGTCGTCCGACAACTGACCGAGTTGGTTGAGCACAAGCTCGACAGGCTGAGAGGAGCGCCTCGCCACAGCTTCCGCTCTCGATATCGCCTCAACGCTTAAACGTCCCGACGCCAGAAGATGATCGAGGACATCATCACGCTGAAAGGTCGCAAAGGCCTCCGTTTCGGAAAAATCCCAGCTGTCGTTCATTATTTCAGGCCTATCTTATCCACACGGGCGTGAGACCAACCCATGTAGAATGTCCTGAACTCAAAGAGATGCCCGGCACGCTCAGGGCCCACGACAAACGGGAGGCCGAAGTATTCGTACGTCCAGGCCGAAGGAAATGCACTACGAAAGAGCGTCACTTCGCGAATGACTTCATTTGTCGTTGCATCGTAAACATCGAGCCGCACAATGCCCCGATTATCTGCCGTAGTGTTATCAAGCAAGATCCGCCAAACCGCCGTCCGGGAGCCTGCAGCGACGTTAACGTAGGGGCCGAATACCATGTGCCCCGGCGGCGAATTGACGCTTGCCGCCCAACCGTCTCCTTCGGCGAACCCAGTATTATGCGGAAGGTTTTCAGCCTCCCAGGAATGAGACCAGCCGTCCCCTAATTCTGGACCACTTTGGGCATCGCTGCTAACACCCACGCGGTCAACGCGCACATGGGCGCCAAACAAATAGAGGGTTGTCAATTCAATCTGATGACCGACCCGGCTCGCATCCATCGAAAAGGGCACATAAAAATGCTGATACTGCCATGAGCCCGCAAACTCGTTTCGACGAACAACACGTGTAGCTAAAACCTGACGAGCAGTAAAATCATACACCTCAAGTTTTACTATGGTGGCATCATCGGCGGTGTTGTTATCGATCAGCATTCGCCATACGCCCACGCGGTCGCCGGGCGGAACGCTCGGACTGTAGGGGCCAAACGTCATGTAATCTGAGGCTGTACTAACGTTAGCTGCCCAGCCGTCATCTTCGGTGAATCCCACGCGGTGAGGTAAATCCTCCGCCTCCCAACTTTGCATGAGCTTGCCAAGCGTCAAGGTAACTTTGGACGTCCGATTGCCCGCTGAATCATAACTGTAACTGGAGTAGCTTCCATCACTCTGCCCCACCGTCGTCAGCCGCCCCAGAGCATCGTAGCTGTAGACCGCTCCGCTCTGCGCAAGCACTGGCGACCAAAGCAACAAAAAAGTAATAAAAGTTAGCGCCTTGTAAAACCGAGTTAAATCCAACACTTCCATTCCCTCCCCTTTTCACCGCTTGACTTCTGAGTCATGGGCAAATTTGAATCACTAACCATCCTATGACCGATGTCACAATTCATACGCGATCGGCTCGCATTCTCGTTCATCCGCTAGACCAACATACGCGTTTCAACAACCAACCCCGTCAAAAGGCTACCGGCCGCCAGAAACGGTCCAAATGGTATACGCCCTTTCCAGCGCGTGAGGACGATGAATACTAAGGCGCCCAGACTGGCCAGACTGAAGGCATAGGCTACCGAAGAGCCGAGCCAAAGGGCCAGAGCCGACATCAGCTTGATATCCCCCTCACCCAAAGCCGCAACGCCGGATCGCCTTTGCAGAATAAACTGTAGCACCTTGAGAACGATAAAGACGCCGGCTGCCCACAACAGGGAGGCCCCCCCCTCGCCCCGCACAACCGACAAGAGACCGGAGAAGACGAGAACCATAAAAACCAACGGATTTGGTAGCCGAAAGGTCTGGATATCGATAAGGCTGAGCGCGAGTAACGCAAACCCCAAGACCCCGACCGCAAGTGCCTGCGGCAGCGGTAGCAGGGATGCACTTAAACCAAGCACAACGGCGCCCGCAAACTCACCCCAAAAGTGGATCGGATCAATCTGAGTCCTGCACGTTCGGCAGCGTCCACCTTGAATTAGAAACGACACCATGGGGATCGTTTCGCTCCAGCGAAGCGGCGTGCGACAGTGATCGCAGACAGAACGCCCGAGGAGATTAGCCTCACCGCGCGTTGAGCGAATGGTTGTATTTGTCACAAAGGAGCCGATAACGAGGCCCACTACGGCACCAAGCGCCGCAAGACATGGTGCCGGGATATCGGGCAGGACGTGGCTTGACGTGAGAGCGCTCATTGTAGGTCCGCCCTTCGTCAACGAACCGTGCCAATGATATCCTGATCGACGCCCTTACCGCCCTCTTTGCCATCCGCTCCAAGGGACGTGACCGTCGCAACGCCGTCGGCGTTCAAAGCGTACACGAGCGGACGTCCCCACGGGTCATTAAGGGACTTCTTGTCCTTCAGATACGGCCCCAGCCACGCCCCTTCCGCTGGCGCTGAGACCAGCGCCGTCAAACCCTCAGACGACGACGGATATTGCCCCATGTCCTCGCGGTAGTTTTCCAGGGCGGCTGTCGTCGTATCGATCTGGAGCGCCGCTGTCTTGGCGCGAGAGCGGGACAACTGTCCGAGCAGCGAAGGTGTCAGGACCGCCGCGATCAGCGAGATGATGAGAATGACCACCAGCATTTCAGTCAGCGTATAGCCGGCCTCGGCTTCCATATCTCTTACAGGACGCATGACGGCATCTCCCTTAAGGTGTAGGTGTCATTGAGTATGACCGCAAAGGGCCTGACCGGGTCACCAGTAAACCGGATGAGCTGCTCACGGACCTCTTGACCCAAGACCGCCCGCAGGCGCCAGACCTGACCATCCCTGGCGGCATTCGCAAAGCCACTAACACGACTGGGTCGATCCTTGTCTGTCGGGCCAAAGCCAAAGGGAGATGCCAGTTGCCGGAAACAGTCATTGACTGGCCATCTAAACCGCGGCTCCGTTCGACCGTCCTTTACGGTCTTGAGGTCATTCGTCGTCACCGACTTAGTGCGATGCGCCAGCGTCACCTCTGACACTTCAGACACCTTATCTATCGGCCACTTATAGGCTTCGTTCTCGGCGACCACCTGAACCGCACGTCCGCCCAGCGTGTAATCACGAGACAGCGCATACTCACCCTCTGAGGCTGTCACCTCCGCCGCAGCACGGGTAAGGGCTTCATCCATGGCGATATCCAGTTCGACCTGAACCAGTTCGCGTTCAGCCCGCTTGCGATCCTGCTGCGCCAGGGCGAGTATCGCTACACAGATGACACTTAAGGCCGCACATAGAATAAGGGCTGTCATGGCGGCGTACCCTCCCTCACTGGACCGGCGCAAGGCGTCGCCCCGCCAGATCGCGAATATCCGCCCCAAAATCTTCCCACTGCCGATTAAACGCAGCGGGATCTCGCAGGATGGTGACCTGAATAAGCACAATCAGTTCGGTACGGTCCTTGTTACGCGCCCTTTGCTTGAAGAGGTTGCCGAGGCCCGGAATGTCCTTCAGCAGCGGCGCTCCCCCCTCGCTATCGCTTTCCGACGAACTGATCAGGCCGCCCAGAGCCACAACGGTGCCTTCTGGGATGATGAGGCTACTCTCTAACTTGCGCTGCTTGATGGTCGGTGAGTCGATGCCGGAGGTCTGGGTCCGGGCGACCGAGCTGACCTCTTGCGTGACATCCATGGCCACCCGGTTGTCGTTCAGAACCCGCGGGGTCACCTTCAGTGTCACGCCCGTGTCCCGGTAGTCTATGGTCGAAACGATGGGGGCATTGCCGCCATTGGTCGATTGGGAGTTCTGTTTGACGATCGGCACCTGATCACCGATCTGAAGCGATGCCGTGGCGTTTTCCCGCGCCGTCATCTTGGGGGCGGAGACAATGCGGACCTTGGACTTGGAACTAAGGGCGTTGAGCGCCGCCTTGATATCGCTTCTCAGATAGTTGACAGAAAATCCGGGTGCCTGCGGGGCAAGGCTCGTGGAGTCGGTCGTGTAGTTCGAGAGACTGAGCGCGCCATTGATCGTTTGCCAGTCCACCCCGAAACTGAACTCGTTATTCAGCGTCACTTCGACAATGGACGCTTCGATCGTCACCTGAGCCGGCTCGCGATCGACTTCGTTGAGCACGCTCTGGATGCGGACACGTTCCGCTTCCGGGGCGCTGACAATCACCGTATTGGTCTCCTTGTCCGCAACGATACGAATACTGCTGTCCGTATTCGTGTTCGTTGCCTCTGACGCCGGGGCGGTCGTCGCACTCTCTCCTGCCGGTGTTTCCCGGCTGGTCGAGGTTTCGCGGCTGGCCACGCTGCTAAGACCTAAAAGTTGATTAAGAGTGCGAGCCAGGGCTTCGGCCGATACACCTCTCGGGCGATAGACCAGAAAACTCAGAGCCTGATCGGTCGAGGGCACATCAAGACGGGTCACCCAGCCACTCAGTTCATCGAGCACCTCTTTCGAGCGCGAGAACGCAAACACGCCGTTGAGCCGCTTCATAGGCGCGATGGTCACCGATCCTGTGCCTGAGGCCTTGAGCATCTTCTCAAGATCGCCCGCCACCGTGGTCGCGCTGGCATTGCGTAGCGAAAAGAAACGGATGCGAGCCTCAGACAAGGTGCTCTGGTCAAAGAGCCTGATCGAGGACATCGCGCTTTCGATCTCATCTGCCGTGCCGCCCAGAAGAATCAGCGACAGCTTGTCCGAACTGAAGAGGACAAGTTTCTCGCGCGACAGGCTTTCCAGCACCTTGGCGACTTCAGAGGCAGCAGCGTACTGAATCGGGACCGCCCGGACCTGATACCCCACACGGCTCAGACGGCTCGACCCATCATTAATGGCCGCACCCACGGAGGCATTGGCGATGGGTCTGACCACCAGAGTCTCACCTTCGCGCACGATCGCCGTATCATAGGCATTGAGTGCACCTTCGAAGGCCGCAAGGAGCTGAGGCTTCGTCAGGCGCTGGTCTATCCGGAAGCTCATCTTGCCCGTGACGCCCGGATCAACGCGGTAATTGACACCAAGGCCGTTGCCGAGAATTTCCTCAGCGACCTGCGCAATATCGGCGTCCTTGAAGTTATAGCTAAAGGCCGCAGGCCGGGCTTGCGCAGTGTTTTGCGCCAGTACCGGTGAGACGAGCATCCCCGATGTCATTGTCAGACAGACGGCAAGGCCTGTCGCTTTCATCCACTGTAATTGCATTATCCTGCCCCGCCCGCTGCGGGCTCATTGATACTGATCGTGCGCGCACCCACCGGGGTGTCAAAGCGCACGGCACTGGACCCGACCTCGATCAGAACCAGTTCATCCCGAGTTTCACCGATACCCATCCAAACAGCGGGCTGACCATCCACCGAAACGAGGGCGGCTCTACGACCGGGCGATATTGAGATTCCGATCAGTTTGACCGCCTTCTCCTTGTAGGCATTCGCGCCCGTTAACATAACAAAGATGGGCTGCTGACTGAGTAAAGTGACATCCGAAAGGGCAGCACCGGCGGCAATGGGCCCTGCCTTCGGCAAGGCTTTAAGCTGCGACTGGATAAGGTCGAGACGTGCATTTACAGGTTGGGCCGGATCGGCCACGAACACCGCGACCCCGCCAAGGCTCGCGGCAATGGCGGTCCCCAGCGCCATCTTTTCCCAATCAATTACCGGCAAAAGACACGCCCCTTCAGATCGAGTTCAACCGCGTCGGTTTTATTGCGCACCGAGACTGAGTCCAGAAACAGTATCGGACGGAACTTCGAAAGCCCATTGAGCCCATTGACCATCGCCTCGTATTGTCCGCTGGCTTTGATCGAAACCGCATAAGCCTGAAGAGGTGAACGGGTATCCGTCGCTTGCGGCGGGGCGATATCGAGAGCCGTCACCTCTAAGCCACTGCCGCCCAGAGCCAGACCCAGTTGGTCCTTATAACCTGCAAAGAGCTTACCGCCACAGACACTCCCCGCCGGAAAGGCCTGAACGTCCCCCGGCGCCCGTGCAGAGGTCTGAAGCGACTTGAGTTGCGCTTCCATGTCCGCCAGCTTCCTTTCGGCTTCGCTGGGAACACTAAGTGCATAAAGGCCCAATGAGACGGCCAGCATTCCCGCGGCGGCCAGTCCCACCGGCCAGAGGTCGCTCAATGAGGAGGTATGGCGTTTGGGTTTAGAGGAGAGGCTGATCACGGGACCCGCTCCGTCGATACGGGCGTGGTCGCGCGAGGCTGGCTGTAGACCCAAAGCGAGACACCCCGTCGCACGGGTTTTGGTGACTTTTGCAAATCCACAGAACCCGCCTTCAAAGGCACGGCCTCGCCCCGCACCTCCAGTGCCCAGTCTCCACGGTCCCAGTGGAACGCCTCAATCCGTGCAGACGGGTCACGTGAGATCGTCACGGTGCGCAGCGCATTCACCACGCCCTGAACATCGCGGCCCTGAAGCTCAAGTTCAGAAAGCGCCTGTGCATTCTGGCGGGTCTTGACCAGCCCTGCATTCAGTTTCGTCATCCGCTCAATCTGCGGCTGGAGTTGCGCAAAGCGGTCCTCGACCTCAGCGCGACGTTTCAGGACAAGCCCTATCTGGAGCACTAGCGACAATACGACGACGACGATGGCGCCCAAAAGCCAGGCCCGCTGGCGCAACTGAGCCGCCTGTGCTGTCTTAGAGGCAATCTCGACCTTTATCGGCTGGCCCTGCACATCGACCGTAAACGAAAGGCCCTGAGGCGGAACATTGCCCTTCAGATACACGGCCGCAAAGCGACCCGACTCTTTCGGCCGCCAAGGCTTCAGGCGCTTCACCACAATCGTCAGACCGCCGCCGCTCATCCCCGCCATGGGCGAGGTATGACGCGCGTCGAGCTGAGCGGCTTTCTCCTGATCCCACGGGAAGGCCGGCGGCGTCGTAATCACGCGCGTAAACGGCTTGATCTCACCCGGTTGTGCATTGAGCGCGTTCAAGGCCCCTCCCCCGCGGACTGCGATGCTTGCGCTTCACCACCTTGCGGTCTGCGGCACGCCCGGGAGATCATGTCGAACTGACAGTCTGCGGGATGATCCACTTTAAGCTCGATCGCGCCAGCTACCCTGCCCTCTTTGTCGAGTACAATCAAGGCGTTTAATCGCTCTTTGGTGGCATATCCTGAGGTTTCTTCCGAAGTGGCTGGCAATGGCCATTGCGATGTTTCCTGACCCGCCACCACATAGCGAAACTGATACCCTTTCGGAGGCTTTTTCTCGCACGGCTTCTGGGCACTGGGCAGGCAGCTTAACCCCTGCGGCGTCGCTGAAAACTGGTCGGCATAGAGGGGTTCTAAGGCGTTTAGCTCCGCCTGCAGACGTTGCACACCGTCCCGGCGCGCTTTAGCCACGACGACCTGTTCGACCGTCCGTTTTTGGTCCTTAGCTGAAAGTCTTGCCAGTTGCAGGACGCCCGCGAGAGAAAGACTGATAACCAGCAGGGCGATAACCGCCTCGGTCAGCGTAAAGCCGTCGTCATTGCCCGACCTCATGGCACAGTCCCTTCGCAGGGACGCAGACCGCTCAGGCGGTAACTGCGTTTGAACCGTACATGCTTTAGCGCCAGAGTCACCCGACACGCGTTTAACGTGCCGACAGGTTCTTTGGATATGTCCGCCTGATAACGAAACCCTGACACCTCTCCGCTTTGCGTGCCCGGCGTCTTGGGAACCGTCGCCATCAGGTAGGAAAACGCGGTGGCCGCGGCACGATCCGTTTCGGCTCTCTGGCGATAGCTCCGCGACAGGCCAAGGGCTGTGAGAACGACGGCCGCCGTCAGGGCGATAATCATCACGCCCGTCACCGCATCGATCATGATAAACCCGTCGTCGTCTGATCTCTTCGGCAAAACCCTACCCCCCTACGTCAGCGGGATGATAACTCAGGGCTTTTGTCCGCTCAACAAATTGGTGTATTCAATCACCATGTCTGAGGGCGGGTCATCACAGTTAAAGAATGGTCAGAAGGCGTTTGGCCTGCTTCTGGCCGTTTGCCTGCACCTCGGCCTGCTCTACGTGTTTGCCATTTCATCCTCAAAGGGTCTGCCGATAGAGGGCGTGGACGGAAGCGAAGGCGATCTGATGCAAGGCTCAGAGATCGCCATGGATGTCTCCCTGATGGAGGCCACGGCTCCCATGTCATCGCCGGACACACCCAACTCGACATCAGCGGAGGAGAAATTCATAGCGATGTCAGAGGCAACGCCTGCCGATACCGCCGTCGCGCTGACGGTTGCGCAACCCAAGGCAAGTTCATTGGCACAAGCCTTAGGAGAAGAGGTGTTTACCCCAAAAGGGGCTGAAACTGCCAACGGTCTCAAAACCGATGCGGCGACCTCAATGGTCAAGGTCGAGGGCCGTGACCGCAAAACGCCTAACGACCTTTGGAAGGCAATCGAGCCGTGCTGGCGGAGGATTGCCGATAAGGACACTCAGCCCGTGACGCTTGAAGTGACGTTCTCGCCTCTCGGTAATCTCGCGAAACCGCCAGCTATCAAACGCGATCCAACCGTGCCGCTGACCGACAACGCTTTGAGATCAGAATCTCAAGCAATCACAGCGCTCTCTCAGTGTGGCCCTTACATGATGGCGTACGGGCAGTCAGGAATCGAAGTGAACTTCCCCAAGCGTTAGACATCGAGACCTTACAGACTTGAAAGTCAGTTGCGCTGGCCCCATAGAGGCCCAAGAGCCACCGAATTACCCTGCCGTGCTCACAGGCCGAGGCGCTGGACGACCGCCTCAAGGGCATCTGGCCCGCTGAGACCAAACTGCACCGTCAGGCCTCCGACCGCATGCGCCGCGCCTATGTCGAGGCCCGATACTCGTCCGACTACACCGTCACCGACGAAGAATTCGACTGGCTCACCGAGCGCGTGAAGCTATTGCAAGAGACTGTTGCCGCTGTCTGCCAAGATCGTCTAAATCCACCGCACCTCGCAGATTAAACTGTAAATACAAAGAGATAACGGCCGCGTGCCTCAACATGCGTGCCGCGAACCTCTCGTTCCAAGTACGCAAACCCTTATTCTGTAAGGGTTACAGAACTTAAAGCGTAAGCCTACGGTGTGGCTTGCAATTACCCATAACTTTGGCCCGCGGCGATCTCAGTGCCAAGCAGTATATCGGCCAAGCGGCGTAGGCCGCGCCATACAACGGCATTCCCGGGCGGCGGGTCAGACGTCCTGGCTAAATACCCTCCCAATCGGGCAAGTTTTGCCGGTATAACTGGAGGGTCGCCGGCTTCGCGCCGCGGTTACCTGTATTGCTGACAAGCCGGTCGAGGGCTGTAATTTCCGGTGTTGATAAAGCTACAGTGGGTGAGGCGTCTGGAGCGGTTCTGGCAATCATAGTCAACCAAAAGACCCGCCAACTAACGATGCAGAAGACGCCGACCAGGTTCGCGAGGCGATCCGCAGTCCTTATTTTGCATCCTCGGCGCGGCATCCTGATTTTAGGATCTTGTGGAAGACCTCGATCTTCCATCGCATGGCATACCAACGGATTTTCTCTACTGCCTGCTCGAAGCTGGACGGCTCTAAAAACCCCTCGTCAAGAGGGAGGGATCATGATTCACTGATCTGGGTTTTGCATCGGGGATTTCGATGAAGGGGCAGGCTGGATTTTTTGATGTTGAAGATCGCCTGAAGCGGCTGAGTGATCTCGGCGACCAACTCGAGGCCTACGGCAGGCTTGTTGATTTCGAAGCTTTTCGTCCGGCGCTACAGGCTGCTGTGGGTTATGGTGACGGTGCCAAGGGTGGCCGTCCACCCTTTGACCCCGTCATGATGTCCAAGATCTTGGTCATTCAGACACAGAACAATCTGGGCGACGATCGGACTGAGTTTCTCATCAATGACCGGCTGTCTTTCATGCCCTTCCTTGGCCTGGGTCTCGGAGACAAAGTGCCTGACGCCAAGACGATCTGGTTGTTCCGCGAGCGTCTGGTCAAGGCCGGAGCGATTGAGGGCCTGTTCAAGCAGTTCGACACGCTGATCCGGGATGCGGGCTATATTGCGATGTCGGGGCAATTGATCGATGCCACGGTTGTGGCGGCGCCGAAGCAGCGCAATACTCAGGAGGAAAAAGCCGATCTGAAGAAGGTGTTATTCCTGCTGCCTGGAAAGCCAAGCCAGCCAAGGTTCGGCAGAAGGACCGGGATGCGCGGTGGACGGTCAAATATACCAAGGCCAGGGTCCGCGAGGACGGTTCCAAGCCTGCCGTTGATCTGGCTATTCCGGCTTTTGGTTACAAAAACCACGTCAGCACGAATCGACGGTTTGGCCTGATACGGACCTGGACGGTGACGGATGCAGCCGCGTTCGACGGCGCACGCCTTCCTGATCTGCTGGATAAGACCAACACAGCCAAAGTGGTGTGGGCGGACACCGCCTATCGCTCATTGAAGAATGAGAAGGCCATGGAAGACAACGGCTTCAAGTCTGAGGTTCATCGCAAGAAGCCAAAGGGCAAAGCTGTGGCCCAGCGCATACTGAAAGCCAACAGCCGCAAATCCCAAATCCGCGCTCATATTGAGCACGTCTTTGCGGTTCAAAAGCACAAGATGGACCTGTTCGTCCGCACCATCGGGATCAAACGGGCCTGGCTCAAGATCGGCATGGCCAACATTGTCTACAACATGAAGAGATTGACCTGGCTCGAAGGTCGAACTGCGCCTGCATGACGCCGATGCGGGGACAAAAGCGACAAGATCGGCCCACTATCAGTCCAACAAATGGCCACGACCGGGGACCAAACGCCCTTACGCCTCGAATGACGCCAGCAGCCGTGAAATCAAATGGCTTTTTAGAGCCGTCCAGCTGGTGGAGCGTTTCTTCAATAAGCTCAAGCAGTTTAGGGGAATTGCCACACGATATGACAAAAATCCCCTTAACTTCCTTGCCGCTGTCAAGATTGTAGCCTCTCGCATCTGGATCAGAGCGTTATGAGTCTGCTGCCTAATTCACAATGTCAATGAACCAAGACTAACGCACACGCCAACGTTTGCGAAAAAACTCTTTTGCTCCGCCCTTGACAAATTTTCCGCGCATTATGCCTTCAAATCTGGGTACAGATTGTGTATGGGTTCAATAACACACTCATTAATCTTCATAAAAATATCATACACATTGTTCCTAAAAATTCTATTTTCCTCCTCCGAAATAGTCATTCTAAGAATATCAACGATTTCACTTAAAGCCTGTGTAGACGCACTACACTTAGAAATAATCAACTTTGCGGAATCCTTGTCTAATCCATCAAAATTATTCATAATTTAAACTTCTTAATGAATAAAATGTGAAGGTTCGAATTAAAATTGTCGTTCCGGGCGCGCTCTTGCTCTTCTCGTTTACGCTGCTCACGCTCTTGCTCTCTCTGGCGCCTCCTTTCCTCCTGACACTCATGATTGCATCTCTGAATTCTAGGTCCATAATCACTACCGCTACCTGGCAAACTATCGGGATCGTCAACGAACTTATCACGGCACTTATTGACGCAGTCTTTATAGTCTTCCGCAGCCTCTCTGTCGCGCTCTTCATCATCAGCTTCATTATTTTGAATAATTGAGCCGGCTAAGTCTCCAATCCCACGGACAGTATCTCTCACTGCGTCTCGGCATTTATCCCAAAAGGCGCATCCGCCAACAACTGCAACAGTACCAACTGCAGCGCAGCCAAGTGCCTGCGGGCCAACACAAAATGGAGCAGCAGCTACGCATTGAGGACAATTACCCGTTGGATCCGTCTTGTTCACCGGATCCCCTGCGGTGTACCCATACAGGTTCAGATCATCATCGCTGCCGATGGGGTCAGTTTGTAAAAAGCGTCCGTGGATGGGGTCATAGACGCGGGCCTTGTAGTAGTAGAGCTGCGCTTCCGGCAGCACGGTCTGACCCGTGTAGCGGAAACGGCTGCCTGAGAAGCTCGTCTGGTCCGCCGC
>NZ_JAIXSV010000104.1 GCF_027484505.1 Asticcacaulis sp.
AGAGGACGGGCCTGCGGCACCGGAGTCTTGACGGCATAGAGGCGGCTCATCACCCGCTCGATATTGCCATCGACCACATTGGCGGCTTTTCCGAACGCAAAAGCCATCACCGCCGCCGCCGTGTAAGGCCCGAACCCCGGCAGTGTCAGCAAGGCCGCCTCATCCGCCGGAAAGATGCCGCCATGCGCGCTGACCACCGCCCGCGCGCATTTCAGCAGGTTGCGCGCCCGCGAATAATAGCCCAGCCCCGCCCATTCGGCCATCACCCGCTCATCGGGCGCGACGGCCAAAGCGCCCACGCTTGGCCACAGGGCGGTGAATTTTTCAAAATAGGGTGTGGCGTGCGGCACGGTGGTCTGCTGAAGCATCACCTCCGACATCCAGACGCGGTAGGGATCGGCCCTAAGCGCAGCTCCCGGTCCTTCACGCCAGGGCAAAACGCGCGCATTGCGGTCGTACCAGTCCAGCAATCTCTGACGCGCAGGCGAGACATCTTCATCTGTACGCTCTTCCTGTCGCGCATCTGATTCCAAAAACCGCTGCACACTTTTTGGGATGCGCTTTATACTCAACACCATGAAACGTGACCTGCCGTCCTATGAAGAAGCCGTGCGCATCCTGCGGACCACGCGAACCCGCCGCGTGCCGCAGCCAACGCCGCCCGTCAATCGACAGATAGCGCCGATGATGAAGGCACTCAATGAACGATTTGAGGCCTATGACACCGGGGCAGGTCGTCTCAAAAGCCGCTGGCCTGAGATTGTGGGCGATACGGTGGCGCGCATCACCGAACCCGTGAAGGTCATCCGCGCCCGTCCCGGCGCCAAGGCGGGCGGCACGCTCGATCTGCGCGTCGAAGGGTCGTTTGCCTCGGTCATCCAGCACCAGAGCCGCGTCATTCTCGATCGCGTCAATCTGTTTCTGGGGGCGGGTACGGTCGAGCGTCTTCGCCTCATTCAGGGGCCGGTGCAGAAGGCCGCGCGCCCGGTGCCACCGCCCGCCCCCAAACCCCTGAGCGCCGCCGAGGAACTGGCCTTGCAGGAGAGCGTGAAGGCCGTAGCCGACGAAAAGCTGCGGCGCGAACTGCTGCGACTGGGCCGTTCGGTGCTGCTCAAGGACCGTGCCCAACGGAAGTAACTTGCCAAAGGCCACGCTCTCGCCGTAGGAAGTCGGGATAAGGCACACAGACGCCTGAACCAGATTCTCTTACAAGGGCCCGATCCATGCACCTGACCCGTCACACCCTCGTTCGCGGCGCGCTTATGGCTGCCGCTGCCTTCGGTACACTCGCCCTCGCCGCCTGTGGTGGCAGCAAAACGGATGCCGGGGCCGACGACATGGTTCTGGGCAAGGCCGATGCCCCCGTCACCCTTGTCGAATACGCCTCGGTGACCTGCGTGCACTGCGCCGCCTTCAACGAAAAGGTCTTCCCGACGGTGAAGGCCAAATATATCGACACGGGTAAGGTGAAGTACGTCTTCCGCGAATTCCTCACCCCCCCGGCGGACGTTTCGGCGGCAGGCGTTCTGGTGGCGCGCTGCGCCGGCAAGGACAAGTATTTCGAAGTGATCGACGCCATCATGCGCTCGCAGCAGGAAATGTCCGCCACGGGCGACGCCAAGGGAGTCCTCAAGCGCGTGGCCAATTCGGCCGGTCTGTCCGATGAGGCCTTCGCCAAGTGCGTCAACGATCCGAAGGGTCTGGAGCGCATCCAGACCAATATGGAAAAATACGCCAAGGCCGACAACATCACCGGCACCCCGACCCTGATCATCAATGGTCAGAAGTTCGAAGGCGACTATACCAGCGTCGAAGCCTTCACGGCCGCGCTCGACAAAGCCCCTGCCGCCAAGAAGTAAACATGTCCGCGCCATCCGTCCACAATCCAGTGAATAGCTTTTTCGCCACAAAATGGCGCAAGGTCTTGGCTGGATTCTGGGTTGGAATGACGATGTTTGTGCCCCTCCCTCTTCTGGCCCAACCGCAAATACCTGCGGTCAGCCCGGACGATATGAGCCTTGGGCGTTCGAACGCTCCCGTAACTTTGATCGTCTATGCTTCGACAACGGGTGCTCACTTCGCTCAGTTTTACAGAGAAGTGTTTCCGAAACTGGATAAAGCGTACATCCAGCATGGCCAGGTGCGGTATATATTCAGGGAATATCTGACACCTCCCGTTGATGTATCGGCTGCCGGAATGATGATGGCGCGCTGCACGGGCAAGGACAGGTACTTCAAAACCCTCGCGCGGTTGATGAATTCACAAAATGAAATCCTTACCGCAGAAAACCCCATCGTCATTGTTCGTCGCATTACGCGCCAATCTGGCCTTTCCGATCACAGCTTCGAAACCTGCATCAATGACTCTACGTCTCTCAAGCATATGGCCGCAGCGGAAACCCACCTATCTGAAATACCAGCAGATGTTAACATGCCCTATCTCTTCATAAACGGTGTGCTGTTTACTGGCGACTCGACCGATTCCGACGCAGTAGCCTCCGCGATAGATAAAGTGATATCCAATCCGTCACCGGACCAAAGGACCCAGCCATGACCGCCACCGTTCGTCGCCTTTATGATCGTGCCCGCCGCGCGCCCTTCTGGCAGCAGGCTGTGGCGGTTTTCCTGCTGGCCGTATTGACCACGGCGCTGTTCAGCGTTGCTGCCGATGCGCAGAGCGCGAGCAAAGCCAAAATTGCGCCACTGAAAGAGATGACCAAGGGCGCGACCCATGCCCGCGTGACCGTCGTCGAATACGGTTCGGTCACCTGCACCCACTGCGCCCACTGGTACACGACCAACTGGCCGAAATTCGAGCGCGACTACATCAAGACGGGCAAGGTGAAGTACGTCTACCGTGAAGTCGCCACCAACCCGGCCCAGATGGCCTTCGGTGTCTATATGCTGGGCCATTGTGCGGCCGATAAGCCCAACTGGCTGGGCCAGAAGGGCGGCACCAAAGCCTATTTCACCGTCATCGACGGCTTCTTTGCCGCTCAGTCGAAAATCTACGAGACGGGTGAAGCCGAACCGGTCTTCCGCTCGCTGGCCGCCAAGGCGGGCCTGAACCAGAGCGAGGCCGACACCTGCCTGAAAAACGAAGACCTGTTCAAGGCCATATCCGCCCGTATGGAAACCAATATGACCAGAGACGGCGTCGAATCGACCCCCACCTTCTTCGTCAATGGCAAGCGCGTCGAAAGCGACTACGCCGCCATCGAAGCCGCTATTAAGGCCGTGAAGTAAGCAGACTCAGAGCGGCTCGCGCACCTGATAGCCGCGGGCCCGCAAGCCGGTCACGAGCCGGTCGTCATTGATCAACATGCCCATAGGCAGGATCAGCACGCTACGCTTCGAACCGCTCATCGCCTTTTCGATCACCGCGATCGTATCACCACTGACCCGCGCCGACAGGTCTGCGCCCAGCCCCTGAAGACAGTCGCCTTTTGGACCGTTGCGCCAGATGGGCTTGAGCCGCGCCACATCGCCATTGGCCCAGGCCTTGGTGACAATGGGTACATTGGGGATGTCGTAATCAAGCGAGTCGAGTGTCATGGTCAGACAGCGACGGCTTTCCTCGGCATCAATGGCCGCAATCTGGTTCAGCAGTGGCTTGGCTTCATAGCTGGCCACCGCGCGCACCTTCACCTTCTTCTTTTTGGCGGCTTTACTCAAACGATCCACAACCGCCGAAGACGAATAGCCGTATTTCTGATTAATCTTCATGGACAGACGCATCCCGGCCCACAGAGGCTTGTCCTTTTCGATATCGTTCGTTTTGATGCCGTAACGCCGGGCCGTGGTCTGAAACCGCGCATATTCAGCTTCGGGCAGGACGTCTTTCAGCGTCGTGCGGCCCGGCAAATCCTTATCCTTCATCAGACGAAAAATCAGCGACACGCCCCCGCTCGCCGTCGGCGGCGTGTACAGGGTTTCGGCCCCGGTCAGGATGTTCTCGATGCGTGTGCTGTCCCAGCCCGCCTTGCCCTCAATCTGCGCAGAGCCGATGATCCACACCACCTTGTCGTCACGCACCACCTTCCACAAGGCGGGTCCGGGGAGACGTTTGACGACTGTAACGTCGGTCGTGCTCCAGATCGTATCGTCCTGTGCCCACACCGTGATCGGAGCAAGGGCCACAAAAGTCAGCGTCAACAGGGTTTTGTTCTTCATCATCCCCTCCATCCCTTTATACCAACGGCCGAAGATGCTGACCGCATCCGGCCGTTGAAAACTCGTGAATTTCTCATATGTGTCAGCAACATGAGAAATTCACGAAAGGAATACCAAGAGTCATTTCCAATGACCCTTGGTATTACGTCCATTGGTGGTAGGTCGGCGCGGCGGCGAAAATAGGGCAAGGTAGAGAGGGATAGCACCCTTGCGTGCCTTGCGGCCCTCGCTTTAAATAGAAGCCTTTAGGCAAAAGCGTTAAAGCCCATTAACCTTTGCATCTCGTCTGATTCGCTCTTTCCACCGGTCCCTGCTTGCAATTTCAACGGCTGAAACTTTCCGGCTTCAAGTCCTTCGTCGATGCGTCCGAATTTCGCATCGAACCCGGACTGACGGGTATTGTCGGCCCTAATGGCTGCGGCAAGTCGAACCTGCTGGAGGCCCTGCGCTGGGTGATGGGGGCGACTTCAGCCAAGGCCATGCGAGGCGCCGGCATGGAGGACGTGATCTTTGCCGGTTCGGACAAGCGCCCGGCGCGCAACTGGGCCGAAGTCACGCTCACCATCGACAATTCGGCCCGCCTCGCCCCTCAACCCTTCACCGATCAGCCCGTGCTCGACATTGCCCGGCGCATTGGTCGCGGTCAGGGCTCGACCTACAAGGTTAATGGCAAGGAGGTACGTGCGCGCGACGTGCAGCTTCTGTTTGCCGATGCCTCGACGGGGGCCAACTCCCCGGCCCTTGTGCGTCAGGGGCAGATTTCCGAGCTGATCGCTGCAAAGCCGCAGAACCGCCGCCGCGTCCTCGAAGAAGCCGGCGGCGTGTCGGGCCTGCACACCCGCCGTCATGAGGCCGAACTGCGTCTGCGCGCCGCCGAGGCCAATCTGGCGCGGCTGGACGATATTTCGCGCGAACTGGACAGCGCCCTGTCGCGTCTGAAACGCGAGGCACGACAGGCCGACAAGTATAAGAAGATTTCCGCCGAAATCCGCGCCCTGCAAAAAGCCATTCTGCACGCCAGATTGCTGGAGGCGTTGGCTGTGTTTCAGTCCACGACGGGCGAAATGCAGAGCCTGTCGCAGGCGGTCGAAGCGACGACGCGCGAGGCCGCCACCGCTCAGGTTCATGCCCTGAAAGCCGCCGAGGCCATCCCGCCGCTGCGCGAAGAAGAAGCCATAGCGGCGACTGTCAACCATCGTTTGAGTATAGAGAAAGAACGCCTCGACCTCGAAGCGCAGCAGGCGCAGGCCGAGATTGAGCGGTTGAAAAGCGATCTGCGGCGTCAGCAGGCCGACCATGCACGCGAACGGGAACTGGCGCGCGACGGTCAGGCGCAGATCGAACGCCTGACGGACATGCTGGCGCGCGTGCGCGAAGAGATCAAAGAGGCCCCATCGCGCGAACCCGAACTGAAGGCCGCTGTGCTGATGGCCGAGGGCGAGCGCGTCGAAGCCGATCAGCGCATTGAGGAACTGGCCGCCGAGTTGGCCGCCCTGACCGAACGGCAACGGCTGGAGGCCACGCGCCTGAAAGAGGCGCAGACCCGCTTTGAACGCCTGCTGGCCCAGACCAATCAGGCCGAACGCGAAAAACAGGCGCTGGGTGTGTTTGATCATGCGGCGCTGGAGACGGCGCGACAGGCGGCAGACACCGCGCAACAGGCGCTGGACGCTGCGCGTGCCGAGGTCGAAGCGCTGGAAGGCGAGCGGATGGCGGTGGTCAACACTGAGGCGCAGGCGCGCAAGACCGCCCGCGACCTCGAAGACCGGCTGGGCCGACTGACCGCCGAATCGCGCGGTCTGGCGCAGATCCTGAACGCCAACAGCGCCAAGGGCAAAAGCCCGGTTCTCGATGCCGTGCGCGCCGAAAAAGGCTATGAACTGGCGCTGGCGGCGGCGCTGGGCGACGATCTCAATCTCAGCCTGTCGAAGCGCGGGGCGCTCGATGCCTTGGCCTTCTGGGCCGAGGATTTTGACTCGCAGGCCGTGCTGAGCGATCTGTCGGCGCTGGGGGTCACGCCGCTGACGCAATATGTCAGTGCCCCGCCCGCCCTGTCCTTGCGCCTTTCAACCATTGGCGTGGTCGATCAGGCCGAGGGCGACCGGCTTCAGGCACACCTGCCCGTTGGCGCGCGGCTGGTGTCGAAAGAGGGCGATCTATGGCGTTGGGATGGGCTGATTGTGCGCGCCAAGGCCCCGAAGCCCGCCGCTGTGCGTCTGGCCCAACGCAGCCGCTTCGATGAGCTGGAGGCCGAAATCGACGCGCTCAAGCCGGAGCTTAAGGCCGCGCAAACAGCGTTGAAAACCGCCGCCGACGCGCAAAGCCGCTTCGAAGACCGTCTGCGTCAGGCGCGCGCCCGTCTGCCCGAACGGGAACGCGACCTGCGCACCAAAACAGCACAGGCTGATGAATTGAGCCGTCGCCAGACGCAGTACGAAACGCGCATGGAGGCGCTGGACGGCAGCATCAAACGCCTGCGCGGCGATCTGGGCGAGGCCAAAACGGCCTATGAGGCGCTGGCTGATGCGCAATCGACGCCGGAAACACTGGACGCCCTGAACGACGCTCTGGTCGAAGCACGCAACCTCGCCAACGCCCGGCGTCAGGCCGTGCTGGCGGCGCGTTCGGCGCTGGACGAAGACGCGCGTAATCGGCAGCAACGCGAATCGCGCGAACGCAATCTGAGCCGCGACCTCACTGACTGGACCCGCCGCCACGGCGAATCGGGCAGCCGCGTCGAAAAGCTGACGCGCGAACAAGAATCCACTCTGGCGGCGCTAGCCACCGCCGAGGCCGCGCCTGCGACCTTTGAAACCCGCCGCCTGAGCCTGCTCGATTCGCTCAGCGCCGCTGAAAAGCGTCTGTCGGAGGCGCGCGATGCGCTGGCCTTGGCCGAAACCGCCAAACGCGAGGCCGATGCCGAGGAAAAGGCGCGCGAACAGGCGGCGGCGCAGGCGCGCGAACACCGCGCCGGGGCGCTGGCCCGACTGGAGGCCGCCACCGCCCGCAAGGCCGAGATCGAAGCGCACATCTTCGATCAGACGCAGGACACACCGGAAGCGCTGGGCCAGCGCCTCAAAGAAGAGGCTATCGCCACGCCCTCAGATGCCGCCGGGGCCGAAGCCCTGCTGTCGGGGCTGGAGAAGGAGCGCGACCTTCTGGGCGCGGTGAATCTGCGCGCGGAAGAAGAGGCGACCGAGTATCAGGAGCGGCTGGAAGGCATCAGCCGCGAACGGCTCGACCTGACCACAGCCATTGGCAAGCTGCGCGACGGGATCGACGAACTGAACGCCGAAGGCCGCGAACGTCTGCTGGCGGCGTTTGACGTGATCAATGAGCACTTCAAGACGCTGTTCGTCGCCCTGTTTGGCGGCGGATCGGCGGAGTTGCGGCTGGTCGAATCAGACGACCCTCTTGAAGCCGGGCTGGAAATCTATGCCTGCCCGCCGGGTAAACGCCTTTCAACCATGAGCCTGATGTCCGGCGGTGAACAGGCCCTGACGGCGACCGCATTGATTTTTGGCGTGTTTCTGGCCAATCCAGCCCCGGTCTGCGTGCTGGACGAAGTCGATGCGCCTCTCGATGACGCCAATGTCGATCGCTATTGCCGGCTGCTCGATGAAATGCGCACCCGCACCCAGACGCGCTTTATCGCCATCACCCACAATCCGGTGACCATGGCGCGCATGGACCGCCTGTTTGGCGTGACCATGGCCGAACGCGGCGTCTCACAACTGGTCAGCGTCGATCTGAAGGCCGCCGAAGCGCTGGTCGCCTGAGGCAACCGACCAAAGTCTTACGCGCCACAGAAAGGGACTCTGCAAACCATTGTTACAAGGGTTTGCCGCGATAAGGCCCCGCACGGGAAACGAATTTTCGCAAATAGTGATGCCCTATGGGGTTTGCACGAGGTAATTAGATCAACTTTATGTCATCGGCTTGCTTGACCTTTGCGGTCTGTCCGATTAGGTTCCGCGCCGTCCGAAGGGGGATATTTGTCTGTGTGCGAATGTCCTTCCGAAAGGTCCGAATATGAATAATGACCCCGATCATGAGACTTCGTCGAAGCTGGGCGACCTCGAACGGCGGCTTAATGCCCTTGAGCAGAAGAAGCGCCGCAAAGAGACCGACCACGCCGAAAGCGAAGCGGGCGCCGGAAAGGGCTATCAGGCTCTGGGCGAACTTCTCGGTGGCATTTTCATCGGACTGGGGGCTGGCTGGCTGAGTGACGCATACCTGCATACGCGCCCGTTCGGCATTATTGTCGGCGCGATTGTCGGTCTGGTTGCCGGGGTCTATGCCGTCGCCCGCAGCGGACGTCGTTGAGATTTTCAGGGCCCTTTGGCCCATCGCTATTTGAATTGATGAGGTAGGGCTTATGGCCGATCCGTTGCACCAGTTTCAGATCCAGAAGGTCGTCGAACTGCCGACCATCGACGTCGCTGGTGTCCCCGTTGACCTGTCGATCACCAATTCCGTTCTGGCCATGCTGATCGGCGTGGGCTGCGTGGTTTTGTTCTTTGCCCTTACCACCGCGCGCGCCTCGATCATTCCGGGCCGTTTTCAGGTGATGGCCGAAGGCCTGTTCGGTCTGATCGACGACCTGTCGGAATCCATCATTGGCCACGAAGGCCGCTCCTTCTTCCCGTTCGTGTTCACGCTCTTTCTGTTTATCCTGAGCTGTAACCTTGTGGGGATGACCACCTATTTCACCGCGACGTCGCAGCTGGCGGTCACCGCCATGCTGGCCATCCTGACCATCGGTACGGTCATCGTCGTCGGTTTCATCAAGAACGGTTTTGGCTTCTTCAAGCTGTTCATGCCTTCGGGCGTGCCGCTGCTGATCCTGCCAATCCTTATCCCTATCGAAATCATCTCCTTCCTGATGCGCCCCATCACCCTGACGCTGCGTCTGTTCGGCAACATGGTCGGCGGTCACATCGTGATGAAGGTGTTCGCGGGCTTCATCGTGGCTCTGGCCTCGGCGGGTGCGCTCGGCTATCTCGGCGGCTTCGTGTCGCTGACGGCGGTCGTGGCCCTGACGGCGCTGGAATTCCTGGTGGCCTATCTGCAAGCCTTCGTCTTCGCGGTGCTGGCCTGCGTGTACCTCAATGACGTGGTGAACCTGCATCACCACTAAGTCATCACCTTACCTTACGTTTATCCTCTTCTTCCTACGGAGTTAAAGTCTATGGACGCTTCTGCTTACAAGTTCCTCGGCGCGGGTCTGGCCATGCTGGGTATGATCGGTGCCGGTATCGGTCTCGGTCTGCTGTTCGGCAACTTCTTCCAGGGCGCGCTGCGCAACCCGTCGGCGGCCAAGTCGCAACAGACCAACCTCTTCATCGGTATGGCCCTGACCGAAGCCCTCGGCATTCTGGCGTTCGTTATCGCCATCATGATCCTGAACGGCTAATCCTGCTTTCGCGGGCCCGATCGCCGCAGGCGTTCGCCCGACGAAGACCGGACTTTCGACGGATCAGGCTGGCGTCACAGTCTGATCCGTTCGTCTTTACGCGCATCCCTAAACGCTGCGCACCCGTCAAAACAGACCCATAGTCCGTGCCCTGGCCCGGATCAAAAGGATCAAATCATGAGCGTAACCGCAAGCCCCGCGGCCAGCGAGACGAGTGCCGAGGCACCCGTGACCACGGTGGCCACGCTTGAGCCCATCGCCGAAGCCACCGCTTCTGCCGAAGCGGCTCACGGCGACGCCCACACCACCTCTACCGGCCACGGCGAAGGCCACGCTTCCGGCGGCCTGCCGCAGTTCCAGACGGAACACTGGGCGGGTCAGATGGTGTGGCTGGTCGTCATCTTCACCGTCCTGTTCATCCTGATCGCCAAGGTGTTCGCCCCTCGCCTGCGTAACGTCATCGACACGCGTGGCGCGACGATCGCCGAAGATCTGGCCAATGCCCGCGCCATCCGCGACGAGGCCGAGGCTCAGGCCAAGGACGCGGCGGCTGAAACCGCAGCGGCCCATGCCGCAGCGCGCAAGCTGGCCGCTGATGCCAAGTCCAAGGCGACAGCCGAAATGGCGGCCGCTCAGGCCAAGGAAGACGCCCGTCTGAACGGCATTCTGGCCGAAGCCGAAGCCTCGATCCGCGCCAAGCGTGACGAAGCCCTGGCCCACGTCACCGAGATCGCCACCGACACCGCGTCGGCGCTGGTCGAAAAGCTGACGGGCAAGGCCCCGACCAAGTCGGCCCTGACCGCCGCCCTGAAGAAGAGCTGAGGAGCACCCGATGGAACACGCTGAACCGTCCTTCTGGGCCAATCCGGAAACCTGGGTCCGTATCGGTCTGGGTTGCTTCTTCCTGCTGCTGATCGTCATGAAGGTGCCGCAAAAGCTGTGGGCCTCTCTGGCCGACACCGGCAATGCCGTGCGCGCCGAACTGGATGAGGCTGTGCGTATCCGTCAGGAAGCGCAGGCCCTGCTCAACCAGATCAAGGCCGAGCGTCTTGAGGCCGAACAGAAGGCCAAGGAACTGATCGCCTTTGCCGAGGAAGAGGCCCAGCGCCTCACCGCCGAGGCCAAGACGAAGCTCGATGAGTCGATCAAGCGCCGTCAGGCGCAGGCCGAAGCCAAGATCGCTCAGGCCGAGGCCAAGGCCGCGTCCGAGGTCAAGGCTGCGGCGGCTGATCTGGCGACGCAGATCGCGGAAAACATCCTCATCAGCCGCGCTGACGGCCTGAAGAGCGATCCGCTGGTCGATCAGGCCATCACGCAGGTGGCGACCCGCCTGTCGTAAGACAAGGCTATCGCGCAAAAACAAAGGCCCTGCCGGTTTCGGCAGGGCCTTTTCTATTTCAGCTTTTGGCGAGCGCGTAGATAGTCGAAATCAGCGCGGATATCAGTGGTTAGAGCGCAATCCGATAAAGTGGATACCACTTTTCGGAAAAATTGCGCGACCAAACAAAAAATTAGAGCAATTCGGCGGCTCAACTGAGCCGACGAATGCTCTAGAATCTCAGTCCTTCAAGCCACCCAGACGGCGGAAGATCAGCCACACCGAAACGCAGACGCAGACAATACCGACCACAGCCAGCGTAATGGACATGGTGGTAAACACATCCGCATTGCCGGGTTCGGTCATTTCGAGATTGATGGCCTTTTGATAGGCCCCCGCCGCGCCGCCAAGGGCCGCGAGGCCGATCACCGAAATGAATATCCATTGCAGGGTTGAGGCGATCATCTGCCACAGGCTGCGCTCATTGGCCTCTGCCTCTTCGGTCGAAACCGCGATGCGACCATCTTCGGCCAGCCATTCGTCGTCTTCGACCACCTCTTCGGCGTGGACATAGGTCTGCGGGGCCGCGTGACTATTGAAGCTCAGGGCGTCGCTTTGCACGGCGGCCGCAGCCGTGGCCACACCCGTTGCCGGGTGTTGCAACTGCTCGCGCCAATGCAGCGGCGTTTCTTTGGGTGTCTCTCTGGCCGGCTCAGGCACAAGCTGGGGCTGCGAGGCTACCGGCGCCGGGGCCGGGGCCGAAGCGGCGGCCGCATCGGTTTGCACACTCACCGGAGACGCCACAACCGTGGGCGGCGCGATCAGCGACGGGTTGGGTCGCACACCCGGCTCGACCTTGCTATGCAGCCGCATAACCAGCGGCACATCCTCTGCCTCGTCGTCCGCTTCCTGAGCCGCAACAGGCGCAGGTTCCGGGTCACGGCGTGAAGATACATCAAACGCGGCCGGAGCCGGCGTCGGTTTGGCGGCCGTGGGCGGCGGATTGTGCGGCGATGCCTGAACCGGTGCCGGCGGGCTGGCAGGTGCCGCTTTCGGCTTGGCCAATGGCCCGGCCATAGTCGCGTAAGGCGAATAAAGCCGCATCAGGGCCGCCGCGGCTTCCGCCTTGCGCACCGCTTCGGCATCGGGATCGACGGCGGGCTTGGAGGTTTGATCCGCGCTTTTCTGCGCCTCAGCCGCGCGTTCACGTTCGGCGCGGGCGGCAGCCTCTGCCTGCTCACGCTCTAAGCGTTCGCGCTCCTGACGCTCCCGCTCAAGGCGGTCTTGCTCAAGTCTGGCTTGCTCAAGTCTGGCTTGTTCCTCACGTTCGGCGCGTTCACGCTCCAGACGCTCGCGCTCGACGCGTTCGCGCTCCAAACGTTCTTGCTCCAAACGGGCCTGTTCGTGGCGCATCTGTTCAAGGCGAGCCTGTTCCAGACGCTCGCGCTCCAGACGCGCCGCCTCTTCACGCAGGCGGGCCTCTTCCTCAAGCCGCTGACGTTCCAGACGTTGCTGCTCAAGGCGCGCATCCTCCAGACGGCGCAGTTCGCTCAGACGGGCCTCTTCGGCGACGCGGGCCGCCGCCAGAGCCTGGGCCTGACGCATGGCCTCCTGACGCAGGGTGTCTTCACGGAAGCGCGCCTCTTCGCGCAGGCGAATTTCCTCACGCAGTTTGGTCTCTTCGCGCAGACGCGCTTCCTCGCGCTGACGCAATTCCTCACGCAGACGGGCTTCTTCCCGCAAACGCGCCTCTTCGCGCAGGCGCGCTTCCTCACGGACGCGGGTCTCTTCGGCCAGACGAATGGCTTCCAGACGCCGGGCTTCCTCGCGCAGGCGCTCGTCTTCGCGGGCACGCGCTTCGTCGGCCAGACGGCGGGCTTCGGCCTGACGCGCCGCCTCAGCGCGTTCAGCCTCACGTTTGCGCGCCTCTTCGGCGGCAGCGCGCTCGGCATCCCGGCGCTGCGTCTCTTCAAGGCGCACCTGCTCCAGACGGCGGAACTCGGCCTGAATCCGTGCCTCCTGCTCGGCCTTGAGCAAGGCGGCCTGAACATTCATCGACGGCGAAGTCGGGGCTGGAGCCGTCGGCGTTTCGGCCATATCGGCGACGCGCGTAATCACGGGCTTGGGTGCCGGCGCAGGTTGCGGTGCCGCCGGCGCTTCGGCCGGGCGGATGACCATGCCCGGCGTCATCAGTTGCGGATCAAGCTCCATCCCCTCCATATCGGGGGTCAGGAACAGGCTCTTTTCCGAGGCCCGGCGACGGATCAGCGGTGCCAGTACATAGGTTTGACCATTGAATTCAGCGCTGGTCCAGTTGTCCATCGCCTGCGCGGCTTCGGTGACGCGGCCTTCGTTGACGCGGCGCAGCACGTCCGATTGGCCAAACGCCTCGATACCGATGTTGAAGCAGAACGACACCAGCGCATCGAACTGATTCTGCGTCAGCGGCGTGTGGACAAGGTTATTGACCGCCTCGACGATCGGCAGAAGGTCAAAACGCAGCAGGGCATCGGCGTCTTCGGCGGTGACGCGCGCCCCTTCGCGAGCAGAAAAGGTATGGCCATAGCCGATCATCCAGCGCCCGTCGGGCAACTGCGAAGCCTGCTGGCGCAGACCTTCGAAACTCTTGATCAGCTCGACTCCGGCGCGGGAGATTTTATGGCGCGCTCTCATCACTTTTCCTGAACCAAAACGGTACACTTACGCAGGTAGGTAAAGGGCCCAGCAAGCATCGCGCCGCTGCGAACACCCCCGAACCATTTTTTCAACCGATTCGGACGCTTGCGCCCCCGAAAGGATTAAGAAAAAAGGTTAATTCCGCCTGAGTAGCTATCCATAGGCTCTTACGTTTTTACAACAGAATTATCGCCGCCAGCCCCAGGAAACTAAAAAATCCGATGCAGTCGGTGACCATGGTCACGAAAATGGGTGAGGCCACCGCCGGATCGCGGTCCAGTTTCGACAGAGTGAGCGGCACCAATGTCCCGGCCAGCGCCGCCGCGGTGAGGTTAATCAGCACCGCCAGCGCGATGGTTACCCCCAGCATGGGGTTCTGCCACACGGCACCGGCGACACAGCCGAGAATGCAGGCGATCACCGCCCCATTGAACCACCCCACCCGCACCTCACGCCAGACGGTGCGCAGCGCATTGGCCGTGGTCAGTTCGCGCGCCGACAGAGCGCGCACAGAGACGGTAAGGGCCTGCGTGCCGGAATTGCCGCCGATGGAGGCCACCATGGGCATCAGCACGGCCAGCGCCACCAGCTTTTCGATTTCGCTCTGGAACATGCCGATCAGCGACGAGGCGACAAAGGCCGTCAACAGGTTGACGCACAACCACGGCAGGCGCGAACGCACCACTTCAAACACAGTGGAATCACGCCCCTCCTCATCGGACACACCGGCCAGGGCCAGAATGTCTTCGCGGTTTTCTTCCTGAATGATGTTAACAATGTCATCGACAGTAATCTGACCGACCAGCCGCCCGCCCTGATCGACGACCGGGGCCGAAATCAGGTGATATTTTTCAAAGATATAGGCGACCTCTTCCTGATCCATATGGACCTCGATCTCGGTGATCGGTTCCATAATGGCCGACAGGCGGACTTCGCGCGGCGTGCGCATCAGCAGCGACACGGGCAGCGCCCCGATGGGCTTATGCGTCGGGGAAATCACATAGACATCGAAGAAGAGTTCCGGCAGGTCCGCCCCGTGTGCCCGCATATGGTCGATGGCATCGCCGACATTCCAGAAGTCGGGCGCGGCCACCACCTCGCGCTGCATCAGGCGGCCAGCGGTCTCTTCCTCGAAGGCCAGAGAGGTGACCATGGCTTCACGGTCTTCGGGGTCCATGGCCGCCAGAACCGCCTGCTGCTGCTCGGCCTCCATGTCCTCGAACACGGCCGCCGCATCGTCGGAATCGAGTTCCTGAAGCACTTCGGCCAGATCGACCGGGCGCAGGTTTTCAACGATCTCCTCACGGATACCGTCATCCAGTTCCGGCAGCACCTCAGGCAGGGCGTCGGCGGGAATCCACGGAATGACCTGTTCGCGGTAATCTTCGGACAGAAAGCCCAGCAGATCGGCGACATCGGCCGGGTGCAAGGCGTCCAGAAGATCACGCAGACGCAGACCGTCATTGCGGTCGGCGGCATCAATAACCAGCTGAATATATTCAGGATTAAGGGCGTAATCGTCCTGAAGCGCGAAGTCTTCGATCTGTTCCGGAGTGATCAGTTCGGGACGTTCATCGGCGTCCGCCGTTTCGCGCGCCACGGCATCAGCCAGTGCCTTCAGCGACCCGCGTAACTCATCGGGCGGCGTCGCCAGGGTATCGAGTTCAGGTTCGGGCTTTTGTGACAACTCTCCCCCTCCCTGTTCATCGCGCTATCCCCTTGGGCACACATATTTTCACGGAGCCAGACACTGGGCCGAATCCCTAGGGATTGCAACCGGTTTCGCCGGCAAACAGACACAAAAAAAGGTCTTGAGGGTTGCGCCTCAAAACCTTTTTTGACCCGGATGGTGCGGTCGAGAAGACTCGAACTTCCACGCCTTGCGGCACAGCGACCTCAACGCTGCGCGTCTACCAATTCCGCCACGACCGCACGCATCAGGAGGCGCGCCACTTAGCAAGCCTTGGCGGCTTTGTGAAGCGGCAAATGTGCATTATCCCCCGATTTTGCCAAAAAAGCGTGTGTGGCAATCCACACGGCGGCGTATCGCCTATCACTTCGCGGCCATGGCGTGCGCCATCTGCCCTTCCAGCCAGCGATCAATCCGGGCGTAAATCTCCGCAACCGACGCATTTCCGGCCTTTTGATTGACGTCTCTGAGGCGGCGCGCACGCAGCCGCAGCCGGTGCAGTAGAATCACAGACTGGGATTGCCGGATGTCCATGCGCTTCAGTGCGCCAGTCGCAGCGAATAGGCGATGGTCAGCAGAACAACCAGCAAGCCGACCAGCGCCAGATCGGTGCGCAGCGTTTCCACCGAAAACAGCGAAACGCGGTCCTCGCCCTCATCGTTCAGACTATAGGCCGCCACAACCACAATATACCCAACCAGCCCCACAACCGCCGGCAGAAGGGCCCATCCGGTGATAATCGCCGCCACGGCCAGACCTTCGGTCAGGAAGGCCATCCCCAGACCCAGACGCTCATAGCGCGCGAAAAAGTCGTCCGTGCCGCGCGTCGCCTTGCGCAGGCGCATCACCTTCTCGACCGTCCCCAAAATGAAGACGAGAACCGCCGCACCACAAACCGTTAGGTAGGGCATATCTGCGGACATAGGAGAAGAGACTGAGGTAATCATTGACATAACGATGAACGGATTACCGGGGCTTACCTTGCAGCCGGTGGAATGTTAATCTGTTTTACTGAGAAAATGTAAATTTTAAAAATGAGTGTCCGTTTAGATACGTCGCAACGTCCAGACACTATGCTGAGATGTGTCAGCACGGAAACGAAGTGGTGACCCCTGCAGGACTCGAACCTGCGACCTCTGCTTTAGGAAAGCCTTGCTCTATCCGGCTGAGCTAAGGGGCCACGCGCGTTGGGTTTAGCACGCTGTCCGCGCCTTTGAGAAGCCGTTTCAAACCCTGTCTGGTCTAAAAACCTGTGTGAGAACGCAGCGGACTCGACTCAAGGCGCGACTCAGCGCATCCAGTAAATTGAATATGGTTAATGCGCTATTGGGCTACCATATCTGGTATAGAACAAATCAGGCATCGCGCGATGTAACTGATTCGGTCATGATTCGTTTTCATGACGTTCACGGCGTTTGACTCAAGCCGTTAACCTCTGAATTTACGCCCTTTTGACACCGTCTTGTGCCTTTCCAAGGCCGCTTTAAGCGTTTAAAACGGCTACGTGCCAGATCATTCTCACCCTGTTACCGCCTTCGCCGACCAAAGCCCGGACTCGCGGCTGGTGGCCGTTTTAGGGCCCACCAATACCGGCAAGACCCATTATGCGCTGGAGCGGATGATGGCGCATGCCACCGGCATGATCGGCCTGCCGCTGCGGCTTCTGGCGCGCGAAGTCTATGACCGTGTGGTGAAGGAAAAGGGCGTCAATGCGGTGGCCCTGATCACCGGTGAAGAGAAGATCATCCCGCGCCTGCCCTCCTATTTCATCTGCACGGTCGAGGCTATGCCGCTGGAGCGCCGCGTCGATTTTCTGGCCGTCGATGAGATTCAGTTGTGCGCCGATACCGAGCGCGGGCACGTCTTCACCGACCGGCTTTTGCACGCGCGTGGTCGCTATGAGACGCTGTTTATGGGGGCAGCAACATTTACGCCCCTGTTCCGTTCATTGTTTCCGCATGCCGAGGTGCAGTTCCGTGAACGCCTGTCGCAACTGAGCTATGCCGGGTCGAAGAAGCTGACCCGGCTGCCCAAGCGGACGGCTATCGTCGCCTTTTCGACCGAGCAGGTCTATGCCATCGCCGAACTGATCCGGCGTCAGCGCGGCGGGGCGGCCGTGGTGATGGGCTCGCTCAGCCCCAAGACGCGCAACGCCCAGGTCGATCTGTTCCAACGCGGCGAGGTCGATTTTCTGGTGGCCACCGACGCCATCGGCATGGGCCTGAACATGGATATCGACCATGTGGCCTTTGCCGGCCTGTCGAAGTTCGATGGCCGGCGCACGCGGGCCCTGACGGCACAGGAGGCTGCTCAGATCGCCGGGCGCGCCGGGCGTAATCGCCGCGAAGGCACGTTTGGGGTCACCGGCGATGCCGATGAGATGGATGATGACCTGATCGCGTCGATTGAAAACCACCGCTTCCTCAGCCTGACGGCGGCGCAATGGCGCAATCACGAACTGGATTTTTCGTCGCTCGACAACCTGTTGCGCAGTCTGACTCGGCCTTCGCCCGCCCCGGCATTGCAACTGGCCCGCGAAGCGCTGGATGAGAAGGTGCTGCGCCATCTGAGCGCCGAAGACGACATCGCGCAAAAGGTGCGCAATCCGGTCAGTCTCCGCATCCTGTGGGAGGTGTGTCAACTCCCCGACTTTCGTAAGGTCTCGCTGGACGAACATCTGAAGACCGTCGGTTTTCTGTTCTGGTCGCGCCATCGCCCGGACGGGTTTGTGCCGCACGACTGGTTCGATGAGCAACTGAGCCACCTCGACCGCATGGACGGCGATATCGACACCCTGTCGGGGCGCTTGTCGGGGGTGCGCACCCTGTCCTACATCGCCAATCGCACCGGCTGGCTGAAGGCCGCAGAGCACTGGCGCGAAGCGACGCGCGATCTGGAGGCGCGTCTGTCCGACCGGCTGCACGAGGCCCTGATGCAGCGCTTTGTCGATCAGCGCACCAGCGCGCTGTTGAAGGCGCTCAATGCCTTTGAGGCGCCCAAGCCAGAGATCATGGACAATGGCGACGTCTTCCTCGAAGGGCAGCGCGTGGGGCAGCTTAAGGGGCTGAACTTCGTGCAGGCGGCCGGTGAAAGCCTGATCGAGGACAAGACGATCCGTCAGGCGGCGCACCGCGCGGTGACGCCCTTGATCCGCGACCGGCTGCATGCGCTTGCGCAGGCCCCGTCCAGGAGCCTGCGACTGAAAGGCAAGCACGTTCTGTGGCAAGGCGAAACGGTCGGTCATATCGCGCCGTCCGACTATTTCAACCCGGTCATCCGTCTGGAGTGTCAGTCCGATCAGGCCGCCCTTGAAGACCGCGCGCGCAAGCGGCTGACCGATTTTGTGCGGCAGCAGGCCTTGCATCAGCTAAAGCCCCTGCACCGGATCTATGAGGCCGCGCATGATGAGGCGACCCCCGCCGCCGTGCGCGCCGTGGCGTGGCAGATCTATGAAAACGGCGGCGTGACCTTGCGTGGTGAAGACAAGCTGACGGCAGATGAACGTAAATGGCTCAAGACTCTCGGCATTCACAGCAACCGTTTTGTCTGGCGTTTGCCGAAGCTGTCGTATCCGCTGATGCAGGCCTTTGGCGGGGCGAAGGACCATCCGCAACGCGCGCTCAGTCTTAAGGGGCTGGTGGCCATTGCCGGACATAAGCCGGTCCGGCTGAAGACCCTGGATGCGCTGGATAAGGCCCTGAGCGAAGGCGTGTGGCACAAGGGAGCCATCTACCTCAAACCCGGCGCGGCCGAAGGGCTCAATGATAAACTGATGGCCGCGCTGGGCTTTGCCAAGGCCGGCACGCACCGCTTTGGCGAAGGCGAGGCCGCTGCCGACTATCAGGGCTGGCGCACAAAATCGACGGCCCCGAAAAAAGCCAAAGAACAGGCCCCATTCGTCAATCCCTATTCGCCCTTTGCTGTGCTGCGCGGCGGTTGACAAACCTTGCCATAAGCCACACCCTCTTGTCTAAGGAGTGCCCCCATGGCGACCATGAACATATCCCTTCCGGAACAGATGAAATCCTGGGCGGAGTCGCAGGCGGAAACCGGTCGTTATGCCAATATCAGCGACTATGTGCGTGACCTCATCCGCCGCGATCAGGAGCGGGCAGAAAAAATAGCCGCCTTGCAGATGAAAATAGACGAAGGCATGGCCGGCGAGACTAAACAGTCTTCGCTATCTGAGAATTCCGCGGTTTCATCACTGTAAAAAGGGGAGCGGAATGAGTCCGAACGAGCGCAAAGAGTTGCAAGATGAATACAGCTTGCTGTTCAACGTATTTGAGAAGTACGGCAATGCCACCATATCAATCAAAGCGATGGGGACCACGCTGGTTACGGCAGGCCTCCTGTTTAGCTTCAAAGAAAACAATCTATGGATGGTGGGTTTCGTAATAATTCTGACCTTCAGTCTGTGGTATCTTGAGGCAAGCTGGAAAGCTTGGCAGGCAACATACGATAATCTGCTAATGGAAATCGAAAGGGCTATGCGCGATAAAACAAACATCGCTGCTTTTCAGGCGCGTACTGAATGGTGCAAACGATGGCACACTAACCGCCGAAAGACGATTTGGGTGGAATTATGGAAATTATACGTTTTATTTCCTTATATCTTGGTTATAGCTGCTGGCCTAATCTATCTTGGGCATTACGCGTATATTAAGTATATTTAATATAGTTCGTCACCCAATATAGTCCGTATAAGCCACGCTTCGGAAGACTGGAGCGATTTCGACCTCTGATCACAGCCCCAGAAACGACAGCATGATAAAGGCGCAGAACAGCACAAAATGTGTGGTGCCCTCAATCGCGTTGGTCTGACCATCATTGAGGTTGATCGCCGCCACCAGCAGGGTCAGGGCCGTCATGATGCTCTGGGTCGGCGTCAGGGCCATGTGGATCTTCTGATCGTTGAACAGCGAGATCAACTCGATCACCGGCACGGTCAGGACCACGGTCGAGAGCGAGGCCCCCAGCGCAATATTAATCACTGGCTGCATCCGGTTGGCCAACGCGGCGCGCAGGGCCGTCAGGATTTCGGGACTGGCCGAAATGGCCGCCACCACCAGTGCCGG
>NZ_JAIXSV010000068.1 GCF_027484505.1 Asticcacaulis sp.
CACCCGCGACCTGACCAGCCTGCAGCTGGTTTTCCCCGATGATGGCGGCGGCCTGGATATTCTGTCCTTTTTCTGGCTTCCGGCGGACGGGCTGGAGGACAGGGAACATGGTGACCGGGTGCCGTACCAGCTGTGGCGGGACCAAGGCCATCTGGAGGCCACCGCAGGCCGCGCAATCGATAAGCGCGCAATCGCCTTCCGGCTGGCCGAAATCGTCGCCGCCTTCG
The DNA here is from genome assembly GCF_027484505.1 of Asticcacaulis sp. Lineage (GTDB taxonomy): Bacteria > Pseudomonadota > Alphaproteobacteria > Caulobacterales > Caulobacteraceae > Asticcacaulis. Next base: position 228 of record NZ_JAIXSV010000068.1, read on the forward strand.
ACGTGCGCGGCATCGCCTATGACCGGTGGCGGATTGAGGATCTGAAACGCATCCTGGAGGATGAAGGGATCGACCTGCCCCTGGTGGGCTGGGGACAGGGGTTTAAGGACATGGGGCCGGCGGTGGACGCCCTGGAAACCGCCATCCTGTCGGGTGCCCTGCGTCATGGCGGCAACCCGGTCCTGACCTGGAATGTCGCCAACGCCGCTATCCAGCTGGACCCGGCGGGCGCGCGCAAGGTCGCCAAGGACAAGGCCACCGCCCGCGTTGATGGCTTGGTGGCCCTGGTTATGGCCGTGGGGCTGTATAGCCGGGAACCGGAACAGGCAGAGCCGGGAATTGAGGTGCTGTTTTTTTAGCCTACAAGTAGATAAATTTATCAATAAATGTACCGTCAGCTGCTCGGTATTGGGGGTCAACATACCCTGTGATTTCTTCAACGCGCCGCGCGTGATGTGGTCGATTTGTTCTGTACATATCAATTCCATAATCGTATGCAGGCTTAATTTTATTTTTATATAATTCATCGATGTATTTTTCTATGAAATAATGAGTTATATCTCTGCCGTGTTCCTTATAATGCCGTACATACAATTTGTAAAAATTGGCGTTTGCTTCGGGTTTATTTAATTTTCCCTTGGCAACTTCTTTCATTATACCCAAATCGATCCAGCTTTCTATTGCTTCTTCATTTTCCATATTTTCTACTTCCTCTTCAATCGAACACCTACTCCGCAGCTGTCTTCTGGAATGAACTCAATTCCAACAGCCTCCAAAGCAGTTTTCATAGATAAGACGGTACTATCCTTAACACGCTCTCCCCGCTTAAATCGAGCAATTGTATCCATGGACACGCCAGCTGCCGATGAGAGGTCACGGACGCCCCATTTCGCCGCAGCGAGTGCCATATCGAGTTGGATGGGTGTCATTTCGGAGCGTCGCTACGATTGTTGTTGTCTAAGTTAGTTATATTGAATATCGTAGCAGTGCTCATACTTTGAGACAAGCGACCGGGTGAGCGGCTCCTACCCCGCTCACCCGGTCTAACCACACCCGACCTGATAAGGAGGCCCGGAATGGCTGTTGCCGCCTATAGCACGACTCCGCCCCCGCTGCCCATCGCCCGCCTTCTGGCCCACTCCAGCCGGCCGGAAATCGAGGCCGCGATAGAGGCCCTGATCGCCCATCTGGACGCCCTGGACGGTGACCCGGACAGCGAACCTGATGCCGACGACGAAGAAAGCGACGACAGGGAGCATGACCCCTGCGATTTCGGGGAGGAGGAAGCCACATGCTGACCCGCCGCCATGCCCTTTCCGCCGTCGCCAGCGCCGCCCTGGTCGCCCCCGTCGCTGCCCTGACACCCCCGGACCCCGACACCGCCCTTGTCGCGCTGTACGACCGTTTCACCGCGCTGGCGCGCGAAATGAACGGCGACCATCCCGGCATGACGCCCGAGGAGGAAGACCGTCACTGCGAGGCGATTTACGAGGAGAACGAACGGAACCTCGACGCCCTTCTGTCCGCCGCACCCACCGGGCCGGCGGGGATTGCCGTCCTGGCACTGGCCGCCATCCGCAAGTCGGAGCTGACTTCGGATCATCGCCAATGGTTGCACGAATGGAATGGCTACAGCCGCCCCATTGACCCCGTTCTTGACGACACCAACCGCTTCCTCTGGACCATCGCCCAATGGGGCCTTCGCCAATCGGGCAGGCTCCCGGCAGGCGCGTGAGTGGTGATCAATATTGGAAATTTCCCAATATGCCGCTTGACATTCGCCGCAATGTCGGGAGAAATCCAACATATCTTGGAAATGTCCCAATATGGGCAGTGGCAAGGGGATAGAGCGATGAAGTTGCGGGAATTCAATCATAAACATGCAGAAAGGGTCTTCGCCATGACGGCTGCTGATGCCTATGAGTTGCAGCGGGCGTTGAAGCTGGATCCGAACTTCACGAGTGCGGTTGGTGAAGTCCGCAGCGGTCCGGGTGGTGGAGTTGATGCAACGGACTTTACAGTCACGTTCTTCATGATCGCTGCGATGATCGATGGCACCCGTCGTGATATTGCCAGCCGCGTCTGGGAGTATTGGCACGCGGTCACCGTCTGCAGCGTTTTGGCGAGCTACGACACCTCCGAGCTTTCCCTTATCGCCTGTGAACTCACAGGCCGGTCGTTGTTCGGCGACGCGGTCAGCTCCATTCTGGAAAACCCGGACTACGCCGATAAGGTCATTGAGATTGGCGTGAACAGGAACCTTCGTCGGGCCTGGATCAAGTTCCGTAGCGATAAGGGCGAGCGGGTCACGCATTTTGCACGGCAGGAAACAGCTAGCGACCATATCGCAAGTGCTGACGGGACCTTGTCCGTCAGTGCGGTGATCGGCGGCAACGCGGTTCGCCGTATCGCGCACGATACAATCAGCGACGCTTCCGCTTCCTGAATGCCCGTGGTCACCATTGGCCAGTGAAAGGAATTCTCATGTCCCTTCGTGAATTGCAGGAAAAGCGCACTCGCACGATTGCCGAGTTGCGCAAGATCACGGAAGCACCCGCCGGGCAGGCGGGTGACCTGTCCGAGGAACAGCGGACCCGGTTCGAGACGCTGAAAACGGAAGTCACGACGCTGGAGGATCGTATCCAGCGTCAGAGCTTCATTGACGACGCCGACCGCCGCGCCGCCGGCCAGCCCCTGACCGGGTCCGGTGACGAACAGTTCGACACCGCCCTGCGCAGTTTCAGCCTGGTGCGCGCCATCGCGTCCCAGGTGCCCGGCCTGGATGTGGATTGTGGGCGGGAACGAGAGCTGTCGCAGGAACTGGCCCGCCGGTCCGGGCAGAAGTTCCAGGGCATGGCCGTGCCCCTGTCGGTGTTCATGGCCCCGGCGGAACAGCGTGTCATGACCACCACCGCCCCCAGCGGTTCCGTGGGCGGCAACCTGATCGCCACCGACCATATGGGCGGGCAGTTCATCGACATTCTGCGGTCGAAGCTGATCGTTCGCGGCCTGGGTGCCCGTGTCCTGTCCGGCCTGACGGGCAATGTCGATGTCCCCCGCTTGAAACAGTCCGCCACGGCGGGATGGGTGGCGGAGAATAGCGGTCTGTCCACCTCTGACCTGGGGTTCGGCAAGGTCAGCATGACGCCCAAGCATGCCGGTTGCCTGACGGAGTTCAGCCGCAACATGCTGCTGCAATCCAGCCCGGATATCGAGGCGCTGGTACGCGATGACTTCGCCGCCGTGCTGGCCGAAGCGGTGGACCGGGTGGCCATCAAGGGCGGTGGCAGCAACGAACCCACGGGTGTTCTGGCCACGTCCGGCATCGGGTCGGTGACCATGACGGCCCCGACCTGGGCCAAGGTCCTGGAGTTCATCGAAAAGGTGGAGGTGGCGAACGCCGATACCGGTTCCCTGGGCTGGGCCACGAACCCCAAGGTGGTCCGCAAGTGCCGTTCCACCCTGAAAGAAAGCGGCGATGCCGGGGCCGGGTACATCATGACCAGCCGCACCGACCTTGCCGATTACCGGCTGGCCGCGTCCAATCTGGTCCCGTCCAATCTGACGGATGGGGGCAGCCCCGCCACTTTGAACCGCAGCGCCCTGATTTTCGGGAACTGGTCCGATCTGCTGCTGGGTTACTGGTCCGCCTTTGACCTTCTGGTCAACCCGTTCGAGGCAACCGCCTATGCCAAGGGCAACGTGTCGGTGCGCGGCATGCTGACCATGGATATCGCGGTCCGGCACGCCGAGTCCTTCGTCGCCTGCCAGACCGTGGATACCCAGTGATGACGGGCGGGGCCAAGATGGAACGCCGCATCGCCGCCGAACTGCGCGCCGTGGGCCGCCGTCTGGAAGGCTATGCGGCCACGTTTGGCACGGAAGCCCGGATTGGTGACTTCACCGAAGTCATCCGTCCGGGTGCCTTCCGTGCCAGTCTGGCCGGCGGTGGCGACATCCTGGCCCTGGTCGATCATGACGCAACCAAGGTGCTGGCCCGCACGCGGTCCGGCACCCTTCGCCTGTCAGAGGATGCGCGCGGGCTGTCGTTCAGCCTGGACGTGCCCGACACCCAGGCAGGCCGCGACGTGCTGGCCCTGGCCGACCGTGGCGACCTTGGCGGCATGTCCTTCGGCTTCCGCGCCTTGCCGGACGGCCAGCACTGGACCGGCAAGCGGCGGGAGCTGCGCAGCGTCCAGCTGCTGGAGGTGTCCGTCGTCACCGCCTTCCCCGCCTATGACGGCACCAGCGTCCAGGCCCGCGCCGCCAAGCCGCACCTGTCCGCCCTTCTTCTGTTCCTGGAGACGTGCCGATGAACGCCCCGGAAGTCACAGAACCCGAAACGCGGAGCCATGACCCGTCATGGTCCGCCCTATCCGGCATGAACACGGCCACCGGCATCCTGGTCAATCCGCGCACGGCAGAAGGGCTTTCCGTGGTGCTGGCCTGTGTCGGGGCCATCGCCGGCGGCATCGCCAGCCTGCCCGCCTATATCTATCGCCGGGTGGGCAAGGGGCGGGAGATTGACGACGGCCACCCCGTCGCGGACCTGATCCGGCGCGGGCCGAACGCGTGGCAGACGTGGCCTGACTTCGTTGAATGGCTGGTCGCCTCCACCCTGTTGCGCGGCAATGGCCTGGCTGAAATGGTCTGGGATCGTGCTGGCCGGCTGGTGGAGCTGCGCCCCATCCCCTGGGAGTGGGTGTCGGTGCAGCTGCTGCCCAGTGGGCGGCTGGCCTATGACGTGACCGAGATCACGTCCATCTATGGCGGACAGGGGCGCATGCGCCGCCTGTTGCAGGGGGAAGTTATCCACCTGAAAGACCGCAGCGACGACGGCTTGCTTGGCCGCAGCCGCTTGCAGCGGGCCGCCGCCACGGTTTCCGCCGGGCTGACAATCCAGGAATTTTCCGACGCCATCTATCGCAACGGCGCCAACCCCAGCGGGCTTCTGTCATCGGAAACAAAGCTGTCGCCAGAACAGAACCAGCAACTTCGCGCCACCTTTGAACAGGGCTTTTCGGGCAGCCATAAGGCGGGCCGGGTTCTGATCCTGTCCGGGGGATTGAAATGGACCCAGACCGGTATCAGCCCGGAAGATGCCGAGATGCTGGCAAGCCGGCGCTTCACCACCGAGGAGCTGGCGCGCATCTTCAACATCCCGCCGCCCATCGTCGGTATCTGGGATAACAGCACCTTCACCAATTCCGAAACGGCAGGCCGCTGGTTTGCCCAGCACACCCTTAACGGCTGGATCCGCAAGATCGAGACGGAGTTCAACCGTACCGTCTTCACCCAGGCCGAACCCCGCGAGCTGTCGCTTGATCTGGCGGGCTTCCTGCGTGGTGACCCGGAAAGCCGGTGGCGTTCCCATGAAATCGCCCTGAAAAACCGCGTCCTGACCCGGAATGAGGTCAGGGAGGAGGAGGGCTATAACCCGCTTCCCGATGGCGACAACCTGGACCCCGCCAGCCCCAAGCCGGCGGACCCCGTGGTGGAGGTCTGACCCATGGTCAAGCATGCCGCCCTTCCGCAGAACCTGCCCCCCATCGGCCTGTGCCGTGAAGCGGCGGCATCGTTCATCGGCATTTCACCGAGCAAGTTCGATGCGATGGTGCGGGATGGGCGCATGCCGGGGCCAAAGCGGATCGACGGTCGCCGCGTCTGGGATCGCCGCCAGCTGGAGCGCGCCTTCGCGGCGCTGCCCGGTGACGAAGATGACGACGCCAACCCCTGGGATGAAGTCGCATGACAACCATCCGACTGCACTTCATCCATCGCTACAAGGACTGTCGCGGCAAGGAACGCATCTACTTCCGCCGCAAGGGGGAGAAGCGCGTTGTCCTGCCCGGCCCTGTCGGTTCTCCGGCCTTCCTGAAAGCCTACAATGCCGCATTGGCGGGTGAAGGGGAGAAACAGCCATCCGTGAAGGCCCCACCGCCGGGCAGCCTTTCCGCCCTCTGTGAAGCCTACTACCGCAGCGCCGATTTCACCCGGTTGAGCGAATCGACTAAGGCGACCTATAGCGGGATCATTGAGAACTTCCGCGACAAGCATGGACACAAGCCGGTTGCCAAGCTGGAGGCCCGCCATGTGCGCGGCTTCATGGATGACAAGAGCGACACGCCCGCCGCTGCAAACAACCTGTTGCGCATGCTCAAGCTGTTGATGCGGCACGCCCTGGAACGAGACTGGATCAAGACTGACCCCACCCAGGGGGTTCGCCCGGTGCGCCGCAAGACGGGCGGCTTTGCCACCTGGTCAGAGGATGACATCGCCCGTTATGAGGCGTTCCACGCAGTCGGTAAGCGGGAACGGCTGGCGTTCGCCCTGTTGCTCTACACGGGTGCCCGCCGGTCGGACGTGGTCAAGCTGGGTTGGCAGCATATCCAGGGTGACCGGCTGGTGTTCCGCCAGCAGAAGACGGGCGGGCGGGTGTCGATCCCCATCCACAAGGAACTATCGGCCATCCTGTCCACCTTGCCGCGCGACAGGCTGGCGTTCCTGTCCACCCGCTACGGGAAGCCCTTCACACCTGAGAGCTTCGGGAACTGGTTTCGGGAAACCTGCAAGGATGCCGGCCTGTCAAATGATTTGAGCGCCCACGGTCTGCGGAAGGCTGTTGCGCGGCGCTTGGCGGAAGCCGGATGCACGCCGCACGAAATCGCGTCGGTGACCGGCCATACCACCCTGAAAGAGGTGGAGCGCTACACCAAGGAAGCGAACCGGGATCAGTTGGCAGAGGCCGCAATCGCGTCCATCGGGACCAAACGCGGAACACCCAATGGCTAACCGGTCAAAACCGTTAGCCACAAACAGGGGAAAAGAGATGATTTATCAATTCCCTTATCGGGAAAATGGCGGAGGGGATGAGATTCGAACTCACGATACGCTTTTGACGTATACCCGCTTTCCAGGCGAGCGCCTTCAACCACTCGGCCACCCCTCCGCACTGGATGGGCGCGGAACA
>NZ_JAIXSV010000297.1 GCF_027484505.1 Asticcacaulis sp.
AGCTCAAGCACGGCTTGAGCTTAGCGCTGCAAACAATTGCGCAATATTAGTAGGTGAAAATTAATTTTTGTATAACGCGATTATCGCAATGTTTTTTAGTGCCAGCCCTCTGCTACGGCGTGTCCGTCCGGTGAGTTTGCTCCAAAATTCGAGGCTTCCGTGAGAAGTTACGTCACAAGTTTATAATTTGAGACGTAACTTTGAGGAAATATGGCGCGAGTAGAGGTTCTAGGAGGCGTCGAGCGTTACCGTCGGCGTTCGGATGCGGAAAAGCTGGCAATCCTGAAGGAGGCGATGGAACCTGGCGCTGTGGTGGCACAGGTAGCGCGTAGACACGATCTGCGGCCCCAGCAAATCTACAATTGGAGAAGCCAGTTCAAGCCGATGGCAGGCGCTCGCTTCGTCGAGGTTTCGGTGGCGACGGCGCTTCCGGACGGCGGTCCAGTGTCTCCAGCTCAAGATAAGGCCCCTGGATCAGAGATAGTTGAAATCGGCCTTCGTTGCGGCCGCACGCTGAGGGTGCGATCCTGCATCAATCTGCAGAACCTGTCATCGCTCATTTGTTGTGTTGAGGGCGCATGATCGGACCTGGCGGCAGTGTGAAGGTGTATCTGGCGTGCGGCATTACCGATATGCGCCGAGGGATCGACGGCCTGTCGAGTCTTGTAGAAACCGCCCTTAAGGAAGCTCCCGCTTCGGGAGCCGTCTTTGGCTTCCGGGGCAGACGTGCAGATCGGATAAAGCTTCTCTGGTGGGATGGTCAGGGCTTTTGCCTCTATTACAAGGTGCTGGAGAAGGGATACTTTCCCTGGCCCACGGCGAAAGACGGTGTGGCCGCGCTTACGTCGGCTCAACTCGCAATGCTCGTGGAAGGTATGGATTGGCGCAGGCCCGCCTGGACATCAGCGCCTGCGCGTATGGGTTAGAAGGCGTTATTTAATAAGGGTTTGCGTGCGTTTTCAGTCGCCGATTGCCGCCGTTCGTGCTAGCTTCAGGCATGGATTTGCCGCCGATAGATAGCATTGATGATCCGGCCGTTTTGCGTGCTATTATTGCGAAGCAGGCGGCGCAATTGAGCGCGCAGGAAGCGCAGCAGGCGAACCTGACGGCGGAGGTTCTGAAGCGTGACGTCATCATCACCGCGCTGAAAGACCAGCTTCGGCTCTTGCGTCATGGGCAGCACGGCCCGAAATCCGAAAAGATCGAACGTCAGATCGGGCAGCTTGAGTTGATGCTCGAAGAGATCGAAACCAGCCGCAGCGAAGCGCTCGAACGCATGAGCGCGCCAGAGCCTGAGGGTGACGAAACGGCCTCGCGTCCGGCCCGTAAGCCCCTCCCGGATAATCTGCCTCTGGAAGAGCGGGTATACATGCCGGCGTGTGAGTGCCCGGACTGTGGTGGGACGGCCTTCCTGAAAGCGCCAGATAAGGTCACCCAGGTACTTGAACATGTGCCGGAAACCTTCAAAGTTGTCCGCCACATCGAAAAGCGCATGGTATGCAAGGACTGCGACACCGAGATCACCGGGAAGATGGCGCCGCTCCCCATTAAGCGCGGAAAACCCGGTCCGGGCTTGTTGGCGCACATCATGGTCTCGAAGTTCGACGACCATCTGCCGCTCTATCGCTTGTCAGAAATGTTCGCGCGTCAGGGCATCGACATCTCGCGTTCGGTCATGGCGGATTGGGTTGGCCGGGTATCGGCTATGCTCGACCCGTTGGTCGATGCCGTCAAAGCCTACATTATTGGATCTGATCGCATCCATACCGATGATACAACGGTCGCAGTCCTCGATCCGGGACGTGGCACAACAAAAACGGGTCGATTGTGGGTCTATGTCTATGATGGCAGCGGATACCAAAGCAAGCACCCCAAAGCCGTCGCCTATTACTTCAGTCCCGATCGCAAGGGTACGCATCCGGCCAAACACCTCGCCGACTTTAAGGGCGTGATGCATGCCGATGCCTATGGTGGCTATAAGAAGCTATACGGCAACCAGATCGTGGAAGCGGCCTGCCTTGCGCATGTGCGGCGCAAGTTCCACGACGTCATAAAGGGCAAGCAACCTTCGACGATTGCTAACGAGGCTCTGAACCAGATCGGCGCGCTTTATGCCATTGAGGATAAGATACGCGGGATGCCAGCAGATGAGCGCCGCGCGATGCGCCAACAGCACGCTAAACCTCTGCTGGAGCAGTTCCGTACATGGCTGATGGACACACTGCCGGGCATACCTAAGAAGCAGAACCTTGCTGAAGCCGTTCGGTACGCTCTGTCCCGTTGGGACGCGCTCTGCGTCTACCTTGATGACGGAAGAGTGGAAATCGACAACAACATCGCCGAGCGGGCTGTTCGTCCGATTGGTCTGGGCCGCAAGAACTGGCTCTTTGCAGGTTCAGAGGATGGCGGAGAGCGTATCGCCAACATCCTGACGGTTATTGAATGCGCCAAGATGCATGGGCTTAACCCGGTTACTTATCTAACCGACGTCATCGGCCGCATTAAGGACCATCCGCAGTCAGATATCGATCTCCTCCTCCCATGGAAATGGAAACCTTCAGAAGGTCATACCTAGTGCCTGTTTATACCCTTTTCCTGGACTACAAAGGCGGCACTTACATTGCTCAAAGACGCGCGCCGAACCCAAGAGAGGCGTTGAGGCTTTGGGCGACGCAACCTGAAAAGGCCTTGCTGAGCGCTTTGGGGGACGATGCTGGATGTATTGAAAGCCTCGCCGCAGAGATAGGGGACGACAACCAGCTTGTTCCAATCCAAGGCATGACCTCGGTATGGTGCGCATCGTTCGTCGTAGAAGGTGAGCTTGCCCTGATCAACATAGTTCAGACCGAACCGTCCTAGGCGGGACAAAATCCAGAGACGATGCCTTTAAATCGCTCACCGGACGGACACGGTAGATCGTCCCCTGCCTGTGCCGGGGGTGACCGCTGCGGGTGTCGGGTTTCCGGCAAAAGCGCCCCGCGCTGCGGCAGCGCTGCCCGGTCTGACGCCGCAACCGTCGAAAGCCGCGCTGCTGGTGGCGCAGTTGCGCCGGCAAGGGACGGAGGCACAGCCCCCAACCGCCCCACCGTGAGGGCTTTTCCGGTCGGAGACGGCGGCACCGGCCTACGGCGTCTTGCGCATACTGAACGCGCCCCCGGTTGCTCACCCCACCACCGCATCTCACCGCCTTTGGCGGTTCGTGCGGTCCCCGGCACCGGCCGCCCGGCTCCCCGCACTGACGTGCAGGGAGGTATAAGGGAAGGTGAACCGTCTCCGGG
>NZ_JAIXSV010000096.1 GCF_027484505.1 Asticcacaulis sp.
CAAAGCGTTATGAGTCTACGGCCTAAACGGACGTGTCGCGCTGTTTGGTGGAAATCTCCTTCTTGATGGGTTCAGGAACAATAATGCGGCTTATGCCGCAGTAGCTGATCTTTATCTGTCCGGCGGCACAATTCAGTTGCGTAATGGTACGGCCGTTAGTGACGCCACGACCGCAGATACCCTTTGGCTTTTTACTCCGACCTCAGGTCAGACGAATTCCATTGATATCTCAGGAGGGGCGTTTCAGGCCTATTCATCGGGGATATCGAGGACAGTAGCGGGCAACATTACAAATGCTACCCCCGGACAGATTACGGTCAATCTGACGGGCAACTTAGATCTTTCAAGAAGTTACTTTTTTGCGGCGTCATGGCCGGGGCGTGCGGGCGATGTCACCATCCGTGCGGCCAACATGTCGCTTGATCAAAGTTATATCAACACCATGGCGGGTACTTACGATGGAGGTACGATACGCCTTGATCTGAGCGGCAACCTCTCTCTAACCAATTCCAGTCGCTTGGTCGCGCATGCACCGGTGGCCAGCGCCGTTAACAACTATCAAAACACCTATAACCCTGCGGCTCCCGGCAATGCCGGGTCGATTGTTGTAAATGCAGGCGGCCAAATTTCGCTTACAAATGGGTCCTATATGAGTGTGTCGTCGGACGTGGCAAGCGGTACGGTACCACGTTTAACCGGCAGTGCGCCCTATATGAGTGTGTTATCGAACATAGCAGCGGGTGACGCTCCAACGGGGCGGGCCGGGTCTATCACGCTCAATGCGGCCTCTCTCTTAATGACCGGAAGCGACATCAGTTTTGGGGCCCGCAGCGGGCAACGCGCCGGTGGGATGCTCTCGATTACCACGACCGGAAATATTGATCTGACCGGTACATCAGCCGCCACCAATACCAATTTCAATACGACCTTCGCCACTCTGGACGGGCGATCAGGCACGGGTACAGGCGGAACTCTGAATATTAATGCGGGTGGGCAGATCAATCTGACCAATGCGTCGATCAATGTAAATAATCGTTCCGGTGGAACCGGAGGCATTATCAATATCCGAGCCGGCAGCCTTACGTCTGTGAACAGTAGTTTTTCATTTGCAGGCAATGGTGGCGTTTTTTTATGGACTGCGGGGTCTGTAGGGGGCTCTGGGGGCTCTTTTATACTTAATACAGTTGGTGACGTTACAATCAGAGGCATAGGGCCAAATTCTTCGGGAGAGGGCCGTGAAACCCTTGACGGCTCAGGATGGGATGACCCTGCTCCGGATGGCCTAAATCCCGGCGGGCGTGGCGGCAATCTACTGTTCAATGTTGGCGGCAATCTCAGCTTCTTCGATACTGAGATGGATATGGGAGGGGACACCACCGGCGGTAATGCTATTTTTAATGTCGGCCAGACCTACACCAGCCGCTCATCATCCCTCTTCAACCAGGGCGGTAACATCTCGATTACGGCCAATCGCATTGATCTGATGGCTAGCGGTTTTATGCGGCTGGACGTTGGTGGCACCAACAATTCCGGCGGTCAAATTCTTTTGCAAGCGCCGTTGATTAACATTGGTATGGATCGTGATCTCGATCCTGATGATGCGGCCATGCTGCAAGGGGGGGCGGGGACTCGCATTATTGTGAGGGCGAATACGCTCAATCTGGGGGCCGGTGCCCTGATCAGCAGCGATGTAAGCACGACACCTTATGAAGAGGTCTACCGCTTCAAAAACAGTGGCAGTACAGAGCTTTACGCCAATACGCTCAATATGGCGTCAGGGGCGATTATCGAGAGTATTGCCCCTGAAGGTCGGGCCGGAGATATTGCCATCGGCGCCACGGTGCTAAACATGACCGGCGGCAGGGTGTCCACGCGCGGTCAGTCGGGCGGCATCATCCGGGTCGGGGTGGATGAGCAGATGTGGTTGCGGGGCGGCAGTATAAGCTCCACGATCGCCCAGTCTGCCAATGGCACCGATGGGGGCACCGATGGGAATGTCTATATCGGTCTGACGCTCACTGAACCGCAGTTTGCCAGTGGCGCTTGCGACAGCGTCTGTCAGGCCTATTGGCCCTTCTCGACGGAATGGACGCCCGGTACGCGATCCGGCATTCCCACCCGCTACGACTATAGCGCGGCCGATCTGAGGGCGGCCAATGCCGTTGGTCAGGTGATCTTCGGCTTTGGCGGCGGGCCATCCCCCGAACAACTCGCTCTGCCCCCGCAAGAGGTGGCGGACACAGACACCAGCTCGCCGCCCGTCTATATGAGTGCGTTTGATCGTACCCCGCCTACGCGATGCGAAATCGAAGACGCCAGACTCCGCGGCGGAAACACCTTCTCACTGGCGGCCCGCCTATCCGGGATAGATCTCAGAGGCCGCCTGCGACCGGAACGTTACGAGGGCAGGGGGCCAGAAGATCAGCGCGTAGCCTGCGTCGAGACCCCCTCAGCCTATGGCGCTCGAAACGCAGCATCGGTTTCCGAGGGGCGCAGATGAAGATATCTCTTTCATTGGGCGTAAGTCTCTCTTCGGTTGCCATGGGGGTAAGTCTGGTGGCCGGGCCGGCCATGGCGCAATTGCACCCGGAGCAATCCGTTAGTCCCTTGCCGGGTACGCGGGTGGAAGCGCCCGGACCGCGCACGCCGGACGTGTTTGAGCTTCCCGTGTCGCCCGAAGTGCCGCTTTCCTCATTGCGCAAAGGAAATGAGGGCCCGAGTTTCAACCTGAGCCAGATTACAGTTTCTGAAAAGACGCCCAAGGGGCTGAAACCGATCCTCACCGAAGCAGAGATCGAGACCATTGTATCCCCCTATCGCAACAGGTCGGTCACCCTGGGTGAAGTCGCGCTGCTGCGTGACCTTTTGACTCAAAAGGTCATCGCCAAGGGCTATATTACGTCGGGTGCAGAAATTGAAAACCTCGATATCGCGGCGGGGGCCCTGAAGCTCGAACTGGTCCGGGGACAGCTGACGTCGGTCGTTGCCAAAGACTATGGCTATCTGTCTTCGCAATATATTACCGCGCGGTTTGCCGGCAAAAATGGTAATACGATCAAGGCGGAAGATCTGCAAAGCCAATACCAGCTTCTGCTTGAAGATCGCAATATTGCGGCACTGAACGCCGTGCTCAAACCGGGTGATCGCCGTGGCGAGGCCATACTCGAAATCGACTCTTTAAAGCTCAAACCTCGCCACGAACTCACTGTTTTTGTGGCGAGCGACCGCTCTCCATCGATAGGCGCAACGCGGGCCGGGATGCGGGGACGGACGGCGAGTCTGATGAGCACCGGGGATGAACTGTCCGGTGAAATCGGCCAGACCGAAGGCATGACCGATGCGCGTCTGAACTATTCCGTGCCGCTCAGGCCCAATGGCCTGCAATTCAACCTGTTTGTTCAGGGGTCAAAGGCCGATATCATCGAAGAACCGCTCAACGCGCTCGATGCGGCCAGTTCAAGTTTTTACTACGGTGGCGGGCTGAGTGTGCCGCTTATCCGCAAGCCGACGCGCAGTCTGGTGCTAAATACTACCGTTGATCGTCTCAGGGTGAAGACAGAACTTTTGGGCGTTCCGTTCAGTTTTTCACCGGGGGCCGTGGACGGCGTTACTGAATATTCGACGGCGCGCAGCCATCTCGTTTACGCCGCCTATGGACGCAGGCAGTCTGTGGTGGCCGGTTTGAGTTTAACGCGCGGGCTTTCGGCCCAAAACGGCACTCGGGATATTGACATTCATTTTACCAAGCTGAATGCGTCGATTGAATATTTAAAGATTCTTACCGTTACAGATCAGCGCCTGATCTTGCGGGCGCAGGTGCAACAGACGTCTGACCGGCTGTTTTCGACGGAGATGTTGTCTATTGGCGGGACGGATACGGTTCGCGGCTTCAGACAGAACAGCCTGATCGGACCCAAGGGTTACACCGCCTCGGTTGAATACCAGATACCCGCTTCGGATATCATCAAAACCAAATTGCCGCGCAATCATCCTTTTTCGCCTTCGCGAATGCGCGCGGGTTTATTTGCCGATACGGGGCATGTTGATCCTCTGCCCGGCGCTGCCGGCGCTATGCGGGAAAACCTGTCAGCTGTTGGGGCACGGCTTATCTGGTCGCCTACGGAGCACTTGCTGATGGCCGGGCATGTCGCCAAACGGCTGGGCAACGGGGTGGCCACAGGCAACTATCAGGATGAGGGTTTTGGCTTTAATCTTAGCTATCGGTTCTGATGATGAAGCGGGCTGACATATGGCGCCTGTGGCTTTTACGACTGGTGGCGGCCTGTCTGGCGACGCTTATTGCCTTTGGAGCAAGCCAATGGCTTCCGCAGGTCATCGATACCCCGCATCTTGGCCTGAACCTGCGCGCGAAGCTGCTGGCTGAGCGGCCTGATCACGTCAGTGACGACGTCAGTTTGGTGCGAATTTCCGACGCCGCCCTTATCGGGCGCCCTTACAGTATTCCACTGGATCGCGCTTATCTGGCAGATGTCATAGCCGCCACCGCCGCCTACGGTCCCGGACTGATACTGGTCGATTTCGTCTTTGATCGTCCTACGGAGCCCAAAAAGGATATCCGGCTTATTGAAACACTGGACGGGGTCCGCACACCGCTGGCTCTGGCCTTCCTCGAAGGGCGCGCGGGCGGTGCCAAGGGCAAGGCGGTCAATGCGCGGATCGCGGCCTGTAAACAGGCTCTGCTATCCGGAGCCACCCGCTGTCGCGATTTTCAGGACACATTTATCGCGCGCACTGTGCTGATGAATCCGAACAAAGCTCTGAGAGGCTATGGATTTCCGACACTTTTTGAATCAAAGGAATCCGAGGCGCCCGGTTTTGTGGCCTCCTACATCCCGCAAAGCGAACCGGGTGGCCCCTGCAGTCTTTCTGATCTGGCGGGTTACCCCGATTTAAAGTGTCGGTTTTCACAAGGGCGGCTTATTGCCTGGCAATTACCTCCCAAAGACAGCAGCCGTATCTTTCCGGTTGTCGATTCCCCGGCCTTACTGGGCATAGCCCGCAAAGGCCCTCAGCTTAGCTGCGATCCTAAAATGCCGAAGCCGGTTTTACCGGCTGGGGCAAGTATTGAGGAAAAACTGCGCACAGAGCAACTCTATTGCCGCGTTGTCATTATCGGCGGAGATTTTCTGGG
>NZ_JAIXSV010000117.1 GCF_027484505.1 Asticcacaulis sp.
GCGTTTCCCCAAGCAATGCGGTTCGATCTTCGCCCATTGGGCATCGGTTAGAATATTGCGGTCCATGAACAGTATGAATCACAATTCGATTCATCTGTGAATCCCCACAAACCCTAGTCTGCCCTTATCGCATCGGGCGGCGGGGCACAGCCTTTCTGACCGTTGGGGTATAAAGGCTCCGGGGAGAGAGACCGGGGCCTTTTTCTATGCCTGTTTACCGGTTGATCCACCGCCCTGACGGCTTGTCAGCTGCCGCAAAACGCCTCACTGTGCCGCGCATTACAGCAAAGTGAGAGGATGTCATGGCGTTTCGTGACCTGTCCGGCGCGGTCGATTTCGCCCACCTAGAGGCCTACACACTAAACGATGCCACGGTGATCGAAGAGGTGCTGCGTTTGTTTCAGCAGCAGGCCGAACTGTGGGCGCCGCTGCTCGATGCCGGTCATCCCGGCTGGCGCGACGCCGCCCATACGCTGAAAGGGGCGGCGGCCGGGATCGGGGCTAACACTTTGTCAGCAGCGGCCGAAGCGGCCGAACGCGGCGATGAGGGCGGGGCGCAGGGACGTCTGGAAAAGGTGCGCGATGCGCTTGATGCCGCCCTGATGGATGTGGCCGCCTATCTGCATGGACTGGAGCTAAACCGTCTCAAGAGCTGAAATCGCTTGTCGGGGCGGGGCTCGGCCGTTAAATGCGCCACAAAACCCTGAAAAGGCCCCACAATGAGCGATGAACTCCATATCCTGTGCACGGACCGCGACGGCGTGCAGCATACCCTGCCGGCGATTGAGGGCTGGCGCATCATGGAGATCATCCGCGACAACGGCCTGCCGATCAAGGCGGAGTGCGGCGGTGCGCTGGAATGCGCCACCTGCCACGTCTATGTCGGCGCGGACTGGCTGCCCAAGCTGATTGAAAAGTCGGATGAGGAAGAGGAAAAGCTGGACGAAGCCTTCCTCGTAAAGCGCAATTCGCGTCTGTCGTGCCAGATCCTGATGCGCGACGATCTCAATGGCCTTGAGGTCACGCTGGCCCCGGAGGGATAACGCTGGTAGCCTAAGGCGCACTGGTGTTAGCGGGGCAAATCGGCTATTCGAAAGGGTAAATGACCCGTTCTCAAAGGTTCGCCCCTATGCGTAAGACCCTTCGTTCCCTGCTGATCACCGGTGTGGCCCTGTTTTCGGCCAGTTCCGCCCTTGCGTGGGGGCCGACGGGCCACCGCATCGTCGGCGAAGAGGCGGCGCGCGCGCTCCCGGCCTATATGCCGGAGTTTCTGCGCAGCGCTCAGGGTGTGGGCGATATCGGCTTCTATTCCAACGAACCCGATGCCTGGAAGGGCGCGGGCAAGGTGCACGATTTCGAGCGTGACTCGGCGCACTTCATCGATCTGGATGATGAAGGCAAGACTCTGGCCGGGGTGCGTCTTCAGGAGGTGCCGCAGTCGCGTTCGGACTTCGACGCCCTGCTGCGCTCGAAGAACGTCATGCCGTGGAAGTCCGGTTATCTCAACTACGCGCTGGTCGATGCCTGGCAGCAGGTGGTCAAGGACTTCGCCTACTGGCGCGGCATGACCTATATGGAGGCGCACGAAAGCGACCCCAAGCGCAAGGCGTGGCTGAAAGAGGCAATCCGTCGTCGTGAGGCCCTGACGCTGCGCGACATCGGCATCCTGTCGCACTATGTCGGCGACTCGTCCCAGCCCCTGCACCTGTCGATCCATTATAATGGCTGGGGCAAGGAATACCCTAACCCGCAGAACTTCACGCTGGAGCCGATCCACGGGCCGCTGGAAAGTGCCTTCGTCAGCGCCAACATCAATAACGAGGACGTGCGCGCCGCCATGTCGGGCAGCGAGCCCTGCACGCTTGCGGCGGAACGCTGCTTCGATGCCAAGCTGGAACGCAACTGGAAATACGTGACGCCACTGTATGAGCTGTATAAGGCCGGTGGTTTCAATGACGGTGATGCGCGCGGCAAGGGCTTTATGGTCGGCCGTCTGGGGCAGGGGGCCTCGGACCTGCGCGATGTGCTGCTCGATGCCTGGCGGGAATCCAAGACCATGGGCTTCGGCTATCCGGCGGTGACCTATGAAGACGTGGTGGCCGGTCGCGGCGATGCGTGGAAGGCCCTGCGCGGCGAAGACGACAAGTAATGCCGCTGCCCGCGCTCAATGCCTACGGGACGAAGGTGGCCGGTCTGACCTATCTGGCCCGCAGCGCCGCCTATGCGCTGATTGTGCGTAACGGGCGTCTGGCCCTGATGCGGCAGGACGGTAAGCTGGACCTGCCCGGCGGTGGCATTGAAGGCGACGAAACACCGGAAAAGGCCGTCGTCCGCGAATGCCGCGAAGAGGCGGGGTTTGAGGTCGCGGTCGAGGCCTTTGTGGGCGAGGTCTTGCAGTATTTCATAAATACGGACGGCAAGCCCTACGCCAACCATGCGCGCATCTATCTGGCCGACATCGTAGCGGAGCGGCCTGAAACCAAGGTCGAGACGGATCACGAAACCGAGTGGCTGACGCCGCTTGACGCCCTGCTGGCGCTGGAAAAGGAGGGCTACGCCGCGGTCCTGCTACAGGCGCTGCGCAACCATCTTATCGACGCAGGATGAACTCCAGATCGGTGGTGCCGCCGACTTTGAAACCGTAATCGCCGACGCGCGTAAACCCATAACCTTCATAGAGTCTCTGGGCGCGGTAATTCTCGCTCCATACACCGATCCATTGCGGCGCATCGCCATAGCGCGCCTTGAGAAAAGCCAGCCCCAACTCCAGCAACTGCTTGCCGAGGCCTGAGCCCTGCGCCTCATGATGCACATAGAGCCGCTTGATTTCGCCCTGCGTGTTCGGATCGGCTTCGGCGTGCGGCAGGCCGACGGGACCGGCCTGAATATAGGCCATGGCCCGGCCCCGGTTATTGCGCACCAGCCGCCAGAACTGATCCTTGCCTTGCGTCTCCTCGCCCAGCACTCGCGGGGCATAGGTTTTGTCGAGATAGGCCGCGAGGTCTTCGGCCGGATAGAGGTGGCCGAAGGTATGGGTAAAGGTCTCGCGCCCCAGTCTGGACAGGTCGCTCAGGTCGGCGTTTTGAACGGGTTGAATCAGCATGGTGGCGTTTATAGACGGTGGGGACGGCGGAGGCTACTCCGCCGCCGTTGAGCGATTACCCCTTGAGGAGCGCCGTCAGCACCTCACGCACCGTCTTCGGAGCCTGACCGGTCAGGGTTTGCACCGTATCCGTCACCCCGTCGAGTTGCCCGGCGCGGATGGCGGCTTCGGCCGAGGTCAGCATATCGGCCACAAAGTCGGGCAGGCCCGCCGCTTTCAGCCCACCGCCGAATTGCTCATCGGTGAGCGGAATGAGGTTCACCGACTTGCCGGTGATGTCATTGGCGATGGCCACGACCTCGCCATAGGTGAGGGCTTCGGGGCCGGTGACGGTAAAGGTGCCGCCGGGGGCGTCACTGAGGGCGGCCGCTGCGGCGCGGGCCGCGTCTTCGCGCGCCACATAGGCCACGCGGCCGTCGGGGGCGGAGGTATAGAACTGACCGCTTTCCAGCGCGTGCGGCAGGCTCATCATCAGGTTTTCGGCATACCAGTTGTTGCGCAGGATCGTATGAGCGATGCCTGACGCCTTGATCGCCTGTTCGGTGCCGTAATGGTCGGGGGCAAAGCTGATCTTGTTGCCCGGCTCGGCATTGGGCAGCGAGGTATAGACAAGGTGCTGCACGCCCGCGGCCTTGGCGGCCTCGATGGCGGCGGTGTGCTGTTTCAGGCGCTGACCCGAAACGGCCAGGGCGTCGGTGGAGATGATCAGCACGCGGTCCACGCCTCTGAAGGCCTCAACGAGGGTGTCGGGCTGGTCAAAATCGGCGGTGCGGGTGGCAAACGGTGTGTTCAGCTTCGACGGATCGCGTGAGGCGGCGATGACGGTGTGCGGGCTGTTTTCGAGCGCCTTCAGCACAAGCTGACCAAGTTGGCCCGAAGCGCCGGTAACGAGGATAGTGGACATGGGATGGTCCTTTCTTTATATAATTCGCATTAGTCTCAAAACGAGATCATGTTCAAAATAGGAAGTTTTGTGCCCCTGTAAAGACGGCACTATTTCGGGAGATAGGGATGAAAAGGGAACCATTGAGCAAGGGCGAGACGCCGGACATTGCCGAGGCCGTTCTCAATGCCGGGTTCGATATTTCGACCTGTCCGGTGCGCGATGTGATGGATCATATCGGCGGCAAGTGGTCGAGCCTGATGCTGCTGGTGCTCTCGACCAAGCCGCACCGCTTCGGGGAGTTGAAGCGCGCCGTGCCAGATATTTCGCAGCGCATGTTGACCCAGACCCTGCGTGATCTGCAACGCGACGGCTATATCAGCCGCCACGTCTTCGCCACTGTTCCGCCCAGTGTTGAATATCGCCTGACGCCACTGGGGGAGTCGCTGATGCCCGCCCTCAGGGCACTGGTGGCGTGGGCGGTCGATAATCACCCGCGCATTGCCGAAGCGCGTCAGACGTTTGATGCGGCATGAAAAAACCCTCTCCTTTATGGGAGAGGGTTGAGCCGTTTAGGCCTTGAGCGCGTTCCAGGCGTCCACAAAGGCGGTCGCCTTGGCGTGGACGATTTCCGGCGTGTCGCCGGGCTTATAGACGCTGGAGCCGATGCCGAAGCCGGCGGCACCGGCCGCCACAAACTCTTTCATATTGCCGGGCTCAACGCCACCGACCGGGAAGACGGGCAGGCTTCGCGGCAGCACAGCCTTGACGGCCTTGAGGCCCTTGGGGCCAGCCAGCTCGGCCGGGAACAGCTTGAGCGCATCGGCACCCGCATCAATGGCCGCAAAGGCCTCGGTCGGGGTGAAGAAGGCCGGGAAGGAGATCAGACCCAGCGCCTTGGCAAAGCGGATGACTTCGGGATTGGTGTTCGGCGAGATGCAGATCTGCCCGCCGACATCGTGCAGCTTTTGCACGTCGTCGAGCTTGAGCACCGTGCCCGCGCCGACAATGGCCTTGTCGCCCAGATGCGCCGCCAGCTTTTCGATGGAGACGAAGGGCTGCGGCGAGTTGAGCGGCACCTCGACCACCTTGAAACCGGCGCTGATCAGGGCGTCGCCGACGTCCAGCGCTTCATCGGGGCCGAGACCGCGCAGAATGGCGACCAGCGGCAGGGTGGCCAGCGTGTCCTGCCAGCGTTGGATAAGGGTCATTTGGAACTCCGGAGCTTGTGAATCGCCCAAAGGCCTGATTCAGAGGCGGCATTGCCGTCGAAGCGGGTCACATCGGTAAAGCCGGCAAAGGCCAGCGCCTTTTCATAAAGATCGACCAGCGCACCGTCGCCGACCAGACGCACCGGGCTCTTGCCGTGGCGTTCCAGTTCGGCGACGATTTCCGCGCCGATCAGAATGCCCGACAGATAGGTCGCCAGATGCTCCGGCGCGATGTGGTTAAACAGGGCTTCGGTGCGCACCGAGAAGATAACCGACAGGAAGGCGCGGTTATACATGCCGCGCTCAACGCCTTTGAGGAACACCTCTTCGTTGTCGGTGCTGTTTTCCATCAGCAGGCCAAGGATCGAATGGGCCTTCAGGACCTGGAACATTTCGCCGGTCATGTGGGTCGAGAAGGATTCGACCTTGCCGCCGCGCACCAGCGCCCACTTGGAATGGGTGCCGGGCAGGACGAGGAAGCCGTCTGACGGATCGGACTGAAGGATGCCGAAAATCTGGGTTTCTTCGCCGCGCATGACGTTGAGCAGGCCCGTGCCGGGGCTTTCGGCAAACAGGCCGGGGACGATGGCGACGTCCAGATCAGACGGGGCCTTGACGAGGCCGTCGGCGAGGGTTTGCAGGCTGGCCGGGCAGGCGGCATAGGGCGCTTCGACCCAGCCCTGACGCGAACCGACCATGCCGGATAGCAGGAAGGGCAGGTGCTCCAGACCGGCGAAATCGCCTTTCAGCACGCTGAGGAGCGCTTGTTCAAAGCTCAGGACGCCGAGGTTTTTCAGGCCGATATTGGCGGCGTGGCGGGCGATGACCTGACCGGCCTCATCATAGAGGAACAGGCGGAAATTGGTGGTGCCCCAGTCGGCGGCGATCAGCGAAGGTGTGGTCATGGCTTTTCCTGAAATCTCCTCCCCTGCATAGCGAAGGGAGGTGGCGGCTGGCTGTTCCTACCCCCTGAACTTTTGCGGTTCAAGGCCGGTATGGCCCCGCAGCAGTTCACTTGGGATTTCAAACAAAGTCCCGGCTTCACGATCATCGGGCTGATCGACGGCGGCGGAGGTAACAAACACGCGGTCCAGCGCCTCACCGGCGAAGCAGACATTGGTGATCTGTTTCGCGGGCAGGGCGATGGAAAAATCGAGCGCGCCGTCCGGCGTAAAGCGGCTGACCTTACCGCCGCCCCAGTGCGCGATCCAGATGCCGCCCTGCGCGTCGGTGGTCATACCGTCGGGCGAACCCCAGTCGTCGGGGAAGTGCACAAACAGGCGCTTGTTGACCGCTTCGCCGTCCACGATGTCGAAGACGAAGACGTCGTTTTCGCCTGAGTCCGTGTGATAGATTTTGCCGTGATCGGGTGAGAAGGTAGGGCCATTGGCCACCTGATACGGGCCGTCCACCTCGATGTGGCTGAGGTCGGTATTCAGGCGATACAGGGCGCCGGATTTCTTTTCCTGCGGCTTGTGCATCGACCCTGCCCAGATGCGGCCCTGATCGTCGGCCTTGGCATCGTTGAGGCGATTGCCCGGCTCATGCGTGAAGGGATTGGCGATATGCTTGAGGATAAAGGGCTCAAGCGAAAGCTCGTGGAAGCCACTCATCAGCCCGGCGATAAAACCGCCCTTTTCCCGCTCGATGACCCAGCCGATATGATCCGGGAAGTACCAGGTCTTTTGCGACCCGTCGGCCAGATAGAAGGCGTGCAGGCGATTGCCCAGAATATCCACCCAATAGACGCACCCGTCACGCCGCGACCACAACAGGCCCTCGCCCAGAGCGGCTCCCGGCTTTGAGCGGCGGATTATCGTATCGGTCATGGGCGTCCTCCGGTTTTTATCAGGCCTTTCTTTTGTCGGACTATAGAAGGTTGCGCAAGGCGTCAAGTTTGTATGATAAATAAGCCGTCTGCACCGAAGGGTCGCACGATTGGCCTGATCCGGAATAATACCGTTGCAAATCAGTGAGCTGCGAAAAAGTGCCGCGAATGTTACCTTACGTCTATCTTGACGTTCGCGTAAAGCGGGCGCAAGTAAGCACCAACCAATAATCTCAGGAGGATGGCAATGGCCAGCTTAAGCCCAGGCGCCTATATTTACGATGCGGTGCGCACGCCGCGCGGCAAAGGCAAGAAGGACGGCAGCCTGCACGAAATCACGGCGCTCGACCTGTCGCGGCAGGTGCTGAAGGGTCTGAAGGACCGCAACGGCCTCGATACGGCACTGGTCGATGACGTGGCCTTTGGCTGCGTCACCCCGGTGGGCGAGCAGGGCGGCGATATCGCCCGCGCGGCGGTGCTGGCGGCCGGCTATGCGGAAACGACCGGCGGCATTCAGGTCAACCGCTTCTGCGCGTCGGGCCTTGAGGCCATCAATATTGCGGCCGGTAAGGTCATTTCCGGCGAGGCCACCATGGCCATCGGCGGCGGCGTCGAAGCCATGAGCCGCGTGCCCATGGGCTCGGACGGCGGGGCGTGGGCCATCGACGTCAATGCAGCCTTCCCGACCTATTTTGTGCCGCAGGGCGTTTCCGCCGATATGATCGCTACCAAGTGGGGTTTCTCGCGCACCGACGTCGATGCCTATGCCGTCGAATCGCATAAGCGTTCGGCGCAGTCCTGGGCCGAAGGGCGCTTCAAAAAGTCGATTCTGCCGGTGAAGGATCAGATGGGCGTCACCCGCCTTGATCACGACGAAACCATCCGCCCCAGTACCGATATGCAGACGCTGGGCGGGCTCAACCCGTCCTTTGCCATGATGGGCGAAATGGCCTTCGATGCGGTGATCAATCAGCGCTATCCCGAAATCGAGCGCGTCAATCACGTGCATACGCCGGGCAATTCGTCGGCCATCGTCGATGGCGCGGCCGCCGTCCTGATCGGTTCGGCCGAAGCCGCCGCCCTGTCGGGGCTCAAGCCGCGCGCCCGTATCAAGGGCATGGCTTCCATCGGTTCCGAGCCGTCGATCATGCTGACCGGTCCGTCTTACGCCACGGAAAAGGTGCTGAAAAAGCTCGGCATGAGCGTGTCGGATATCGACCTCTACGAACTGAACGAAGCCTTCGCCTCGGTCGTGCTGCGCTACATGCAGGCGCTCGATATTCCGCATGACAAGATCAATGTCTGCGGCGGCGCCATCGCCATGGGCCACCCGCTGGGGGCCACGGGTGCCATGATCCTCGGCACCGTGCTCGATGAGCTTGAGCGCACGGGCAAGGGGACGGCACTGGTCACGCTGTGCGTCGGCGGTGGCATGGCCACGGCCACGGTCATCGAGCGGATTTAAGAACAGTCGAGGGAGAAAACACAATGGAATGCTTCAAAACCGAACTCGACGCCGATGGCATCCTGCTCTGCACCTTTGACGTGCCGGGCAAGACGATGAACACCTTTACCAAGCAGGCGCTGGCCGACCTGCAGGCCATTGCCGAGCGCGCCAAGACCGACGCGGAGGTCAAGGGCGTGGTGATCACGTCGGGCAAGACGACCGGCTTCTGTGCCGGGGCCGACCTTGAAGAAATGCTGGGCGGGGCCTGGGAAGCAAAATCGGACCCCAACGATCCCGAAGGCGCGCTGAAGGCCGGTTTCGCCGCCGCCTTTGAGATGAACCGTGTCTATCGCCAACTGGAAACCTGCGGCAAGCCGGTAGCCGTGGCGCTCAACGGGCTGGCACTGGGCGGCGGTCTGGAACTGGCGCTCGCCTGTCATTACCGCGTGCTGAATGACGGCCCCAAGACGCAGGTGGGTCTGCCGGAAATCAAGATCGGCCTCTTCCCCGGCGGTGGTGGTTCGCAGCGTCTGACGCGCCTGATCGGGGCACAGGCGGCGCTGATGGCCATGTCGGAAGGCAAGAGCTTCAAGCCGAAGGACGCCCTGTCCGCCGGTATTGTGCACGAGGTGGTGCCGGTCGGTCAGGAGGTCGAAGCGGCCAAAACCTGGATCAAGACCAAGGGAGACCCCGTCGCCCTGTGGGATAAGAAGGACTACAAACTCCCCGGCGGCGGCCCCTACCATCCGGCGGGTGCGCAAATCTTCATCATGGCCAATGCCCTGCTGCGCAAGCAGTCCTATGGCAACTATCCCGCCGTGGTGAACCTGATGCGCGCCGTCTATGAAGGCCTGCAACTGCCGTTCGACAGCGCCATCAAGGTCGAAAGCCGCTACTTCGTCAACACCCTGCAAACCCCGCAGGCCAAGGCGATGATCCGCACCTTCTTCTTCTCCATGCAGCAACTGGGCAAGGGCTCCGGCCGCCCGTCGGGCGTGGAAAAGACCGACCCGAAGCAGGTGGCCGTTCTGGGCGCCGGCATGATGGGCGCGGGGATTGCCTATGTGTCGGCGCAGGCCGGTATCCGCGTCATCCTGATCGACCGGGATCAGGCCGCCGCCGACAAGGGCAAGGCGCATTGCGAAGGTCTGGTCAAAAAGGCCGTATCGCGCGGCAAGATGACTCAGGAAAAGGCCCAAGCCCTGCTCGACCTGATCGTGGCGACGCCCGATTACACGCAGATTGCCGGTTCCGATCTGGTGGTCGAGGCGGTGTTTGAAAACACCGAACTGAAGGAAAAGGTCACCAAGGACGCCGAGGCCCAGCTCTATACGGGCGATAAGGCCGAAACGGCGATCTTTGGCACCAATACCTCGACCATCCCCATCTCGCTGCTGGCCAAGGCCTCGGTCGATGCCTCGAAATTCATAGGCATCCACTTCTTCTCGCCGGTGGACAAGATGATGCTGGTCGAAATCATCCGCGGCAAGGAGACGTCGGACGAGACTCTGGCCAAGGCCATCGACTACGTGCTGAAGATCCGCAAGACGCCGATTGTCGTCAATGATGCGCGCTTCTTCTATGCCAACCGCTGCTTCATTCCGTTCACCGCCGA
>NZ_JAIXSV010000144.1 GCF_027484505.1 Asticcacaulis sp.
AACATAATGATCTAGATTTTTGTTTCGCCCCTCGCCGGGCGGTGGCTTTGCCACCTTGGCCGCCGCCTCAATGGCGGCTTGAGCGGAATGATTCCATTTGAAATCATTCCGCTCTAAACACCTGACGCTTACGAAATAATGCCAGAAAACGCTCAAGGGTTAACGGTTTTCAAATACCGTTAACCCTTTTGCTTTTACCCTATGGTTTTCAGCTGTGGAAGACCGCTTTTTCCTGCAAATTTGTCATAAATACCCGCCGACGTTCAGAGGTTGTTTAACCTTTGACCGCAGAATCCCGGATGTCACAGGTCATAGCCTGTTGGAATCATTAAGGTTTGGGTAAGGATCAATGAAAGCGGCTCTGGGCCTCGGATCGGCGCAATTCGGATGCGACTACGGCATCTCGAACCTGCGCGGCCGCGTGTCCGAAGACGAGGTCCGTCAGATCCTGCAATACGCGGCCCAGTGCGGCCTGAAGGCCATCGACGTCGCCCCCTATGAAGGCGATGTCGAACGCATACTCGGCCGTTGCTGGCCCTTCCCTTCACCGTTCAAGCCGCAAATCCGCAGCGTCCGCGCCGAAAGAGGCCTCGACTGGGTAGAATCGCGCCTGAAGCGTTCGGTCGAGCATATGGGCTTGGCCCGCGTTGGCGTCGGTATGATCGACGATGCGTCCGACCTGATGGGCCCGCAAGGCGATGCCCTGTGGGCGCGTATGGAAAAGCTGAAGGCCGACGGCCTGTTTTCCCGCATCGGCATTTCGGCGCGTTACGAAGATTCACCCGTGGCCCTGGCCAAGCGCTTCAAGCCCGATCTCATTCAGGTGCCCACCTCGATCCTCGATCAGCGGCTGGTGCGCGAAGGCGCTCTAGAAGCGCTGGCCGGCATGGGCATCGAGGTGCAGGTGCGCTCGGTGTTCCTGCAAGGCCTGCTGTTCACGCCGCGCGAAGCCCTGCCTGCCAATCTGCAACCGCTGGGGCCCCAACTGTCGCGCATCCGCCGCCACCTGCTGGAAACCGCGACCGACCCCCTGCACGCGGCCCTCAGCTACGCCCTGAACCTCAAGGGTGTGTCCTCAGTCATCGTCGGCGTCACCTCGGCCGCCGAACTGCGCGCGGTCATCGCCGCCTCAGATCGTCCGCGCCCGGACCTCGCCTGGCACGCTTTTGCCATCGAAGACCCGATCGCGCTCAACCCGTCGCTCTGGCACGCCGACCTCAGCGACGACCCGCGCCTGCGTGAACGCCGCTCGGTCATCTGCGCCGCTTAGAGTGCTTTCCGAAAAGTGTGACGCACTTTTCGGATAAAAAAGCGCGTTAAACCAAAAAATTTAGAGCTGCTCGGCGGCTCAACTGAGCCGACAAATGCTCTAAACCCGCCAGGGCTTTGGCCACGAAACGAGAACATCCGTGTGCTGAAAAAACAAACGGCTCAGTGCCTCTTTTCGTGTTTTTCGTGGCTAAAATAATCTACATAGGCAGGTACATTTTCATACCGGATCGTCTATGCCCGAACTGCCCGAAGTCGAAACCGTCCGACGCGGCCTGATGCCTGCGCTAGAGCACGCGCGGCTGAGCGGCCTGCGTCTGCATCGGCCCAATCTGCGCTATGCCTTCCCGGAGCGCTTTGCCGAGCAACTGGAGGGCGCTGAAATCCTGCGGCTGGAGCGTCGCGCCAAGTACCTGCTGTTTCACCTCGATACGCAAGCCGTTTGGGTAACCCACCTCGGCATGACCGGACGGTTTCAGGTCACCGATATTGACGGGCAAAGCCTTGCGCTTGATGGGAACTATTACCACGCGGTGCGGCCTGATCCCAAACACCTGCACGTTCAGGTGCTGGCGACCAAGGCCGGTGTGACGCGCCTGATCGATTTTTACGATCCGCGCCGCTTCGGCTTCATGCTGTTGCTGCGCCCTGACGAACTTTACGCGCAGGGCTGGTACAAGGGGCTGGGTCTCGAACCCCTGTCCGACGCGCTGAATGCCGATGCCTTGCACGCCTTGTTCAGCACCCGCCGCACACCGCTGAAAAGCCTGCTGATGGATCAGACGCTGATTTCAGGGTTGGGCAATATCTATGTCTGTGAGGCCCTGTGGCGGGCCGCCCTGTCGCCCGACCTGCCCGGTGAGCGGCTAAGCCACGCCAAGGCGGCTGAGCTGACCCTGGCCGTGCGGGAGGTGCTGGAAGAGGCCGTGGCGGCCGGCGGCTCCTCGATCAGCGATTTCGCCTCAGCTTCCGGCGAACTGGGCTATTTCCAGCACCGCTTCCGCGTCTATGATCGCGAGGATGAGCCCTGCCTGCGGCCCGGTTGCGGGGGCACCATTGCCCGCAAAACCCATTCTGGACGCTCGACTTTTTACTGTCCGGCGTGTCAGAAAGGTTAAGGAGATCGGATGAGGCGAAAAAAGAGTCGTTCTGTGGATGATTCTTGCCCCGAAAGCGTTGACCTGCCTGCGCCCTTCGGTTATATCCCGCCCCCTTGAAATTCGTGTCGCGGCCCCCTTTAGAAGGCTGGCGCCGCGGCTCCCTTAACTTATCGTCCCCTGAGGTGATGAATGGCAAATAATCCCGGCGCCAAGAAAGCGATCCGCAAGATCGCCCGCCGTACCGAAGTCAACAAGGCGCGCCGTTCGCGCGTCCGTACCTACGTGCGCAAGTTCGAAGAAGCTCTGGCCGCTGGCGATGCCGCCGTTGCCAAGACCGCCTTCATCGAAGCGCAATCCGAACTGATGCGCGCCGTGTCGAAGGGCGTGGTGCACAAGAATACCGGCGCCCGCAAGGTGTCGCGTCTGGCCGCCGCTCTCAAGAAGCTGGCCGCCTAATTTCCTTTTCCTGACTATGACAAGCATCAGGCACTGAGCGATCCGCTCCGTGCGCTGATGTTTGTTGTCTTTGGGACTGTGATGCGTCCGGACAATCTTGCTGAGCGTCCGCACTTTGGTTTTCCTAAACTTTTCAATGACCTGATGTCTTTACCACTCTGTGGTGAAGCGTCTTTTTGCGCGTAAAAGTTTTTTAACCCCTGCGTCAAAATGACAACGTCTTAACAGTTTGTAAATTTCTCCTTACCGGGGAAGACGTTATCAGAGTCAACAGAAATATCAGCGCTGGTCAGCAAATATCCTCGTTGACCTGACCGCCGGGAAAGCTAAGGTGAACCCATCTCGCCTTTCCATCCCAATACGGATGAAACGGTGGTGCAGGGCAATGCCTTGCACCAAACGAGAGTCTGTTGCCAAAATTTCACAAAACCAACGACTTAGGTTTTGCCGGAACGCGGATCAGATCGGGGGTGGACACAGCCTGACACTGGTTAAGGTGTGAACGCCAAGGGTTTTTGTAACCGGAGGCGGCTCTCCCTCTTCGGGTGTCAGGGGCTCTCTCAGAGCCTGTGTCAGCCTGTCTGAAGCCGTCGCCGCATAGCGTAAGAGTTGGGGAAAAATGATCGGGGCTTTGATAACATGCCAGGCGTAAACAACTGGTCGCCGATCCAGCCTGAAATGGTATGGACTAAAGTCGCATCCGCGCTTCGTCATGAATTGGGTGAGGGGCCGTACAACTCCTACGTCGCGCCGTCGGCGCTGCGACAGAACCCGCTGGGCGACCCGGTGCTGGTGACGCCGACGCTGTATGCCCGCGACTGGTTTGCCCGCAATGCTCTGCGCCGCGCCAATGAGCTGTGGGCGCAGCACGATCCGGACCATCGCTCCCTTGAGCTGAAGTCGCGCGCTGAATTCGATGATCAGTCGAAGGCTGCCCCCATGACACCGGTGACCCGCGTGGACAGCGCGCCGGTGGCCCCCTCCATGGCCCCCGTGGTCAATTTTCACGACGCGGCGGCCCGCGTGGCCGGGCTTCAGGAACGCCTTACGTTTGAGACCTTTGTGCCGGGTCGTGGCAATGAATTCGCCTACACCATGTCGCGTCAGGTCGCCACCTGGGCGGATGGACACTTTAACCCGGTCTTCTTCCACGGCCCTTACGGCTATGGGAAAACGCACCTTCTGAACGCCATCGCCTGGGAAGCGAAGGCCCGCCGTCAGGACGCAAAAGTCGTCTATCTGACCGCGGAAAAGTTCACCTCGACCTTTGTGAAATCGCTTCAGGACCGCTCGACTGCGGCCTTTAAGGATGAGCTGCGCAGCGCCGATCTGCTTCTGATCGACGATGTGCACTTTATCGGCGGCAAGACCTCGTCGCAGGAAGAGCTGTTTCACACCTTGACCGCGCTGTTGGAAAACAATAAGCGCGTGGTGTTCACGGCGGACCGTCCGCCGTCACACCTCAACGAAATCGAAGCGCGTCTCAGATCGCACCTGTCCTCCGGACTGGTCTGCGCTCTGGATGTCGCCGATCAAAGCCTGAGAATGGGCATTATCGAGCGCAAGCTCGATCAACTCGCTAAGCGTCTGGGCGTCGCCCAGAAGCCGCAACATGATGTACTGCAATTTTTAGCAGATCGCGTACCGGGTTCTATCCGAGAGCTGGAAGGGGCCGTTAATACCCTGGCCGCTTCGGCCGGTGCGCGTCTGGGGAGTTTGACTTTGGACGAAGCTATGGCCTTGCTGCAACCCAACCTGAAGGTATCGGCGGAGCGCCGCGTGACGGTCGATGAAATCCAGAAGCTGACGGCGGATCACTTCGCCCTGAAGCAGGCGGATCTTCTGTCGGAGCGCCGGACGCGCTCGGTCGCCCGCCCGCGTCAGGTGGCGATGTGGCTGTGCAAGCAGCACACGACGCGTTCCTATCCGGATATCGGCCGCCGTTTCGGTGGACGTGACCACACCACGGTTTTGCACGCCGTGAAGAAGGTCGAGGAGCTGCTGCAAAGCGACGAACAGATCGCTAAGGACGTCGAAGCCCTGACCCGTAAGCTGCGTGGCTGATTTGCCGGTTTAACCGGTTGACGCCGCTTAATAAACATTTAAGGTCTTGCGAAGCGCCGGGGCATCTGCCCCGGCCTTTTGCTCTATACCTGTACAGCCGCAAAGGCTGGTCAATAATTTTGGCCAATAATTTTGGGATGCCAAGATGCAGCTAATCATTGAACGTGGCGCACTCCTGAAGGCACTGGGCCACGTGCAGAACGTGGTGGAACGCCGCAACACCATCCCCATACTGTCGAACGTGCTCCTGTCGGCCGAAGGTTCTCAGGTGTCCTTTTCGGCCACCGACCTCGACATGGAGATCGTTGATTCGGCCGAAGCCATTGTCGCCGTGCCGGGTCAGATCACTGCGCCCGCCCATACCCTGTACGAAATCGTACGCAAGCTGCCCGATGGGGCCGATGTTGAACTGCGCTATCAGGCCGGCGACGATCCGCGCCTTTCGGTTCAGGCTGGGCGGTCGCGCTTCGCCCTGCCCGTCCTGCCCGCCGGAGACTTCCCGGTCATGTCGGGTGATCACGACGGTACGACCTATGCAGTTCTGAAAGAAGACTTGAAGCGCCTGATCGACAAGACGCGCTTTGCCGTCTCCACCGAAGAGACGCGCTACTATCTCAACGGCCTGTTCCTGCACACCCTGACCGAGGACGGTTCGGGCTACCTGCGCGCCGTGGCCACCGACGGTCACCGTCTGGCCCTCGCCGAAATGCCGGCGCCCGATGGTGCGATGGGTAGCGCCGGGGTCATCATCCCGCGCAAGACGATTGATCAGGCCCGCCGCCTTCTGGACGATGGCACGGGCTATGTCGAACTGACCGTTTCGCCTGCCAAGATCCGCTTCAACTTCGGCACCGCCGCCCTGACGTCGAAAATCATCGACGGTTCCTTCCCGGACTATGGCCGCGTCATCCCGAAGAACAATGACAAGCTGATGCGTATTGACACGGGCATCCTGTCACGCGCCGTGGATCGCGTTTCGACCATCTCGGCGGAAAAGAGCCGCTCGGTGAAGATGGCCATTGAACCGGGCCGTCTGACGCTCACCGTGCGCAATATCGAAGCCGGTCAGGCCGTCGAAGAAGCGGAAATCGACTACGATTCCGACGCGCTCGAAATCGGCTTCAACGCCCGCTACATCCTCGATGTGATGGGGCAGATCGCCGGTGAGCAGGTGGAACTGCGCCTCAATGATGCGGCGTCTCCGACCCTGGTGCTCGATACCGCCGATCAGGGCGTCCAGTACGTGCTGATGCCGCTGCGGGTATAATCCGACGCTAAGAGTACCGCAAAAGGCCGTGAACATAGTTTCGCGGCCTTTTGTCATGACAACGTCCGACGTATATGCTAAATATCGGGCAGGAGACTGATATGCCCGCTACGCCCCCCCGTAATCAGAAGCTCGATCTGCGCATCACGCCGCAGGCCAAGTCCTATTTGCAGGCGGCGGCACAGGCGGCGCATCGCTCGGTCAGTGAATTTGTTCTGGAAAGCGCTCTGGCCAAGGCCGAGGAAACTCTGGCCGAAAGACGCGCCTTCGCCCTTACCGCCGAGACATGGGAGGCTTTCAGCAACGCTCTGGACGCCGACCCGCGTGATCTGCCGGCGATCCGTCGCCTGTTCGAATCCCAGAGCCCGTTCGAGCGCTCCTGATAGTGACCGCTTTCCGGATTGAAAAACTGACCAAGCGACACGCCGTCGAGGACTTCGACTGCGGCGAGGTGGCATTGAACCGCTTTCTGGCGCGTTTTGCTCTTGTCAATCAGACCGCCAATTCCGCCGTAACCTATGTCGGGTTGCGCGGGGATGAGGTCATCGGATTTTACTCGCTGGTAGTCGGTGAGGTCTATTACGCCGACGCCCCGGAAAGACTTAAAAAAGGGCTCGCGCAACATCCTGTCCCTGTCATGCTTTTGGCGCGTCTGGCGGTCAGTCGCTCCTGGCAAAACCAACACTTGGGTAGCGGTCTGCTGAAAGACGCCATTCGCCGCACGCTTCAGGCCGCCGATATTGCGGGTATTCGCGCCCTGATCGTCCACGCCAAGGACGATAGGGCGCGGGCCTTTTACCAGCGCCACGATTTCATCCCGTCGCCTTCCGACCCTCTGCATCTGTTCGCCCTGATCAAGGATTTGCGTGCAGCCGCGAGCCCGCAAGGCTAAGCGCATGAAAACCCGAATTCACGCCCTGAGCCTGACCGATTTTCGCGGCTATGACCGGCTTGATGTCGATCTGGCCGGGCGGTCGCTGTATCTGTTCGGGCCTAATGGGGCGGGTAAAACCAACTTCCTCGAAGCGATCAGCGTCCTCAACCCCGGTCGGGGGCTGCGCGGGGCCGCCGTCAGCGATCTGGGCCGCCGCCTGCCTCAGGAGGCCAGGGGGCGCGCCTGGGGCGTGTCGGTCGAGCTAAAAAGCACCGAGGACGATATCCGCATCGGAACGGGGTCCGACCCGCGCAGCCTTGAAAAACGTCTGGTGCGCATCGATCAGCAGACCGTCCCGGCAGGCCGCCTGCTCGATCATATTCGCCTGGTCTGGCTGACCCCGGCACAGGACCGTATCTTCCTTGAGGCGCGCGCCGAACGTCTGCGTTTTTTCGACCGGCTGGTCTTCGCCGCCACGCCTTCACACGCCACGACGGTCAGCGCCTATGAAAAAGCCTTGCGGGAGCGCCTGAAGCTGCTGGTGCAGGGGCCGGCTGACGCCGTATGGCTTGATGCACTGGAGGAACGGCTGGCCGAGGCCGGAAGCGAAATGATTGTCGCCCGCCGCGCCGCCTTAAGCGATCTTCAGGCTGAGATCGAAGCGCACGAAAGCGCCTTCCCCAAGGCCGATCTGGGGCTGATCAACGAAGCGTCGGATGCCCGTGAACCCGATGCCCTGAATAGGGCTTTGCGTGAGGGATTTGCCCGCGCCCGCGCCCGTGATTCGGCGGCGGGGCGCTCGCTTTTTGGCCCCCATCGCACCGATCTCAGCGTCTTTCACCGCGAAAAGGACCGTCCGGCGGCGGACTGTTCCACAGGGGAGCAAAAAGCCCTCGTTCTGAACCTGATTTTGGCGCAGGGGTCGAGACTTTCGCGTGTCAAAAGCGCACCGAATCCTGTAGTGTTACTTGACGAAGTCGCAGCCCACCTCGACCCGATTCGCCGGGCGGCGCTGTTTGATGAAACCGATCGTCTGGGCCTGCAAACCCTGTTTACAGGCACGGACGAAAGCCTCTTCGACGGATTGTCCGGGCGTGCGCTTGGGGTTCGTGTCGAAGGGGGCCATTGGGTAGAATTTAGGGACTAGGCATGGCCGAAAACGAAGAGCATCCGGAAATCGTCGAAAACGCCTATGGCGCGGATTCGATCAAGGTTCTCAAAGGGCTGGATGCGGTGCGTAAGCGCCCCGGCATGTATATCGGCGACACGGATGACGGGTCGGGCCTGCACCACATGGTCTATGAAGTCGTCGATAACGCCATCGACGAAGCGCTGGCTGGTCACGCCACGCGCGTCGAAGTGATCCTCAATGCTGATGGGTCCTGTTCGGTGTCCGACGACGGGCGCGGGATGCCGGTCGATATCCACGCCGAAGAAGGCGTGTCGGCGGCCGAAGTCATCATGACGCAGCTCCATGCCGGCGGTAAATTCGATCAGAACAGCTACAAGGTTTCCGGCGGTCTGCACGGCGTCGGCGTGTCGGTCGTCAACGCGCTGTCCGATTACGTTGAGCTGAAAATCTTCCGTAATGGCAAGACGCACGAGGCGCGCTTTGAACTGGGCGAAACCGTGCGCTCGGTCGAGGTCACCGGCGACGCGCCCCTGCGCGAAAACGGCAACCCGTTGACTGGCACCATCGTCACCTTCCTGCCGTCGCTGAAGACCGGCCCGGACACAGGCACCTTCACCTTCATTGATTTCGACCGTAAGACGCTGGAACACCGCCTGCGTGAGCTGGCCTTCCTCAATTCCGGCGTCCATATCCGCTTTGCCGATCTGCGTGAGGCCGAGCCCTACGACATCATCCTGCATTACGAAGGCGGCATCGTCGAATTCGTCAAGCATCTGGACAAGTCGAAATCGCCAATCATCAAAGAACCGATCGACGCGCGCGGCCTGCGTGACAAAGTCGAGGTCGATCTGGCTCTGCAATGGAACGACAGCTATCACGAGACGATGCTGTGCTTCACCAACAACATCCCGCAGCGCGACGGCGGCACCCACCTGGCGGCCTTCCGTGGCGCGCTGACGCGGGTGATGTCAGCCTATATGGAATCCTCCGGCCTCGCCAAGAAGGAAAAGGTGTCAGTATCGGGCGAAGACGCCCGTGAAGGCCTGACCTGCGTGCTGTCGGTCAAGGTGCCGGACCCCAAATTCTCGTCGCAGACCAAGGACAAGCTGGTCTCCTCCGAAGTGCGTCCCGCCGTCGAAGGCATCGTTTTTGAGAAGCTGTCGCAGTGGTTTGAGGAAAATCCGGTCGAAGCCAAACAGATTGTCTCCAAGATCATCGAAGCGGCGGCCGCCCGTGAAGCGGCGCGCAAGGCCCGCGAACTGACCCGCCGCAAGTCGGCGCTCGACATCAACTCGCTGCCGGGCAAGCTGGCCGACTGTCAGGAACGCGACCCGGCCAAGTCCGAACTGTTTATCGTCGAGGGTGACTCGGCCGGCGGCTCGGCCAAGCAGGGCCGCAACCGCGAAAATCAGGCCATCCTGCCCCTGCGCGGTAAGATTCTGAATGTCGAACGCGCGCGTTTTGACAAGATGCTGTCGTCGGAAATGATCGGCACGCTGATCACGGCGCTCGGCACCGGCATCGGGCGCGACGATTTCAATATCGAGAAGCTCCGCTACCACAAGATCATCATCATGACCGATGCTGACGTGGACGGCGCGCACATCCGCACCCTGCTTTTGACCTTCTTCTACCGTCAGATGCCGCAGATCATCGAAAACGGCTACCTCTATATCGCCCAGCCGCCGCTGTATAAGGTCGCCAAGGGCAAGTCGTCGCGCTACCTGAAGGACAATACCGAAATGGACGCCTTCCTGATCGAGGAAGGTACATCTGAGGCGGTGCTGGAACTGCGCAACGGTGAGCGTATCACCGCTCAGGACCTTGAGGCTCAGGTGCGTATCGCCAAGACCTTCAAGGGCAGTGTGGATCGTCTGGCCAGCCGCGCCCCGGCCTTCGCCATCGAACAGGCGGCTCTGGGTGGCCTGTTCGGGGACAAACCCGATCTGGCGCTGGTCGCCAAGCGTCTCGATCGCCTTAAAGAGGATGGCGACGGCGACTGGAGCGTCGAAGCCAATACGACCAGCCACGGCGGCTATGTCTTTACCCGCGTGCGTCGCGGCGTGTCGGAAAAGATCGTTCTGGATGACGGCCTGATCCATTCGCAGGACGCCCGCCGCCTCAATGAGCGGACTCTGGAACTGGGTGACCTGTTCACTGAGGTCTCGACCTTCCGCCGCAAGGACAAGGCCGCCGACATCCGCGGCCCGCTGGACCTCGTGGCCGCCGTTCTCGATGCCGGACGTAAGGGCCTGAGCATCCAGCGCTATAAGGGTCTGGGTGAGATGAACCCGGATCAGTTGTGGGAAACCACGCTGGATAAGGACGCCCGCACCCTGCTTCAGGTCAAAGTCAACCTGACCGACGAAGCCGACGACCTGTTCGTCAAGCTGATGGGCGATCTGGTCGAACCGCGCCGCGAGTTCATTCAGGACAATGCGCTCGATGCCGAGGTGGACGCGTAAGGACCACTCAAACCTTCTCTTCCGAAACCGCCGAAGTCTCAGCGCTTCGGCGGTTTTTTATCGCTGGAAGTGTCAGTTTGCGATACGATGTGTTCACTCGCAATACGAGGTGTTATCATGGCTGATACCTTCTCCATTCGCCTGCCTGACGACCTGCGCGCTGAGGTGGACCGCATCGCCGCAGACAGCAAACGCTCGCGCGCCTTCATTATCAAGGAAGCGGTCGAAGCCTATGTCGAGGATCGTCGGGCCTATCACACAGCCATTGAAGCGGCCCTGGTCGAAGCCGACAAGGGGGTTTTCGTGTCGGCGGCAAACGTGCAAACCTGGATGGAAGCGCTGGTGAACGACCCGAACGCCTTACCGCCTGAACCCGATGTTTTCAAATATGCCGCTGATCGTTCTTCCTGACGCTTTGGCGGATATCGGGCAGGCTTTTTCCTATATCCATGCACGCAATCCCCAAGCGGCCAGACATCTGCAAATCGCTCTGACAGGTGCCTTTGAACGGATCGGCAGTCGTCCTCGTATCGGCCGGCTGCACGCCGATGGCCGATACAGGGAATGGTCTGTGGTCGGCTGGCCCTATATCATCGTGTATCGAACCGTTGGCGACGATGTTGAAATTCTGCGGGTCTGGCATGAACGCCGGGAGCGGCCCCAGACATAACGAAAAGAGCACGATGAAAAACGTCATTCACCTCGCCACAGCGGTTGTGGTCGATCCGCAGCGTAAGCAGGCGCTGGTCGTGCGCAAGCACGGCTCAGCGACCTTCATTCAGCCCGGCGGCAAGATAGACGCCGGCGAAACGGCCATGGAGGCCTTGCGCCGCGAATTGCTTGAAGAAATCGGGCTGGAGATCACGGAAGACGAAGCTGTCTATCTGGGTCATTTCACGGCTCCGGCGGTCCATGAAAACGGCTTTACCGTGGACTCGCAGGCCTTTTGGATCGAAACAGACAAACCCGTCTGTGCGGCGGCGGAAATCGCGGAAATACAATGGATTGATCCGCTTGCGACACCGAATCTGCCGCTGGCACCACTCTCGAAGCAGCTCATGGCGTTAGCGGTGGAACGACTCCAGTTAAGGGGTGTGGGGTCCGCGACCCCACGAACCTTTGAGCAATAAAAAACCCTGCTTAGCGAAAGCAGGGTTTTTTATTGCTTGAAAAGACTCTGGGGCCGTAGGCCCCAGACCCCGTTACTTAAAAGCCTTACTTGGCGTCGCGGGCGTCGCGCTTGGCCGCGACACGCAGGCGCAGGGCATTGAGCTTGATAAAGCCCGCTGCGTCGCGGTGATCATATGCGACCTTGCCTTCTTCGAAGGTCACGAGGTCCTGATCATAGAGGCTATAGGGGCTTTCGCGGCCGATGACCGAGACATTGCCCTTATACAGCTTCACCGTCACGCGGCCGGTGACCTTGGCCTGCGAATAGTCGATGGCGGCCTGAAGCATCTCGCGCTCCGGCGAGAACCAGAAGCCGTTATAGACCAGCGAGGCGTATTTCGGCATCAGCTCGTCCTTCAGGTGCATGGCCCCGCGGTCCAGCGTGATCGACTCGATACCGCGGTGCGCCGCCAGCAGGATAGTGCCGCCTGGGGTCTCATAGACGCCGCGCGACTTCATGCCGACGAAGCGGTTTTCGACGAGGTCCAGACGACCGACGCCATTGTCGTGGCCCAACTGGTTCAGCTTGGTCAGCAGCGCCGCCGGCGACAGGGCTTCACCATTGATGGCGACCGGATCGCCCTTTTCAAAGTCGATGGTGAAGACTTCGGCCTTGTCCGGTGCCGCTTCCGGCGAGATGGTGCGCTGATAGACGAACTCAGGGGCTTCAACCGCCGGGTCTTCCAGCACCTTACCCTCGGACGAGGAGTGCAGCAGGTTGGCATCGACCGAGAAGGGCGCGTCGCCGCGCTTATCCTTGGCGATGGGGATCTGATGCTGTTCGGCAAAGGCCAGCAGGGATTCACGCGACGCAAAGTCCCACTCACGCCACGGGGCGATGACGCGGATATCGGGCTCAAGGCCATAATAGCCCAGCTCGAAACGCACCTGATCGTTACCCTTGCCCGTCGCGCCGTGGCAGACGGCATCGGCACCGACCTTGCGGGCGATTTCTATCTGCTTCTTGGCGATCAGCGGACGCGCGATCGAGGTGCCGAGCAGGTACTGGCCTTCATAGACGGTGTTGGCGCGGAACATCGGGAAGACGAAATCGCGCACGAACTCTTCGCGCAGGTCTTCGATATAGATGTTTTCCGGCTTGATGCCCAGCAGCTCGGCCTTCTTGCGCGCGGGCTCCAGCTCCTCGCCCTGACCGAGATCGGCGGTGAAGGTCACCACCTAGTCATTATATTCGGTCTGAAGCCACTTTAGGATGATCGAGGTGTCGAGGCCGCCCGAATAGGCGAGGACGACTTTCTTGACGGGCTTTTCAGTAGGGGAGGTCATGGGGCAACCACTCCGGTCAGGGGGGTGAAAACAGTTGCTCGCGCCTTTAAGACCCCTCCCCTCAAGATGCAAGGATTAATGCAGGAGCGAGAGGGCCATCTTATGCCATTGGGCTACGGTAATGCCGTTTTTCTGATCGATGGCCAGAGGGTGGTCGATCTGTGTTACCGTGAAAAGTGGCACCGTGCCCGGCTCGCGGTCCTGAACCAAAAGCGAAAGGTGAAGAACTTGATCATAAGGCCGGAGAGGGCTGCATAACCAGCCGAAACTGGGCGGATCATCACCCCGATCCGGATCGTTCCATCGGTCTTGCCTGCGATTGAAGTTCTCTTCGCTGAGGGAGGACCAGACCGAGAAGGTCAGGGGCGTCGCATGATTTATGATAGGGATTTCTATATGTCCCCTGACAAAAAAATGCTCGTCGTCAACGACGCACCAACTGTCAGAAAGCTCGACACGCGATTGAAACGCCTCTTCCGACACCAGCGCCCGCCAAGGTGCCTCAATCCCGAAGCACACAGGCATATCATCATGTGCCTGGCCGCAATGACGGCACTTCCATTTGATCCCGAACAACGAATTCCCCCAAATAAAAGCCCCATCCGGTGAGCCGGACGGGGCTGGACTTAACTATACGCTGACCTGCGTCCCAAGCTCCACCACACGCCCCGGCGGGATATGGAAGAACTCGGTCGGGTTGGTGGCGTTGCGCATCAGGAAGATGAACAGGCGATCCTGCCACAGCGGCATACCCGACGTCGCCGAGGCCACCACGCTACGGCGACCGAGGAAGAAGCTGGTGGCCATGATGTCGAACTTCAGGCCCTGCTTGCGGCAGATACCCATGGCCTTGGGCAGGTTGGGGCTCTCCATAAAGCCATAGTGCACCGTGACGCGCTTGAAATCCTCATCGAGCTTTTCGATGGTGATGCGCTCGGATTCGTGCACACGCGGGATGTTGCGCGTATCGACCGTCAGGATGATGTTCTTCTCGTGCAAAATCTTGTTGTGCTTGAGATTGTGCATCAGGGCCACGGGCGCGACTTCGGCGTCAGAGGTGAGGAAGATGGCCGTACCCGGCACGCGGTGCGGCGGGCGCGCCTTCAACATGTCGATCAGATCGGTCAGCAGGACGCTGTCGCGGCGGGACTTGTCGAACAGTATCTGCGAGCCACGCACCCAGGTCGCCATGACCGTAAATAGCGCGACACCGATCAGCACCGGCAGCCAGCCGCCGGTAAAGAAACGCAAGGCGTTGGCGCTGAGGAAGGCAAGATCGAGGATCATAAACGGGATGATGAAGGCCAAAACGCGCGGCCAGCCCCATTTCCACATCTGACGCATGACGATGGCCGCCATCAGCGTCGTAACCACCATGGTCCCCGTCACGGCCAGACCATAGGCGTGCGCCAGAGCCGACGACGTCTGGAAGGTCAGCATCACTACAATCACGCCCACCAGAAGCATGGTGTTGAGCTGGGGCACAAAAATCTGACCCTCCTGCGTTTCCGAGGTCCGTTTGACGTTCAGACGCGGCAGAAGACCAAGTTGAATGGCTTGCTGAGTGAGCGAAAAGGCCCCGGTGATGACTGCCTGTGACGCAATGACCGTCGCCATCCCGGCCAGCAAAACCAGCGGCAGACGCAGGACCTCTGGAGCCAGTTCAAAGAACCAGTTCATCTCCGGAAAGGGCTTACCGGCCGCCTGAGAGGCTTCCAGAACGCTTAGCGCCAGCGCGCCCTGCCCCAGATAATTCATCATCAGACACGGCAAAACGAAGAATTGCCAGGCTGCCTGAATGGGCCAGCGCCCAAAATGGCCCATGTCGGCGGTCAGGGCCTCGGCCCCGGTGACCGTCAGAAAAACAGCCCCAAGGACCAGAAAACCGGCCATGCCATGTTCCAGCAGAAACTTGACAGCGTACCAAGGGCTGAAAGCCGCAATAATGTCGGGATGAGCCCCCAGATTAAACGCACCAAGGGCGAACATGACGGCGAACCACACCGTGCAGATAGGACCAAAAAGCTGTCCAACTCTTTCCGTGCCATGGCTTTGGATGAGAAAAAGCCCAATCAACATGATCAGGGCAATGAACATCACCACTTCGTTCGTGATAGACGGCGCAATATTATCGATGGTGCGCAACCCTTCAACGGCCGACAAGACCGATATGGCCGGGGTAATGATGGCGTCACCGTAAAACAGCGCCGCACCGATCACACCGAGGGTGAATATGACCGCCGTCCGCTTACCTATGGCTTGCTGCGCCAGCGCCATCAGCGACAAAACGCCGCCTTCGCCCTTGTTATCGGCACGCATGATGAACATGACGTATTTAACCGTCACCACAAGGATCAGCGCCCACAGGGCCAGCGACACGACGCCGAGAATTTCCGAGCGCGTCACGCCATCGCCCGCCGCCGCGTGCAAGGCTTCCTTGAAGGCATACAGCGGCGAGGTGCCGATGTCGCCAAACACCACGCCGATGGACCCCAAAGCCAGCGCCCAGAAACCCGCGTGTTTGGCCTGGCCTTCGGTAGGATGCGGTTGTGAGGGTTTGTGCGCGGACGCGACGTCCGCTCCGGGCTTGTCGCCGGTGGAGACCGAAGCGTCCGGGGAGGGACTGGCTTCGGGAGGGGTATCCCCGATCATGCAATATCTCCTGAGAGACCACACAGGAGGGTCCTCGCTTGAACGGCGGGCCTCTTACGCCCATTTCTAGACAGATTCAATCCACATTGCATCAGGCCTCACCTCACATGTGCCGATTCCACTAGGAATAGCAGTCAAATTATCGTAATTACAGAGGGATCATGTCCGACAGTCAGAGATTTCCCGTCGCCGCGCATACCCTGGCCTATCTGGCCCACAAAGGGGCCTATTCGCGTGAACAGGCGGTATCCTCGTCTGTTCTTGCGGCCTCTATCCCGACTAACCCCGTCGTTATCCGTCGCATGACCACGCAACTGGCCAAGGCCGGTCTGGTCGATACCTGTTCAGGTGTCTCCGGCGGCACATGGTTGCTTAAACCTGCTGAAACCATCCCGCTGGATCAGGTGCTGCACGCCGTGCACGGTTGCGCCCATCTGGGCTCGGCCCCGCCGGGAGCCGATGGCTGCCCTGTCGGTCAGGCCATCCCCAAGGCGGTATCGGGCGCGATGAAAGCGGCCAATGCCGCCGCGACTGAAACCCTTTCGAAAATCACCGTCGCCGACCTTATCCGGAATATCTGATGCGCAGACTGGCCCTCATTACCGGCGCAACATCGGGCATTGGCCTGGCCTTCGCCCGCGTCTATGCCAGCCACGGCTGGGACGTGGTGGTGACGGGCCGCCGTCAGGAGCGGCTGGAAAAGCTGGTCGAGGAAATTCGCCTGCGCTTTGGCGTCGAAGCCTATTTTGTCGTGGCGGACCTGTCCGAAGCGGGCGCGCCGCAAAAGCTGATCGACTATGTGACTTCGCTGGGGCGCAAGGTCGATGGGCTGGTCAATAATGCCGGTTATGGCCTGCCCGAAGGCTTTATCGGCAATGCCTTTTCGTCGCATGAGGCCTTTCTGCGGGTACTGATGCACGCCCCGACCGAGCTGGCCTATCTGGTCCTGCCAAGCATGATCGAACAGAAGTTCGGCCGCATCGTCAATGTGTCGTCTCTGGCCTCTTACCTGCCCGCCTCGCCGGGCGACACCCTCTATGCCCCGGTCAAGGCCTATCTGACGCGCTTTTCGCAAGGTCTGCATCTTGAGGCGCGCGACCACGGCGTGCACGTCAGCGCCCTATGCCCCGGCTATACCTATTCGGAATTCCACGACGTCACGGGCTCGCGTGAGCGCATCAGTCAGGCGACGCCGGAATGGATGTGGATGGGCGCTGATGAGGTGGCCCGCGAAGGCTATCAGGCCGCCGAAGCCAACCGCGCCATCTGCGTGCCGGGCGCGCCTAACAAGTTCCTGTCGGCGCTGCTGAAGATCATCCCCGATGACTGGGCGCTGGAGCTGATCTCCAACCACCTGCGCAAGATGGTGCGTTAAAACTACGACCCGCTATAAGGGTGCGCCGCCGCCGGCACGATAATGTCGTGCGTGACGGTCGAAATGGCCGAAATGATGATCTGCACCGACAAGGCACACAGGATCAGCCCCAGCACGCGGATGACCACCACCATGCCGACGCGGCCGAGCATCTTGGAAATATGCCCGGTAAACAGGAAGGTCAGCAGCACCGCCAGCGAGGTGGTGACGATGGCCCCAAGGCCGACCGCCATACCCGTAATGCCGTATTTCTGAGCCTCACCCGCCTGAATGATGACGGTCGAGATGGCGCCCGGCCCGATCAGCAGCGGGATGGCAAAGGGCACGACGAACTTTTCAAAGGTTTTCTTGGCGCGGTCACGACCCCGGATCGGGGCCCCGTGCGCATCGACCGTATCTTCGGTCAGGGATTCGGTCTCTTCGAACATGGCCAGAAAATCGCCACGCGTCATGTCGAGCCCCAGCAGGAACAGCAGGATGCCGCCGGCAATGCGGAAGGCGTCCATCGAAATGCCGAAAAACTGAAGCAGGGCCAGACCGGTAAAGAAGAAGAAGCTGAGGAACAGGGCGGCAAAGGCTGAGATATAGACCACCAGCCAGCGCCGCGCCGATTCCGACTGCGTGCGCGTAGCTGCCGCAAAGATCGGCACATTGCCGATGGGATCGAGCAGGGCGAACAGGGTGATGAAGAAGTTCACATAAAGCTCAACCAGACCCAAGGAGCCGCCCGACATCATTCACCCTCCTGCAACCGATTCAATGTGTAACAGACCCGTCTATCCGGTTACAGGAAAAACTTTCGCAGAGACTGAGGTCGGGGGGCGCGTTTTCCCCATTGTGCGTTGAAAAATCCGGTGTAAGGGAAACCGACTGTTTCCGGAGCGCCGTTATGACCCTGCCCGCCGATCCCCGTATCATCGTTGCCCTTGATGAGCCCGATCTCGCCTCTGCCCGCCATCTGGTTGAGGCGCTGGGCGATCACGTCAGCTATTACAAGATCGGCCTGACGCTTCTGGGACAGGGCGGTCTGTCTTTGACCGAGGAACTGGGCGCGCGCGGCAAACAGGTGTTTCAGGACTGGAAGCTGCACGATATTGGCGCTCAGGTCGAAGGGGCCGCCGAAGCCATTTCGCGCGGGGCCTGCGATATGCTGACCGTCCATGCGGAGCCGCAGGTGATGAAGGCGGCTGTGCGCGGCC
This sequence comes from Asticcacaulis sp., assembly GCF_027484505.1. Classification (GTDB taxonomy): domain Bacteria; phylum Pseudomonadota; class Alphaproteobacteria; order Caulobacterales; family Caulobacteraceae; genus Asticcacaulis. The sequence continues at coordinate 18,311 of NZ_JAIXSV010000144.1, forward strand.
GTCAGGGCCACACCAAACTGCTGGGCGTCACGGTCATGACGACACTGAAGCAGGATGATCTCGATGAGATGGGCTATGGCATGGCGCTGGAAGACCTGGTCAAACGCCGGGTCGATCAGGCGGTCGAAGCCGGTATGGACGGCGTGGTCGCCAGCCCGCACGAAGCCACGATGATCCGCGCCCGCGTCCCGGCTGACTTCCTGATTGTCACCCCCGGCGTGCGTCCGGCCTGGGCCGACGCCAATGACCAGAAGCGCATCGCCACCCCAGCGGATGCCATCCGCAATGGGGCGACGCACATGGTCATCGGCCGTCCGATTACCCGCGCTCCCGACCCTGTGGTGGCGGTTCAGGCGATATTGGCGGAGTTGCAGGGGTAAGCCCCTGTAATCAGGGGATTCCGACTTAAAAATCGCTGACGATACCCTTGCGTTCCCAGTCGCCAAAGCGTGTGGGCTCAAGACCGGCTGGGCCGCCGTCTTCGTAAGGCCGCTCGACCGCCTCTTTTTCCGCCTGAGCGCGGCGTTCGGCGGCTTCGGCCAGAGCGCGCTGCGCCGCCGGTGTCAAAACGCGCTCTGGCTCCACCGCTTTTTCAGCATCATCAATCGATTGCGAAGTCGTCTCGTCGTTTTTTTCAGATGACATTTTCGTAAGTGCCTTAAATTTGTCTGCGCTTTCCTTATATGTATTTCGCAAGGGATGCCGTCGCAACCCTAATACTTAACACTCAGGAGAGCTTCTTACCCATGAACCCGTTCAAGACCTTTATGCTTCTGGCGGGTATGACCGCGCTGTTTGGCGCGATCGGACTGGCGATTGGCGGGCCTACGGGTATGCTGATCGCGCTTGGCCTGGCCCTGGCCATGAATGCGTTTGCCTACTGGAACTCCGACAAGATGGTGTTGAAGGCCTACCGGGCCGAACCCGTCGATCCGGCCAGTGCGAATGGCCTGATCCGTACCTATTACGACGATATCGTCGAAATGAGTCACCGGGCGGGCCTGCCCATGCCAGCGGTCTATATCATCCACAATGATCAGCCCAACGCCTTTGCCACCGGCCGCAATCCGCAAAACGCCGCCGTGGCCGCCACGACCGGTCTGTTGCGGATGCTGGACCGCAGCGAGATTCGCGGCGTGATGGCGCACGAACTGGCGCATGTGAAAAACCGCGACACCCTGATCATGACGGTAACGGCGACGCTGGCCGGTGCCATTTCGTCGATCGCTAACTTCGCCATGTTCTTTGGCGGGAATAGCGATGATGAAGACGGTATCAATCCGATTGCCGCCATCCTGATGGCCATTGTCGCACCTCTGGCCGCCATGCTGGTGCAGATGGCCATTTCGCGGGTCCGCGAATACGAGGCCGACCGCGTCGGGGCCGAGCTGTGCGGCGATCCGGAAAGCCTCGCCCGCGCCCTGCACAAGATCGAACAGTACGCCCACGGCATCCCGAACCACGAAGCGGAACGCAATCCGGCGTCGGCGCACATGTTTATCATCAACCCGTTGTCGGGTAAGCGGATGGACAATCTCTTCTCGACCCACCCGGCAACGGACAACCGTGTGCGCGCCCTGATGGAACTGGGTGTGCGGATGGGCAACCGTCGAGGTGGCATGACCAGCGTGCCGACGACATAAATACCAACGGCCGAAGATGCCGACCGCATCCGGCCGTTGAAAACTCGAGACTGTCTCATATGTGTCGGTGACATGAGACAGTCTCGAAAGGCATACCAAGAGTCATTTCCAATGACCCTTGGTATGTGCGGGTTGGGGCGCAGGACTTTTGCTGATATAGCGGCGCCTCATCCGGCCTTTCTGGCCACTGTCTCCCCGTTCAACAGGGAGACAGACGTAACGCACAGCATCTTTTGAGAGTTTGCATGTCCCAACATTCCGGCCGCCCCTCTGGCAAGCCTTTCCGCCCACCCGCCGCCAAGCCCCGCCCTTCCGCCCGCCCCAGCCGCCCGAAGCCGGACGCTGCGGAAAGCATGGAAAACGATATCGGCATCGCGGCGCGCGTAGCGGCCATTACCCTGATCGAAGCGGCGCTTGAAAAACGCAGCGGCTTTGATGAAGCCGCAGCCAGCGCCGACTTCATCAAACTGTCGGAAACCGAACGCGCCTTTGCCCGCGCCCTGGCCCTGCTGGTGCTGCGCCGTCTGGGGCAGCTTGATCACGTCATTCACAAGAAGACGCAGAAGATGCCGCCCGAAGCGGTGCGTCAACTTCTGCGCATCGGCATGGCGCAAATCTTCTTCATGCAGGTGCCCGACTTCGCCGCCGTTTCAACGACGGTGAAAATCGCCGAGCGTGAAAACAAGACCCGCCCATTCAAGGGGCTGATCAATGCCATCCTGCGTGGCCTGATCCGTGACGGCAAGCTGTCCGACGTTAATCCAAAGCGCCTTGTGCCCGACTGGCTATGGCAGCGCTGGGTGCAAACCTATGGCGAGGACAATGCGGCGGGCATGGCCGGCGTCCTGACCGAGGAACCGGCGACCGACCTCAGCTTCCGCAGTGCAGCCGACCGTGATGCGTTGGCTGAGGCCCTTCAAGGCGAAGCCGTCGGTCCGGTCAATCTGCGCTCAAGCCTGCGCGGCGATCTGCGTCAGTGGGCTGACTACGAGGCCGGGAAGTGGTGGGTGCAGGACATTGCCGCCGCTACCCCGGTCAATCTGCTGGGCGACCTCAGCGGCAAAACCGCGCTCGATGTCTGCGCCGCACCGGGCGGCAAGACGCTGCAACTGATCGCCAAAGGCGCGCAGACCGTCGCCATCGACCGGTCCAAAAACCGCCTCAAGCGCGTTGAGGACAATCTGTCGCGCATTGGCATGAGCGCCGAAATCCACAATGCCGACGCCTCGACCTTCGATGATCCACGCGCCTTCGACGTGGTGCTGGTCGATGCGCCCTGTTCGGCCACCGGCACCTATCGCCGTCAGCCGGACGTGCTGTGGGCCACCCGCCCCGCCGATGTCGCCAAGCTGGCCGATGTTCAGCATCGCCTGCTTGATGCGCTGGCCCCGCGTGTCAAACCCGGCGGCGACTTCCTCTACTGCACCTGTTCGCTGGAACGTGAGGAAGGCGAAACGCAGATTCTGGCCTTCCTGCGCCGGAACAAGGACTTCACCCTTGTCCGCCACAGCGCCGATCAGCACCCGGACATACCCGCCGCCTCATTTGCGCCCGAAGGCTGGTTGAGATTGCTGCCGCATCAGCGTAAGGGAGGGCAGGACGGGTTCTTCGTCGCGCACCTGAAACGCAACCCCGCTTAAGAGTTCTGCATGACCACGCCGCTGATTTGCCCCTCGATTCTGGCCTCCGACTTCTCCAAGCTGGGCGAGGAGGTGCGCGCCATCGACGCCGCTGGGGCCGACTGGATTCATATTGATGTGATGGACGGGCATTTCGTGCCCAACCTGACCATCGGGCCGGATGTGGTGAAAAGCCTGCGTCCGCATACGCAAAAGACCTTTGACGTGCACCTGATGGTGACGCCGGTCGATCCCTACCTTGAGGCCTTCCGAGCCGCCGGGGCCGACTATATGAGCGTACATCCGGAATCGGGCCCGCACCTGCACCGCACGCTGAAGCAGATCCGCCACCTGGGGGCCAAGGCCGGGGTAGTGCTCAATCCCGCGACGCCGCTCGAGGGTCTGGAATGGATCATGGACGACCTCGACCTGATCCTGTTGATGAGCGTCAATCCGGGCTTTGGCGGGCAGAGCTTTATCGAAAGCCAGCTGCGCAAGATCGAAGCCGTGCGCAAAAAGCTGGACGCGCTGGGCCATCCCGCCGTGCTTCAGGTTGATGGCGGCGTGAACCTGCAAAACGCCGCTGCCTGCGTGGCCGCCGGGGCCACGGCGCTGGTCGCCGGCACCGCGGTCTTCAAGGGCGGGCCGGACGCCTACGCCGCCAATATCAAGTCGCTCAAGGGTCTCTGACCCGATGCAGGTCTATGAGCAGCCCATTGCCATAGCCGGTCATGCCGCGGTGCGTATACCGTGGGGCAAGGTCGTGCGGGCGTGGGCGCGCCGTCAGGCCGCGGCTGAAATCTTCGGGATGCCGGGCTATCGCCTGTCCTTACGCGGCCCCGCCATCGAAGGCTTTATCGCCGCTCCCCACGAAATCCGCCCGCCCAATCCGCACCTGGGCAAGGCCATGATGTCGGGTCGCTATAGCCTCGGTGGCGCGCGCATGAGCGTGCAGGGCACAGGCGATCCATGGAACCGCCCCTCCCCCACCCGTGCCTTTGCGATTGAGCTTCACCGCTTCTGCTGGCTGCGCCACCTGTTCACGCAAGGCGAGGATGGGGTGAAGGAAGGCCTGCGCCTCTTCCTGCTGTGGGACAAGACCTTCCGCAAATGGACACCCTTTGCCTGGGATCAGGGGGTGCTGGCGCGCCGCCTGATTAACCTGAGCGTCTTTGCGCGCCGCCTGTCGGCCTATGCCTCCGAAGCCGAAGCCCACTGTCTGGCGCAGTCCATGGCCGAACAGGCCCGCCATCTGTGGCGGTTGCCGCGCAATCTGGCCTGGTACGCGCAAAAAGCCACGGCGCTGGTGCTGGTCGGCTGCGTCCTGTCCGGCCGCGCGGGCGACAGTCTGCGGCGCAAGGGGTTGAACATCCTGCCCAAGGCCCTGAAACGCACCATATTGCCCGACGGTTCACACGCGTCACGCAGCGTGCAGGCGGGGCTGGAACTGCTCTATGATCTGCTGCTGATCGAGGACGGGCTGAACCAGCGCGGGCTGGTCATTCCGGAATATCTCGAAACCGCCATCGAACGCCTCAGCCGCTTTGTGCGCACCCTGTCGCATCCGGATGGGTCGCTGTGCGCCTTTCAAGGGTCAGAATCCCTGCTGGCCGAACAGGTGGCCCCGGCCCTGCTGCACGAAGAAAAGCGCCCTCTGGCCCCGACCTCCCTGCCGGTATCGCTGGAGCATGGCCGTTATCAGCGGCTGATCGGGCGCTCGCTGACCGTCTTCGTCGATACAGGCGAACCGCGCTTTGGGGCTCTGGGTTACGCGGCTTGCGATCACCCTATGAATTTCGAGGTGTCAGGCGGGCGTGACAAGCTGTTTGTCACGCCGGGCTGGGCACCGGGGCATTCGGACCACCACGAATTCCGCATTATCAATGCCGCCAACACCCTGACACTGGGCGATCTGCCCATCCTCAGCCCCATCACCGGGCGCTTTGGGGAGTTGCTGCATTTCGGCCTTGAGGGGCTGCGCTATCGCATCCGCAGCCGCCGCATCGAATCCGAAGACGCAGGCTCGCTGATCGAGATGGAGCACGAAGGCTGGCGTCCCGTTTTCGGCATCAAGCACGAACGCCGCCTGTATGTTGATCCGCAGCGCGACGAACTGCGTGGCGAAGAAAAGCTGATCCCGGTCGAGCCGAAGAAGGACCTGCCGGAACAGGCCCCCTATGCCCTGCGCTTTGTGCTGCACCCGGAGGTGCAGGCCTCACTGGCGCGTGACAAGCGCTCTATCCTGCTGCGCGGGCCGGGGGGACGCGGCTGGTGGCTCCGGCATGACGCGCGCGAGGTCAGTATCGAAGAGTCGAGTGTCTTTGAACGTGGTCAGCCGCGCAAATCGACGACGCTTCTGCTGCGCGGCACGGTGCGGTTGGCCACCCCTCTGCGCATCCGCTGGAAGCTGTCGCCTGCGGAGGCGTGAGGCTTCGTCAGACAGGAAAACAGCTTAAACGTTTCACTCTCTGACCTCACATTTTCCGTTACAAATGAAGGGGGATTGTGGGTTTTCTTTTGCGCCCCCCTTGTGTAAACCGCGCGCATCTTTCCCCTTCTTTAGTATGGATGCGCCTATGCCCGCCGCCCCTGATTTCCCGCCCGCCCCCGATCTGGTTACGCCGAAGCGCGCGCTTATTTCCCTGTCGGACAAGACCGGCCTGATCGAGGTGGCGCAGGCTCTGGTGGCGGCGGGTGTCGAAATCATCTCAACCGGCGGAACGCGCGCCGCTATCGACAAGGCCGGCATCGCCGTCAAGGACGTGTCCGACCTTACGCAATTTCCGGAAATGATGGATGGCCGCGTCAAGACCCTGCACCCCAAGGTGCATGGCGGTCTTCTGGCCTATCGTGACGCACCGGAGCACGCCAAAGCGCTGAGCGATCACGATATCGCCCCTATCGACATCGTGTGGATCGACCTCTATCCCTTTGAAAACACTGTGGCTTCGGGCGGCGGTTTTGAAGCGGCCATTGAAAACATCGACATTGGCGGGCCGGCCATGATCCGTTCGTCAGCCAAGAACCACCCCTATGTCGCCGTCTGCGTCGATAAGGCCGGCATGGATGAAGTGATCGCCGCCATGCAAGGCGATGGTCAGACAAGTCTGTCTTTGCGTAAATCGCTGGCCGCGCGCGCTTTTGCGCGTACCGCCGCCTATGACAGCGCCGTTTCGACCTGGTTCGCAGAACAACTGGGAGATGGTTATCCGCTGCGCAAGACCCTTGCGGGTGCGCGCCTGCAAACCATGCGTTACGGCGAAAACCCGCATCAATCGGCCGCCTTCTACAAAACCGGCGAGGACCGTCCGGGTGTCGCCACGGCCAAGCAGCTTCAGGGCAAGGAACTGAGCTATAATAACGTCGCCGACACCGATGCGGCGATCGAGTTGGTGGCCGAATTTGAGCAACCGGCCTGCGTCATCGTCAAGCACGCCAATCCCTGCGGCGTGGCCGTCGGCCCGGATCTGCTGACCGCCTATAAGCGCGCGCTGGAATGCGACGACGTGTCGGCCTTTGGCGGCATTGTGGCGCTGAACCGCAAGCTGGACGCCGCCACGGCGGAAAAGATCGTCGAAATCTTCACCGAGGTGATCGTCGCCCCCGAAGCCGACGACGAAGCGCTGGAGATCGTCAAGGCCAAGAAGAATCTGCGCCTGCTGGTCACGGGTTCCCTGCCCGATCCGCTGTCGGGCGGTCAGGTGTTCCGCAGCGTGGCGGGCGGGCTTCTGGTGCAGTCGCGCGACACGGCGCGTATCACCGCCGCCGACCTTAAGATCGTCACCAAGCGTCAACCGACCCCGACCGAGATCGAGGACATGCTGTTCGCCTTCACCGTCGCCAAGCACGTCAAGTCGAACGCCATCGTCTATGCCAAGGACGGCCGCACGGCGGGCATCGGGGCCGGTCAGATGAACCGTCGCGACTCCGCCCGCATCGCCGCCCTGCGCGCACAGGAAGCGGCGGAAAAGATCGGCCTGAGCGAGTCGCTGGCCAAGGGTTCGGCCTGTGCGTCGGAGGCCTTCTTCCCCTTCCCGGACGGCCTGCTCGAAGCGGCGGCTGCCGGGGCCACGGCCGTGATTCAGCCGGGCGGCTCGATCAAGGACGCGGATGTCATCGCCGCTGCCGATGAGGCGGGCCTGACCATGGCGTTTACCGGCATCCGCGTCTTCCGGCATTAACCGGAGTAATTTCCGCTACATCCCTCCCTGCGACAGCGGGGAGGGGGGACCGCGAAGCGGTGGGTGGGGCAAGCCTTGAGACTCCGCATGGACGCTTCGCTTGCCCGGCGTTTCACCAACGAGCCGACTCCCTTGCTTCACAGGGAAGGATGTACAAAGTCATATCGCGTGGTATCTATCCCTCGGGGACGTCTTTCCGAGGGATTTTTCATGCCTGAGACTTTGGCTGAGCGGTGGGCGCGGCTGTCGCCCTGTACCGAGGCGTTCGGACCGGCCGATACCGCACCGCGCCCGGCCCTGATCCTGTTCCACGGCTGCGGTGGCGTTCGCCCGCACATCTATCACTACGCCGAAGCCGCCGCCGCCATCGGTGTGCGGGCCTATGTCGTCGATTCGCTCAAAGCGCGGGGCTGGGGCCGGTCGCACGGCGTGTCGCTGGTCTGTACGGGGCTGGCCCTGCAAGGCTATGAGCGCTCCGGCGACGTGCTGGCGGCCATCAAGGGCATTTCAGCCCTGCCCGAAGTTATTCCGGATCAAATTGTCCTGTCGGGCTGGAGCCACGGTGGCTGGTCGATCATGGACCTGATGACCGAGCCGCTCAAAAGTCCCGGTGAGGCCAAGCTGGCCGATCCCGACCCGACCCTGATCGACCACGTGCGCGGCCTGTTCCTCGTCTATCCCTATATCAGCTTCCCGGCGCGCAGCCTGCGTCACCCCTGGCTCTACCGTCCGCGCACCCGCGTCGCGCTGGCACGAAAGGACCACCTGACCCCCTATGCCCGCGCCGTTTCGGTGCTGGAGCGACTGAAAACCGACGGCCTGAACGTTGATATCCTCAGCTTCGACGCCACCCATGCCTATGACGAGGAAAGCTTCGGCGGCTTCAACCCCATGCACCACGATCAATCCGCGGTGGATGGCACCACCGAAGGCCTGCTCGGCTTTCTGCAGGAGGTGTTTGAGATGGACGTGCCGACACGGGCCGTTGCCGCAAGCTGATGGACAGCCTGCAACAGCGGTTTGAGCGGTTATGGCCGCACGTCACGGTGCGCGGCGCGCCCGATTCTGCGCCGCGCCTGACCGTTGTGCTGTTTCACGGCTGCGGCGGTGTAGGCCGCAACATCACCCTGTTTGCCGATTACGCCGTATCGCTGGGCCTGAGAGCGGTGATCATCGATTCCTATGCCCCGCGTGGGATGAAGCGGCGACTGGCGGCCTTTCTGGCCTGCAATGGATTATGGCTGAGGGGCTATACGCGCTCAGGCGACGTGCTGGCCCTGCTGTGGGGCCTGTCGCAACGGCCGGAGGTGAACGGCATACTGCTCGCCGGCTGGAGCCACGGGGCATGGGCGATCATGGACCTGATGACGCAACCCCTGACCCGTGCCGGTGAAGCGCGGCTCAGCGACCCCAGCCCGGAGCCGCTGACGCAGGTGCGTGGCCTCTTCTTGATGTATCCCTATGTCAACTTCCTCGCCCGTTCGATGGATAAGGCGTGGCGGCGGCAAATCCCGACCCTGATGGTCATTGCGCTTAAGGATCATCTGGCGCGTTTCAGCTTGTCTTTGAAAGCCGTGCGTCGCCTGCGGGCTCAGGGCGTGCCGCTGGAGACGGTTGTCGTCGATTCCACCCATGCCTTTGATGAGCTGGGGGCCGATCGCTTCGGCTTCATGAAATACGACCCACACTCGGTGTCCACCGTGCGGGCCGCCTTCGCTGAGTTTGTGAGCCGCTTTAAAGTTTAGTGCCCGCTGTGTTCCGCTGCACCGGACAGAGGCGCGTTCGAAACGGGAGCCTCGATCTTCACCGTCCCGGCCTTGGCGAAGTTGAGCGTCAGGCTCAGCGTCTCGCCATCGGCCGGACGGGTCTTAAGCCCCATTAGCATGATGTGATTGCCGCCGGGCTTCAGTTCCAGCGTCTGACCGGCCTTGACCTCAAAGCCTTCCGGCACGGGCGACATCATCATCTTGTCGCCGTCCATCTTCATGGTGTGCAACTCGACCTTTTCGGCGCAATCACAGGCCACCGAGACCAGACGGTCGTCGTCCTTGCCGATATTCTTGATGGTGACATAGCCGCCCGTATTGGGGTTTTGCCCCAGCGCCGCACGCACCGCATAGTGCGTCAGCTCAAGGCCGCTTTCGGTCTTGACGCCATCGACATCGGTCTTGGTCTTCACCGTGGTGACGCCGTTGGATTCCGTTTCGGTCTTGACCTCAGCGGTCGAATGACCGCCGTCACAAGCCGCCAGAGCGCCCAGCGAAAGCGCCGCCACAGACAGAACGATAAACTTACGCATGGTGTCCTCCAAATTTAGCCCCACAGTCCAACGATCTTCTTGACGTCCCTGACCACCGGTTCCGCCGCCGCTTCGGCCGCTTCGGCCCCCAGCTTGAGCACGCGGTCAACCTCTGCCGGATCATTCAATAGCCCGCGCAGACGCTCGGAGATAGGCGACATCTTGTCCACCACCACCTCGGCCAGCGCCGGTTTGAACGCGCCAAAGCCCTTGCCGCCAAAGTCGTTGAGCACGTCCTGCACCGACACCCCGGCCAGAGCCGCATAGATACCGACCAGATTTTTGGCTTCCGGGCGCTCAGACAGACCGGTCTCCTCGGTCGGCAGCACCTCGGCGTCCGACTTGGCCTTCTTGATCTTGGAGGCGATGGTGTCGGCATCGTCGGTCAGGTTGATGCGCGAATTGTCCGAAGGGTCGGACTTCGACATCTTGGCCAGCCCGTCACGTAGGCTCATGATGCGCGCGCCCGGCCCCTGATACAGCGTGTCCGGCAGGGGGAAGTAGTCCACCTTATAGTCGTGGTTGAACTTCTTGGCCACGTCGCGGGTCAGTTCAAGGTGCTGACGCTGATCCTCGCCCACCGGTACGTGGGTGGCCTTGTACAGCAGGATGTCAGCGGCCTGAAGCACCGGATAGGTATAGAGGCCGATCGAGGCGCGTTCCTTGTCCTTGCCCGCCTTGTCCTTGAACTGCGTCATGCGGTCGAGCCAGCCCAGACGCGCCACGCAGTTGAAAATCCACGCCAGCTCCGAATGGGCGCGCACCGCCGATTGCGGGAAGATGGCCGACTTGGCCGGGTCCACGCCCGCCGCGAGGTAGCAGGCGGCGATTTCGCGCGTCTGCGACAACAGCTTGTCCGGGTCCTGCCAGACGGTGATCGCGTGCAGATCGGCAATCATGTAGAAGCGCGTGGCCTCAAGGGATTGCATATCGGCGAACTTTTTGAGTGCGCCGAGATAGTTGCCGAGGTGGAGCGAACCGGACGCCTGAATACCGGACAGAATACGCATGTGTGGACCCTCTTATACCAACGCCCGAAGATGCTGACGCATCCGGCCGTTTAAAAACTCGCGAATGTCTCATATATATCAAAGACATAAGACATTCTCGAAACGAATACCAAGAGTCATTTTCAATGACCCTTGGTATCACCCCTTACGCAGGGCTTTCTTGATGTCGGACGGGCGGACGGCCCGTGTTGCGAACAGAAGGGCGATATAAACGAAAAGTCCGACGAGACAAACGCCCACAATGGCGATTTCCTTGGTCAGATGATGCGTCAGGGGCTCAATCGCGCCTTCGATCACCGCGCGATAGTGCGAAGCCAGCGCGCAGAAGGCCCCCATCAGCGCCCCGGCCATGATGATCTTCAGCAGGCCCGCCGCCGCCTTGGGGCCCAGTGACCACGTCTTGCGACGGCTCAGCGTCCACCACATCAGGCCGACATTGACCCAGGCCGCCGCCGAGGTGCCGATGGCCAGACCCGCCACCCCGATCAACGGGAACAGGGTCAGGCCGCAGGCCAGATTGACCCCCACCGACACCAGGGCGAACTTCATCGGCCCATAGGTGTCCTTACGCGCGAAAAAGGCCGGGGTCAGTACACGCGCCAGCACAAAGGCCGGCACGCCCCAGCCATAATGCAGCAGGGCACGGGCCGTTTCCTGCGCGTCGTGCAACAGGAACTCCCCCCGCGTATAAAGGCCGTCGATCAGGAAGAAGGGCATGGCGATCAACGCCGCCGCGGCGGGCAGGGTCAGGGCCATGGCAAACAGCACGGCATCGTCCATCACGCTTTGCGAACGCTCCGTATCGCCCGACTGCACCGCCCGCGACAGGGTCGGCAACAGCGCTACGCCGATGGCCACCCCGACCAGCCCCAGCGGCAACTGATACAGACGGTCGGCGACGCTCAGCCAGGTGCGCGCCCCATTGACGCCCGACGCCAGCAGCGAGGAGACGAAGACATTGATCTGCGTCGCGGCGGCGGCCAACGCACCCGGCACAGCCAGCAGCAGCAGGCCGCGCATTTGCGGCGTCAGCTTTGGCCACACAAACCCGATACGCGCCCCCGTCCTGCGGCAGCCCCAGACCAGCAGCGCCGCCTGCGCCACACCGGCGGTCAAAACCCCGATGGCCGCCAGATAGGAGGCGTGTATCGGGTCCTTACCGAACCACACAAAGACCAGCATAAACAGGTTGAGCAGGGTCGGCACAAAGGCCGACAGGGCGAAGCGTCCGCGCGCATTCAGCACCCCGGACAACAGCGCCACCATGGTCATGCACGGCAGATAGGGCATGGTGATCTGGGTCAGAATGATGGTCAGACGCATCTTGGCCGGATCGTCGGCATAGCCGTGCGAAAACACGGCCATGACCTGCGGCATGAAGATCATGGCCAGCGCGCTGAGGATAATGGCGATCATCGTCATGGTGGCCATGGCGTCGCGCGCCAGTCGATCCGCCGCTTCGGGGCCTTCGGTTTCCAGCGCCGCCGAATAGGCCGGCACAAAGGCGGCGGTGAAGGCGCCTTCGGCAAAGATACGACGGAACAGGTTAGGGAAGGTCAGCGCCGTGGCATAGGCATCGGCGGCGATATTGCCTGACGCCCCCATGACGGCGGTGATGACCAGATCACGGGCAAAGCCCATGACGCGACTGACCAAAGTCATGCCGCCAAAGACAAGCGAGGAACGCACAACGCTGGTGGGTTTCGACCCGGTTTCCTGAGACACGCGGTATGGCCTTAAAGGAGAGCAATCGGTTTCGCTCTTACCCTAGCCGCAGGAATTAGCAAGCGGAGAGGGGTTAATGGGGCGGGACGGCCGGTTTTTGCCGATATTACGGATATTTTGAAACCGCATCAAAGAAAAACCAGTCTGGGTTAAGGCCCGCCTCAACGCGGTTACTTAGCGGTGGAAAGGGAACTATGCCGTGACGACGGAAAGCGCCCATGACCTCTTCTGCGTACCTGTCGGCAAAAGCCTCACGCTCTTGCTGCGGGCGCGCGAAAAAAAGTGATATAAGATCATCCAATTCACCTTCGTTACGATCAAACGCGGCTTCCACCTTCTGCTGATAGTCAAGGTGATGACCAATCTCATGCGGCACGGTCCGAAAGAGTTGCGTAGCCCTGATAGCTTCGGGCGGGCATGAGATTTCGATGTATCTGGATGTTATATCAACGCGATGGCCGTCTCGGCGCAACGCGTCAAGTTCCTGCGTAAATACTGGGCCGACATGTTTTTTTAGCCGATAGTTGTAGTCGAGAGGCTGCGCCTCAATAACAACGCTCATCCCCGTATGACGCCCGAATTCCGCCCAGTAGGCCATGCGGCCCCATACGGGGCTAAAAATGCGCTCTTTACGCTTGGGTTGGCGGAAGACCACAACCGAAAGACCTGCGCGATCCGCCTCTGGAATTAGCTTCAACAACTCGATGATATCTTGGACAGAGAGGAAGTATTTCCATCCCGGAGCAGTTGGCTCGACGAATACGGTAAAACGTTGCGAGTTCAAGGCATATTCGAATTCCACGGCAGAGTTGAGCTTTTCATAAAAGCACCTAGAATCGTTACTGGGGTTCGGAATGCCAAAAGATTTTCGGCGTTTATATCCTTGGCTCTTGCAACCTATTTTGCGGTTTCGCCTAGTTGGATTTCGCCCTGAAAAATTCACCCGACATTCCCAATTTGAGCACCCGACGGGCGCCTGTCTTTCATCAAGTTAGCCCGCCATATGAGTGTTGTGAAGCTCTGACTGGACCGCGCGTTGCACAGCGGCCTGTCCGAAGAGGCCGCCGGGGCGCTAGATCGGTATGACTTTTAATGGAATCATCATTCAAGCACCTCCCCTGATTTCAGGGGAGGTGGATTTGACGCCGCTCAGGCGTCAAAGACGGTGGGGTTAACACCCCTGCTTTAACCCCACCCGGCGCTACGCGCCACCCTCCCCTGAAATCAGGGGAGGCGCTATCGCGCTATGCCGTTTCCACCTAAAATCATTCCGCTCTAATCCCACACGACACTCTGATTAGGGAATTAAAGCAGCGCTACACCCGCATGGCGGCTGAGCGGGGCGAGTAATTTAATATCCGTTCCATGTGCCCCCTCGCTGTCCCTGCTTTTTAAGCGATAAAGGCTTAAATTTTGCGACTAAAGCCACATAATCGGGCCACGAGACCGTGCTCGATTCATTCCTTGACCTTAAGCACTTACGCCGAGCGCTCAGGCAGCCCGAACGATGTTTTCGGCTTCTGAGGAGGCGATCTGCATGTTGCGCGCCATGTCCTGAGATGTGGCGCTTTGTTCTTCGACGGCGCCCGCTGTGAACAGGACCTGCTCCTGAACGTTCGAAACGGTGGTGCGAATGGCGTCGAGCGCATTGACCACGGCGGCAGAGCTGGCGCGCACGCCGGCGATTTCGCCGACAATCTGTTCGGTGGCCCTGCGCGCCTGAGTGGCCAGATTTTTGACCTCGGTCGCCACAACGGCGAAGCCGCGCCCGGCTTCGCCGGCGCGGGCCGATTCGATGGTGGCGTTCAGCGCCAGAAGATTGATCTGGCTGGTGATGTTGCTGATCATCTCGACGATGCCGTCCATCTGCGCCGCCGCAACGGCCAGTTGCCGGGCGCTGTCGTCGGCTTCGTTAACGGACTGATTGGCCTGATCGGCGGCCGCCTTGGTTTGCGACATGGTGTCAGAAATCGATCGGCCCGTGGCCGCCATCTCCTCAACCGCTGCCGACAGGTCCTGTAGCGAGTGGGACAGCTCCGTCGTCCGGTTGAGCGCTACGCGTCGGGCAGTGACGTCGGTGGCGTATTTTATGACCTTGTACGGCTTGCCATTCACGTCCAGAATGGCGTTGTAAGAGGCCTGAATATAGACGGATCGCCCGCCCTTGGCGTGGCGCTGAAATTCTGCGGAAATGAATTCGCCGCGCGCCAGCCTGGTCCAGAATTCGCGATAGGCGTCGCTGTTGGCGGTGGCTTCATCCACGAACATCCGGTGGTGTTTGCCCCGGATTTCGTCCAGCCCATAACCCATGACCTTCAGGAAGTTGTCATTGGCGTTGAGAATGGTGCCGTCCAGACTGAATTCAATGACCGCCTGAGCGCGCGAAATGGCTTCGACCTGGCTCAAAAGGTCGGCGTCTTTCTGAGCCTGCTGGGTGATGTCAGAGGCAAATTTGACGATCTTCAGGGGGCGGCCATCTATGCCCAGTATGGGGTTATAGGTGGCCTGAAGGATGACCTCGCGCCCGTCTTTATTCATCCGCTTGAACTGCGAAGAGACGAATTCACCCGCCAATAGTCGCCGCCAGAAGTCGGCATAGGCCGCACTCCTAGCGTCGTTTTCCATGACGAACATGCGGTGATGTCGTCCGACAATTTCGTCGAGCCCATAACCCATCACCTTCAGAAAGGCATCATTGGCCGTAATCACTGTGCCATCAAGGGCAAATTCGATAACAGCCTGAGAGCGTGAAATCGCCGTGACCTTGCCTTCCAGATCAAGGTCGCGCAGCTTGCGGGCGGTCACGTCAGACGCGATTTTGACGATCTTGTAAGGCTGACCCGATCGATCGAGAATGGGGTTATACACGGCTTCCAGATAGACGTTGTGCCCGTCTTTGGTCTGACGCCGGAACTCTCCCTTTTGGGGAATGCCGCGTTTCAGGTCCGCCCAGAATTGGCGATAGGCCGGCTTTTGCATCTCGCCCGGATCGACGAAAGCTGAATGGTGCTTGCCCACCAGTTCAGAGGCCGAGTAGCCCATCAGGTTGAGAAAATTGGCGTTGGCGGAGAGCACATGCCCTTCAAGATCAAACTCGATAAGGCTTTGGCTCAGATTAATCGCCGTCAGCAGGTCCTGATTAAGGCCATCCGCCTTATGCGACTTTTTTCCACCAAACGCTGACCACATGGGCGGCACTCCGTAACACAATGGGTGACATTGTTACGGAAGCTTCTCAATAAGAGGTTAAGTCTTGTAATGACGGGCCCGTTACCGCGCCATCGACGCCCGTGCCCGCGTCGGGGCGGAGCGGGTCGGGGCCGAGGGCGGGTCCAGCACATCGGTCAGGGCACGGTGGACCTTGTCGCGCTGCGATTTGGTGAGTTGCTTGCGCGTAAAATGATCGACCACATAGAAGGCATCGACCGCGCGTTCGCCGTAGCAGTCGATATGCGCCGAAGCGGTATCGAGATGCGCGCGCGCCAGCACGCTGGCCACATCGGCCAGAAGCCCCGGACGGTCGCGGCCCGACACCTCGATAATGGTCATTTGCGGGTTGGACTCGTCATCAAACACCACGGTCGGTGCAATGGCAAAAGCCGCCGTGCGGTGGGCATTGATAGCCTTATGGATCAGGGGCGCGGCCACTTCACCCCCGACGGCCTTTTCCAGCGCCTGTTCCATCTGACGCAGACGACCCGGATCGTCATGACCAAAGGGCTTGCCCTGCGTGTCCTGCACATAGAAGACGTCGAGCGCCTGCGCTGTGGTGGAGGTGAAGACCTGCGCGCCCACGACGTTAGCGCCCATATTGGTGAAACAACGCGCCAGATCGGCAAACAGACCCGGACGGTCCGGCCCCGTAATGCAGAAGCGGGCGGCATTGCGCGTATGGTCGATATAGGCCTGAGCCGAGGCCTTGCCTTCGGCGGCGCTCCACACCTGACGGGCGTGCTGGCGGATTTCGTCGGCGGAAAAGGCAAACAGATACGACTCTTCCATTGTATCGAGCCAGCCGCGCATCTGCGCATCCCCGGCGCTCAAAGACTCGCGCAGGGCAGCGGCGCGCGCCTGAATCTCTTCGCGCACCTGGGTCACGGCGTCGCCTTCGCTGCCACGCCCACCGCGGAAGGCGGCTTCGGTGGCGGCCTGTAGCTCACGCATCAACTGCCCTTTCCAGCCGTTCCACACACCCGGCCCGACGGCGCGGATGTCGGCGACCGTGAGAACCAGAAGCTGACGCAGACGCTCGGGCGTTTCGACGATGCGCGCAAAGGAGGCCACGGTTTCGGGGTCGGACACATCGCGCTTTTGCGCATAGTCGGACAGGACAAGATGATGGCGCACCAGCCACGCCACCTGATCTATCTGCCACTTTTCGAGGCCCAGCCGCGCACAGGCGCGCCGGGCAGCGATTTCGCCCTCAATCTCCTGCCCCAGTTCGCCGCCCTTGCCCACATCGTGCAGCAACATGGCGAGATAGAGGGTGTCCTTATTGGCCAGATTGGGGATCAGCGAGGTGGCCAGCGGGTGATCTTCCTTATGCTGCCCCAGTTCGATGTCGCGGATGATGCCGATGGCGCGCAGCGTGTGCTCATCGACCGTATAGGTGTGGTACATATTGAACTGGGTTTGGGCCACGATGTGCCCGAACTCAGGGATATAGCGCCCCAGAAGTCCCGTCTCGGTCATCAGAGACAGGGTACGATAGGGGTTTTTGCCGCGCACCAGTATATCCAGAAAGACCTCGGCCACGGCCTTGTCACGGCGCAGCGCCGCATTGACCAGCTTCAGGTTACGCGCCACCGCCGTGAAGGCGTCCGGGTGCAGGTCCATCTCCAGCCGGTCCGCCATGCGAAACAGCTTGAACATGGCGATGGGGGCCTTTTTGAACACGTCCGGGCTCTGCACGCTCAGACGGCCCGAGTCGATGATCAGGCCCGGATGTTCCGGCTTGCTAAGTGACAAAAGCCCCGACTGGAAAAAGTGCGTCAGGCGTTGCAGCGGCTTGGTCTGCTGCGCCTCCAGCTTGGTGCAGAAGATGCGGGTCAGCGCCCCCACCTCCTTGGCCACCAGAAAATAGCGGCGCATGAAACGTTCGACCGCCGGTTCGCCATCGGCTTCGACATAGCCCATGCGGCGGGCGATTTCCGGCTGAAGATCGAAGCTCAGGCGTTCTTCGGCGCGGCCCGCCGTCATGTGGATCAGGATGCGTACCTTCCACAGGAAGTCGAAGGCCTGAACAAAGGCCATGCGCTCTTTTTCGGTGAGAAGCGGATCAAGCACGCCCCAGCCACCCGCCGCCTGCGGTTTCTGGCTTTCGCGCAGCACCGGCGCGGGGGTGGCCCCGGCGAGGTATTTGGCGATCCAGAACAGGGTATGCAGGTCGCGTAAGCCGCCTTTGCCCTCTTTGAGGTTCGGTTCCACGACATAACGCGTCGTCCCGGCCTTGGCGTGACGGAAATCGCGCTCCTCCAGCTTGGCCGTGACGAAATCAGACGCGCCGTGACGCATGACATCGAGCGCCAGCTTTTCTTTCAGATACTGCACCAGCCCGCTATCGCCAGCCAGAGGGCGGTATTCGAGAAGCGCGGTCATGACGGTGTGATCTTCACGCGCCATTTTGAGGCTTTCATCGACCGTGCGCGAGGCGTGCCCGACCTTGAGGCCCAGATCCCACAACGAATAGAGGATGAATTCGATCACGCTTTCGGAGTGCGGCGTTTCCTTCCACGCCCGCAAAAACAAGAGGTCGAGATCGGAATAAGGAGCCAGTTCGCCGCGCCCATAGCCGCCTACCGCGACCAGCGCCAGACGCTCACCCTCGGTCGGATTACGCGCGCGATAGACGTGGGTCAGGGTAAAGTCCCACAGGGCGGTGATGATCTCGTCAGCCAGCTTCGACAGTTCACGCGCCGTCGATAGTCCGCCGCGGTGGTCCTCAACGTGTGAGAGCAGGCTTTCGCGCGCCATATCCCATTCGCGCTTGAGAATGGCCACCGCCTTGCGCCGCAAGTCGGCCACGTCACCGGTCGAGTCCTCATAGGCCTCGGTCAGTTTGCGACGCAGCAACGCGCCGTCAATACTGTGGCTCAGCAGGGCGGGACTGGTCTTGGTCAGCATGGGGGCGGGTTCACCTGCGGGCGGCATTTATCTTTACCTACGTTACACCAGACCCCTTAAACGATAGATAACTTCCAGGGCCTCACGGGGGCTGAGGTCGTCCGGATTGATGCCTTTGATCGCCTTTTCCAGCTCGGTTTCGGCGGACTTTTGCACCGCAGCAACCGCAACCTGCGCCTGAACCGTGGCAAACAGGGGCAGATCGTCCAGTTTGAGCTGATGCGCCTTATCGGTCTCCAGTCGCTCCAGTATGTCTTTGGCGCGGGCCACCACCACCGGCGGCATTCCGGCCAGACGCGCCACCTGCACGCCGTAGGAGCGATCGGCTGCGCCGCGTTTGGCTTCGTGCAGGAAGATCAACTCGCCGTTCCATTCGCGCGCCGTCATGGAGATATTGTGGGTATGGGCGAGTAAGGATTCAAGCTGAGCCAGTTCATGATAGTGGGTGGCAAACAGGGCGCGCGCTTTGACCACCTCATGCAGGTTCTCGGCGCAGGCCCAGGCGATGGCCAGACCGTCGAAGGTCGCCGTACCGCGCCCGATCTCGTCCAGAATGACAAAGGAACGCTGCGTCGCCTGAGTCAGGATGGCAGCGGTTTCAACCATCTCCATCATGAAGGTGGAACGGCCCTGCGCCAGATCATCACCGGCGCCGACGCGCGAAAAGAGGCGATCCACCACACCCAGCCGGAACGATGCCGCCGGAACAAACAGACCGGCCTGCGCCATGATCACCAGCAGGGCGTTCTGGCGCAGGAAGGTCGATTTACCGGCCATGTTCGGCCCGGTCACGAGGTCGAGCCGCGGACCGCTCTGACCCGACGCATCCAGACAGCAGTCGTTGGGCGTGAACGGCTTGCCTTCGGCGCGCAAGGCCGCCACCACGACCGGATGGCGGGCGCCTTTGGCATCGAAGACGAGGCTGTCGTCTACCACGGGACGGGTGGCCTCAAGGTCTTCGGCCCATTCGGAGGCCGCAGCCGCGACATCCAGCGCGCAGAAGGCGTCGAACATATCCTGCAACGGATGGGCGTTGCGGCGGACTTCCTCGCGCAGGTCTTCAAAAATGGCCAGTTCGAGATTGAGCGCATCGGACCCGGCGCGAGCGATACGCGCATCAAGATCGATCAGGTCCGGCGTCGAAAAACGCATCTGGTTGGCCAGCGTCTGACGATGGATAAAACGCTGACGATGAGCGTCGCTTAAGGCCTCGGCCTGTTTGGCCGTCAGTTCGATGAAATAGCCCAAAACCGCATTGTATTTGATCTTCAGTGGCAGGCCGGTTTCCTGCTGAAGGTCGGACTCCATGCGCAGAATGATCTGGCGCGAGTCGTTGCGCAGACTGATAGCGTCCTGAAGGTGGCTGTTGTAGCCGGGCTTGATAAAACCGCCATCGCGCGTCGTAAGGGGGGGCTCCTCGACCAGCGCCATGTCGAGTTTGAACAACAGGTCCAGCACGTTTTCCGAAGCCGTCAGGGCCTCCACATGGGCATGGATTTCCGCGGGCCAGTCGGGGTCAAGCCGGGTTTCCGGATCATTCGGCTGCAACAGGCCAACCATATCTCTGGCCAGATCGAGGCAGTCGCGGATGACCTTCAGGTCACGCGGCCCGCCCCGCCCCAGACCCAGCCGCGACAGGGCGCGCGCCATATCGCTCATGCCGCGCAAACGGCCGCGCACCTCCTGACGCAGCGACCGCTGAGCGAGGAACCATTGCACGGCGTCCAGCCGGCGATTGATCTCGACCGGATTGTTCAGCGGGCGTGACAAACGCGCCGCCAGCAAACGCGAACCGCCGGACGTGATCGTGCGGTCGATGGCCGACATCAGCGAGCCTTCGCGGCTGCCCTTTTGCGTGCGCTCGATCTCCAGACTTAGGCGGGTGGACGGATCGATGGCCAGATAGGCCACAGAAGCGACCTTTCTGGGGGCCTTGAGTACCGGCGCCTTACCCGCCTGCGTCAGGTCGATATAGGCCGCCAGCATCCCTAGTGCCGACAGTTCGGACGGGCTGAACGCCCCGAACCCATCCAGCGTTTCGACGCCATAGAGCCGCTTCAGCCGCGCCTCCCCCGCTGCCGGATCGGACAGAGACGCCGGTTGCGGCTGAATCGCGCCACCACAATATTTCAGCAGGGCGTAGAGGTTTTCATCCTGAAGGATACGATCGGATACAAGGCTTTCGGAGGGGCGCAGCGCCGACAGGTGCGTGCCCAGCGTCTCCGGCGTCAGTTCCAGACATTCCACCTCGCCCGTGGACAGTTCCAGCGAGGCCAGCGCCATCACGCCCGCCCGCTGTGACAGGGCCACCAGACGGTTGGCACCGCGCTCTTCCAGCAGGCTGTCTTCGGTCAGGGTGCCCGGCGTGACGATGCGCGTAATGCCGCGTTTCACCACCGCCTTGTAGCCGCGCTTTTTGGCTTCGGACGGGTCTTCGAGTTGGTCGCAGATGGCCACGCGGAACCCCAGGCGGATCAGCTTGGCGATATAGGCTTCGGCAGCGTGGGCGGGCACGCCGGCCATGGGGATGTCTTCGCCCTGATGCTTACCGCGCTTGGTGAGCGCCAGAGACAGGGCCCCCGCCGCCTGCTCGGCATCCTCAAAGAACAGCTCGTAAAAATCGCCCATTCGGAAGAACAGGAGCGAACCCGGATTGGCGGCCTTGACCTCCAGATACTGGGCCATAACCGGCGTCGCACCGTCGAGTTGCGCTTTAAGGTCTTTTTCGGAAGAGGGGGTCGCGTTCATAGGGACAGGTTAATCAGTGTTAACAAGGCTCACCAGCGCGAAATGTAGCATTGCGCGGATTTCCACAGCCGTCCTCATCCGCCAGCGCGGCTTATGTGCGGAATTCCGCCCTCCGTTTCAGATATTGAAATGAAGTAAAACCTTTTTTGACGGTTTCGGGGGGAATAGGGTGTTTATCCCAAGCCTATACTGCCATACTAACACCCTAAGTAAACCCATAATTGTCAGACAAATAAACCGCGAGACGGAACGCCGGAATGCCCATCGACAAGACCAAGGTCAGCGACGAAGAAGCCCTGAATTTCCACCAATATCCCACCCCCGGGAAGATCGGACTTCAGCCGACCAAGCCTATGGCGACGCAGCGTGATCTGGCGCTGGCCTATTCGCCGGGTGTTGCTGTACCGGTGCGCAAGATCGCCGAAAATCCGGACGCCGCCTATGACTATACGTCAAAGGGCAATACGGTCGCGGTGATTTCCAACGGCACCGCCATTCTGGGTCTTGGCAATCTGGGCGCGCTGGCCTCGAAGCCGGTGATGGAAGGTAAGGCCGTCCTGTTCAAACGCTTTGCCGATATCGACTCGTTCGACATCGAAGTGGCGACGCAGGACCCCGATGAATTCATCACCGTGGTCAAGAACATCACGGCGTCTTTCGGCGGCATCAATCTCGAAGACATCAAGTCTCCGGAATGCTTCATCATCGAGTCGGCGCTTCAGGACCTCGCTGACATTCCCGTCTTCCACGATGATCAGCACGGCACAGCCATCATTGCCGCCGCCGGCCTGATCAATGCGCTGGAAATCACCGGCCGCCGGATCGAGGACACCAAGGTCGTGCTGTGCGGCGCGGGCGCGGCGGGTCTGTCCTCCATCGGCCTGATCAAGGCCATGGGCGTGAAACCGGAAAACACCACGGTCGTCGATATTCACGGCGTGGTCTATAAGGGCCGCACGGTCGAGATGGATCAGTGGAAGTCGGTCCACGCCACCGATACGGACAAGCGCACGCTTGCTGAGGCGATGGTCGGGGCCGATGTGGTGCTCGGTCTGTCGGCCAAGGGCGTCATCACGCCCGAAATGGTCGCCACCATGGCGCCGCAGCCGATCATCTTCGCCATGGCCAATCCCGACCCGGAAATCACGCCGGAAGACGTGGCAAAGGTGCGCGACGACGCCATCGTCGCTACGGGCCGTTCGGACTATCCCAATCAGGTCAATAACGTTCTGGGCTTCCCCTACATCTTCCGCGGCGCGCTGGACGTGCGCGCCCGCCGCGTCAATCACGAGATGAAGCTGGCCGCGGCCATGGCGCTGGCGCAACTGGCCCGCGAAGACGTGCCGGACGAAGTGGCCGCCGCCTATCAGGGCCGTCACCTGAAGTTTGGCAAGGACTACATCATCCCGACGCCGTTCGATCCGCGTCTGATCTGGTATATCCCGCCCTTCGTGGCACAGGCCGCCATGGACACCGGCGTGGCGCGCAAGCCGATCGAGGACATGGATTCCTATCGCAAGACGCTGGAAAAGCGCCTCGATCCGTCAGCGGGCTTCCTGCAAAATATCACCGCCACGGTGCGGTCGCGCCCCTCCAAGCGCATCGTCTTTGCCGAAGGCGAAGACATCTCGGTCATCCGCGCCGCCCACGCCTTCAAGGCGCAGGGTCTGGGCACGCCCATCCTTTGCGGCCGCGAAAACCTCGTCACCGCCAATATGCGTGCGGCGGGTCTCGACCCGGCGGAAGAGGATATCGAAATCGTTAATGCCCGCCTGAGCCACCGCAATGCGGCCTATTCGCAACTGCTCTATAGCCGCCTGCAACGCAAAGGCTTCCTGAAGCGCGACGTGGACCGCCTGATCAATCAGGACCGCAACTCGTTCGCCGCCGCTATGGTGCTGTCCGGCCACGCCGACGGCATGGTCACCGGCGTCACCCGCTCCTTCGATCAGGCCTTTGAAGAGGTTCTGCGCGTCGTCGATCCGGCCCCCGGCGGGCGCGTGATGGGTATGTCCATCGTGCTGGCGCGCGGCAAAACGGTGTTTATCGCCGACACCACCGTGGCCGAACTGCCTGACCCTGAAGAACTGGTCGAAATCGCGGTCGAAGCGGCCATGGCCGTGCGCGGTATGGGCCACACGCCGCGCGTCGCCTTCATGTCCTATTCGACCTTTGGCAACCCGGCGGGTGAGCGGTCCGACCGCGTGGCCAAGGCGGTTGAGCTTCTGGAGCAACGCGGCGTTGACTTCGAATTCGAAGGCGAAATGCCGCCCGACGTGGCGCTCGATCCGGCTCTGTGGGCCAACTACCCGTTCCAGCGCCTGACCGCCCCGGCCAATATTCTGGTCATGCCGGCCATCCACTCGGCATCGATTTCGACCAAGCTGGTACAGGCCTTGGGCGGGGCGACCGTCGTCGGGCCGCTGCTGCTGGGCCTGTCGAAGCCGGTGCAGATCTGTCAGCTGTCGGATTCGGTGACCAAGATCCTGACCATGGCCACCTTCGCGGCCTATGACATCCGGGCCAATATCAACAGCTGAGCTAGGGCTCTCGCTGAGACGCATCAGGGCGGAGCCGTCAGGCTTCGCCCTGTTCTTTTACGGCCCCCACCCGGATCAGCCAGATAGCCAGCACAACAGCAACCAGTCCCACCAGCGCCGTATAGGTGAAAAACAGCATATAGCCCGCCCCCAACGCTTCGCGGCTGACGCCCAGAGCCTCCGCAGGCTTGGCAAAGCTGATGGCGGGCAGGTTATGCAGATAGCCCATGAAGGGTGTTGCGACATTCCCCTGATCGGCGCCACGCGCTGCGCCCTCGACGATACGCCCCGACTGTGACGCCAGCAGCTTGCCCGGAAGCGCGTAAAGCGACGACAGAAGGGCGTACTGCGGAGCGGCAAAGCGCTCAGAAATCAGAGACGACATATAGGCGACCAGCACCACCCCGGCATAACCGCCCGAAATATTGTCGATGGCCAGAGCGATGGAAAAGGCCGGAATGCTGTTGCCCTGCGTCGCCAGCCAGGCATAGGCGAAGTTGGATGCCGCGCAGGCAAAGGCCCCGATCATCAGGCTCTTTTTCATGCCCAGTCGGGTCATGGAAAGCCCGCCGGCCGTTACCCCGATAATGGTCATGATGACGCCGAAAATCTTGCGCACTTCGCCTATCACCGAGAGGTCAAAACCCAGATCACGGTAAAAGGCACCGTTGATATTGAGCAAAAAGTCCGACAGACGATAGACGCAGATACCCGCTAGGATCAGCCAAGCGAGGTTTTCGTAGCGCACCAGAAAATCGGCCATCGGTTCAACAAAGGTCTGACGCAGATAGGCCCCCGGACGCGTCGGCGTGCGCGGCAAGGGCAGACAAGCCACAAACAGCAGGCTCAACCCGATCAGCACCGCCGGGAACTGCAGAAAAATACCGGTTTCACGGCTGGTCCACACGGCTTTGGCGGCTTCAAAAGCTTCAGCAGACGGAAAAATGAACTGGAACAGGCTGATATTGCCGGTCAGCCCCGACCCCATCAGCGAGGCCGCCAGCAGCATGAGCAGCACGCGCCCACCCCATTCGAGCGCCTCGGTGACCGGATGCGGTGGCAAATCCCCGTAGTGGATAGGCCGGATAATGTGTTCGCCTTCGCGCGCCAGAAGGGTTCCCGTAATACCAATCAGCATCATGGCCGCCATCAGGGCATAGGCCGGTCGCCAGCCATAATGTTCGGCAATAATCAGCGGCAGGATACCGGCCACAAAGGTCGAAACCCGTGCCCCCCACGTATAGGCCGTTGTCAATACCGCCTGCCCACCAGAGCCCGCGCTTTCAATCCGCCACGCGTCGATGACAATATCCTGCGTTGCCCCCAAAAAACCCAGCAAGACGGCGATCAGGGCCATCAGCATCAAATGATCCTGCGGATTAAGCCCCGATATGGTCCACAGGCCCAGCAGGATCGCCACCTGCATGATCAGCATCCAGCTTCGCCTGTGGCCCAAAAGCGCTGTGAGGCCGGGGATGCGCACCCGATCGACCAGCGGGGCCCACATGAATTTCAGGCTGTAGGCAAAGGTCGCCAGCGAAAAGAAGGCGATGACCTCAAGCGACAGACCCTCGTCGCGCAGCCATATCGACAGGGTATCAAAAATCAGACTTAGGGTCAGGCCTGCCGAAAAACCCAGAAAGATCATGGCCAGCGTCTTGCGCGTGAAGAAGGGCTTCACGGCCTGCCACAAAGTCTTGGTCTCAGGCTGGGCGGGTGGCGTCGTGGTCATGCGTATCCTCGGTAATGATCTAACCGCTGATCATCGGGGGAAGCCATTGATTTGGCAAGCGCGCAAAAAAGACCTGTCAGGCCGCGTTGGCGCGCCCGCACCATTGGCTCAGGCGATGGCGCAGCGCCGGCAGCTCAATGGGCTTGGTCAGGAAGTCGTCCATACCCGCCGCCAGACAGGCACGCCGGTCTTCTTCGTAAGCATTAGCGGTGAGAGCGATGATCGGCACCCTCACGCCTTTGGCGCGCAAGGCCTTCGTGGTGCCGATACCGTCCAGACCCGGCAGACCAAGGTCCATGAACACAATATCATAGAGGTTTTGCGTCTCAATCAGACGCAGCGCCTCTTCACCACTGGCGGCACGCTCCACCCGACAGCCTTCGCGTTGCAGCAGGATCTGCGCCAGCAGCGCATTGACCGGATTGTCTTCAACCAGAAGCACCTGCACGCCAGGGGCAACCACCGGCACGATACGATCGTCCTCGGTTGCGGCTGCCGGTTCTTCATTGGGAAGCGGTTTGAGCGAAAGCGTCTCTATGCGCTCCTTCAACGAACTGCGACGCAAGGGCTTAATCAGGTAGCCGGCCCAGCCCTTATCGCGCCACGCCGGAATTTCATCGCGTTCTTCTGGGGCCAGCAGAATCAGACTGCGGTTGTTGGGCGCAGGCACCGGTTCAGGCAGACCGCGGCGGTCCGCCAGCACCACAGCGCGTGAACGACGGCCAATGCCCTTAAGCTGGCTGGCCTGACGCACGCGGATGCCGCAACTGTCGAGATGCGATTGAGCCGCCTCAGCCAGCACCGGATTGGTCGTGACGCATATGACATCCGGGGTCGAGCGCTGTTCAGGCGTGGCACGCAAGGTGCAGGCCACCGGGAAGGTTGCGGTAAATTCCGACCCCTTGCCCGGTTCGGACTGGAGGTCGAGTTCCGCGTTCATGGCCTCGATCAGTTTTTTGACGACGACCAGCCCCAATCCCGCCCCGCCGTACTGCGCCCCGGCGTGCGACGGATCGACCTGCCCGAAGGCCTCGAAA
This sequence comes from Asticcacaulis sp., assembly GCF_027484505.1. Lineage (GTDB taxonomy): Bacteria > Pseudomonadota > Alphaproteobacteria > Caulobacterales > Caulobacteraceae > Asticcacaulis. Next base: position 44,968 of record NZ_JAIXSV010000144.1, read on the forward strand.
ATACGCGCCCTCGCCTCTTCAGGAATACCGGCCCCTGTATCCCGAACGCCGAAACGCACCGCCCCGGCCTCCGTCAGCGTCACATCCATCAGAACGCCGCCGGACTGGGTGAATTTGAGCGCATTACCCGCCAGATTGAACAGAATCTGACGCAACCGCCCTTCGTCAATTTCAATGGCCTCAAGCCGAGGATCGAGGCTCCAGGCGATTTCAATACCCCCCGCATAGGCGCGCGGCGAGAGAAGCTCAGCCACGCTTTGGAGCAGGGGTTCGAGTTCGACCAGATGGCTTTCCAGATGGATATGCCCGGCTTCGATACGCGCATAGTCGAGCAGATCATTGACCAGAGTCAGCAGGTGCTCTCCGGACTCCCGCGCGGTCTGAAGATAGGACTGCTGTTCAGCGGTCAGCGACGTGCGGTTGAGCAGCGACAGCATCCCCAGCACGCCATTGAGCGGTGTGCGGATTTCATGGCTCATCAGCTTGAAGAAATCCTCGCGCGCCTTGAGCTTCTGCGCCGCCTCGCGGGCTTCGGCTTCGGTCATCAGACGGCTGTCTGTCTGATCCGGCGCGAGGGACATCTGGCGTCTGGACATGGGGTTCGCGTGTCTCCGTACTTCGTTTTGAAGTCCTTCGCAGCCTAACGGCAAATCCTTAACGTCGGCTCAAGCGGTCGGTATTTTTCCCGACAAAACGGCGGTCGGCTGCGGTTCGGATGCCGCCCGTCGATAGATCAGCGCTTCGGCCACATGCCGGCGCAATATGGGTGTTTCCTCGCCGCTCAGAGCGCTTTCGATGTCGGCAATGGTACGCGCCAGTCGCACACAGCGCGTCCACGCCCGCGCCGACAGGTTGGCCCGCTGCGCCGCCTGTACCAACAGGGTGCGCGCCGCCTCATCCAAGGGTGCAATGGCCTCCAGCGCCGAACCCGACGCCGTGGCATTGACAGCGGCTTCCGGCGGCAAGCCCAGGCGGCGCGCCCGTTCGGTCTGGATATGACGCGCGGCCTGTACACGGGCGGCGACCTCCGCCGAACCTTCAGCGGGTGGTGGCAGGGCCATGTCTGCGGCCGTCACTGGCGGTACGTCGATTTGCAGGTCGATACGGTCCATCATTGGCCCGGACACGCGCCCCTGATAGTCGCGCTGACATTTTGGGGCTTTGCCACAAGCCCCCTTACCCACTCCACCATAGCCGCAGCGGCAGGGGTTCATGGCGGCGACCAATTGCACCCGCGCCGGGTAACGGATGTGGTGATTGGCGCGCGCCACCACGACTTCGCCGGTTTCCAGCGGTTGCCGCAGGCTATCGAGTGCTTGTGGCGAATATTCCGGCATTATGTAGGAAACACACCAAGCGGTGTGATCCCCGTAATGCCTCGGAATGTTCGAGGTAAATTATGACTCCACAACCCGAGCGTATCGTGATCAATTGCCCGAACAGTGGCAGGGGAGTGGTATCGCATGGAAATCACGTTGAACCACGGAGTGGAATACGAAATTGTAGACCCCGTGTCGGTAGAAGATTTGGTGAAGTCAATAGAGGCACATGCTCGCTTGTTGCGAGCTACATCCGATCTTATTTCCGAACTTGTGCCGGGACTTCAAATAGAAACAAAAAAAGTCTCCGTAGTTTATCTCAGCCAGCAGAGCCCTTTGAAAGAAGCATTTGCTGTTGGTTTGTATCTAACATATCAAAAGGAGCTTGAGAAGGAGGTGCCGGAACTAATTGAAGCTCTAACTAACACAAAAATTCCAGATCGGTACGATACGCTCGTAACCGTTCTTGTTATGCTTGTCGCAATTTATGGAATTTCAAAAGCGTTGGATACGCTATTTCCTGGAAAGTCAAAGGCGAACATTGAAGAAACCAAAGAAAGCTTAACAAGCCAAGCTGCTAAAATTATTGGAGTTACATCTAAACGATTAATTGTGGCCCTTGAAGTGCTGTTTAAGGGAAGAAGCGAGCGCGTGTTGGTAAATTCATCCCAAAAAATGTTTGCTCCAACTAGAAACCAGACATTCGCAAGCATTCGTGACGCCAGAGGTCAGGTTCTTGTTGGACAAGACGCGACACGGGATGCGCAAGCCGCATCTGGGTTGCCGTATGAAATAGAAGATAATGACGACGCGGAAACAAGCTCCCAATTTCACCAAGGTGTTCGGATCATTCTTCACGCCATGGACAAAGACAGAAAGAAAAGCGGATGGGCCGGTCATTGCCCAGATCTATTTGACGAACGTATTCCTATGCATTTGGAAAAAACGTTGAAACCGGAAAAAATATTCGGCCACGATGAAATCAAAGGCGACATCCTTCTAACCTCCGAAGAGGATGCAGAAGGAAAAATGGTGGCAAAAGAATTTCTCTTAATTCAAGCCTATATGTAAACTGCTAGTCTCAATCGCGCTTAGACATTGCAGAAGATACGCCGCTGTGAATTTGCCCCTAGAGAGCTTATTCCGCACGTTTACCTCTTTCTCGTCAACTCCGATTGCAGCGAGCTTGTCCACAAGCTGAGCGTAAGTGACGCCCTTGCGCTTCAGTTCGGCCTTCAACAGGTTCGCTGCCATCATCTCCCAATCCGTTTTTTCGGCCATTTGTAACGCTCCTGATTAAAAAAGTATCGTTTGCGATACATATGCCCTTGTCAGAGATACGTCAACGCACTATATACGATACATACGTATCTGATATAGTGACAATGGCTCAACATTTCCTCCTTTCTTCCGCCGCTCGCACCCTCTCGCTGGTGAAGGTAATGCGCATGTCGGACGATCAAGCATTTGAAGCGTTCAAGGCTATCCGTTGGAGCGACAACGGCGGGGAACCTTATTGCCATAAGTGCGGCTGCGCTGAGGTCTACACCTACAAAGCCCGCAAGCTGTGGAAGTGCAAGGGCTGCGAGGCTCAATTCTCCGTCACGTCCGGGACGATCTTTGCCAGTCGAAAGCTGTCGCTGCGTGACCTGCTCGCCGCAATCGCCATCTTCACCAATGGCGCTAAGGGCTACTCTGCGCTTCAACTGAGCCGTGATCTGGACGTTCAGTACAAGACGGCCTTTGTCATGGCTCACAAGCTGCGCGAGGCTATGGGCGCGGCCTCTGATCGTTCTAAGCTGGACGGTGAGGTTGAAGTGGACGGCGCGTACTTTGGTGGCTACGTGAAGCCCGCCAATGAGAAGGAAAACCGCCGCGACCGTCGCAAGACCGCCAACCAATCCGGCAAGCGTCAAGTCGTCGTCATCATGCGCGAGCGTGACGGTCGCGCCATGCCGTTCGTTACCAAGTCAGAGGCACAAGGCGTTGCTCTGGTCGCTGCCAATGTGGATCAGGGCGCGACCGTTCATGCCGACGAGGCCAGCCATTGGGATAACCTGTCCGCTCGTTTCATGACGAAGCGCATCAATCATAGTGAAGCCTATTCACTGGACGGCGCTTGCACCAACCAAGCCGAAAGCTATTTCAGCCGCCTCCGTCGCGCTGAGACAGGCACTCACCATCATATCGCCGGTAAGTACCTGTCGGCCTATGCAAACGAAATGGCGTGGCGCGAAAACTTCCGCCGCGTTTCCAATGGCGAGCAATTTATGATGATCGTGGGCGCTGCGGCTGCGCATCCTGTGTCGCGCCAGTGGAAAGGGTACTGGCAGAGGACGAATTAATCGTCTCGATATAAAATCTATTTGCGAGCGCCGGTAAAGATGCCCTTGACGATCATCCCGACCAGTCCGATTACTGTTACCGCAGTACTACCAACCAAAAAACTCAGGACCGTATCGCTAACTGGATTCACAACCGGACAGAACATATTGGAGAATACAAGAAATCCAACAAATAAACTGTACCCGACCATAAAACGGAATATCTTACGGGAGTAAGGTACAATTAGCTGGTTTAATATCACTGCCCCATTTTCTGTGCGTTTGTATTCATCGAATTCAATTTTCAGTTTTTCGTGACGCTCGCTAAGATCGATGAATTCGTTCTGCCAATTGATCGTAACAGTCAGCGACGCACCAGACTCGCTACTTGATGACAGCGAATCTGGTGCAGTATCAATGTCCTTTGGGCTAGGCTTGGGCAGCTTCTTCGCGCCCCGCCTGAGCCAAAAGCGCATAATGACGCTCTATAGCTTCATTTGAAATCGGAGTGTTACGGCCTTGGGCGTACGCGTGATACCATGGAGTTCCAGACTTATGAGTCATGTGTGACAAGTCGGCACCCTTGTATGAACCGTATCTCCCCCAAACATGCTCTAAGACTTCACACTCGTTTGGAGTAAGCTCTGCCTCATACGGCTGCTTTGTGATGGGACTTACTAGCAACCCGTCTTTCAAACCAAAATCTCGAATATGATCCCATATTGATCGAAATACAGGACCGCCGTCCCATGCCTCTATTCGATCTCGGACCAAAGGCTCGTGATTGATGGCCAGATTAAACCCGTGAGAGATGTAAACCAGCTTTTGCAGCTTCATTTGATCGCCGCCAATCGAAGGCGACAAGCGCAGGAAATGGTTCGCGACAGCCAACGCGCGATGATTTGACATAACGACCTCCTTTCCGAATCGCCAACACGGAACTTTAACGCTTTGTCAAGTTTCTTGTTTGTTCCGTTCACATATATGCGTCCGTTTGGTATATTTTGCAATCCATAACTGTCACCACAAACGTGAAAGTGACGATTATGCGCAATATGCACATCTTCACAATGCGCTAAACCGCTAACACCCAAGCCTTGTATTCGCCTATGTGGCCTGCGCTTACAACCGTTTTGCGCTCTTGGTACTTAGTCAGACATGCCCCAATGCGCTTACGGATGATGACGTAAGTCTCGTCGTCTGTTCGCAGGTTTCGCGCTTCAAGCCATGCCGTCGTTATGTCCTTAGACGTAACAGGCCCAGACGCTTTACGCAGATAATCCAGAACGAACCTTTGAACGCTGCCCTTCTTCGCCCTGTGCTTCGTCACGTAGCGCTGTATGGCCCTTGGTGTCTGTTCTGGATCGAACAGGGCAATTGCCGCGTCTAGGTGGTCAATGTCACAGGTGACTTTGTGGAGGTCTTTTTCAAGCGCCTTACGCAGCTTAAAAAGCTCGTCTCGCTTGGCCATGAGGCCCGCTACGGTGTTCGGTCTTTCCATGAGAGGAACATAACCGGAAACGTATTTTATAGCGTGACAAACGTTGGTGTATTTGCTACATAATGCCGGAATATTCCGGCAATTCATCAAGGAACAGGACGCCATTGTGCGCCAAGGACACCTCGCCCGGTTTGGCGCGCAAGCCACCGCCCGTAAGCGCCGCCATCGAAGCGGAATGATGGGGCGAACGAAACGGACGCTCGCGCGTCAGATTGCCCTTTTCCAGCAGCCCCGCCATCGACCAGATTTGTGAGGTTTCCAACAACTCTGTGGCGGTCAGGGGCGGTAATATACCGGGCAGTCGCTGCGCCATCATGGATTTGCCCGATCCGGGCGGGCCGACAAACAACAGATTGTGTCCCCCGACGGCGGCGATTTCGAGGGCCCGTTTGGCGGCCTCCTGCCCCTTGACCTCCTTGAGGTCCGGCTGCGCCCCTTTTGATATCACTTCGCCGGGTTGCGGCGCGCTGAGCACCGCCTGACCCTTGAAATGCGCAATCAGGTCGATCAGCGAGCGCGGCGCCAGTATGGGCACATCGCCGGCCCAGGCGGCTTCACGGCCATTGGCTTCCGGACAGATGAGCCCCATGCCGTAAGAGCCTGCGGCAATCGCCGCGGGCAAGGCCCCGGCCATAGCCCCGATCTGCCCGTCCAGCTTCAACTCACCGGCACAGACATAGCCATCCAGCGCATCCTGCGGGATGACGCCCATCATCACCATCAGGGCCAGTGCGATAGGGAGATCGTAATGCGAGCCTTCCTTCGGCAGATCAGCGGGGGCCAGATTGGCAACAATGCGCTTGGCGGGAATGCTCAAACCCATACCGGCAAAGGCTCCGCGTACCCGGTCACGGCTTTCCGCCACTGCCTTGTCCCCCAGCCCGACCACCACAAAGGCCAGATTGCCTGAGGTGATTTGCACCTCGGCCTCGACGCGATGCGCCTTCGCCCCCTCAAACGCCACGGTTGTCACACGCGCCGGCATAGTCCCCTCCGATGGATAGCCGCATAAGGAAACGCCAAAGCGCCACGCTTACGCAAATCTTATCCACACCCTAGGGAATGAATTTAGACAAATCAAGAACAAAAATCGAACAAAATGGCATAATTACATATAACTGTAATATACGACCTGCCATAACTGCGAAATCTCGGATATTTTCCTTTAGATTCTAGGCCTTGGCTGTGGACAGCTTACGTTCCACCGCGTTCCACAGAGCGTCGCCCGCATCTATGCCGTCAAACGCTTTAAGTTGCACCGCGCCCGTCGGCGACGTCACGTTGATTTCTGTCAGATAATCCCCGATCACGTCAAGTCCCACAAAAATCAGGCCTCGTTCACGTAGGGCCGGACCCACTGCAGCGCAGATTTCCAGATCACGCGGCGTCAGCGTCGTGGGCACCGCCGTGCCGCCAACGCGCAGGTTGGAACGCACCGCGTCCTTTTGTGGCACACGATTGATGGCTCCGACCACTTCGCCATCAACCAGAATGATGCGCTTGTCGCCCGCCGACACGGCCGGAATAAATTTTTGCAGCACCAGAGGCTCACGACCAATCGCCGCGTGCAGTTCGATCAGGGCATCGAGATTCCGGTCGTCCGCCTTGAGCTTGATGATACCGCCACCGGCCGCCCCATGCAGAGGTTTCAGGATCACGTCACCGTGGCGTTGCTGAAAATCGCGCAGGGCTTCGGGATCGGCGCTGATCAGGGTCGGCGGCTGAAGGCCCTGGAAGTGTTGAGCGAACAGCTTTTCCGGACAATCGCGCACGCTGCGCGGGTCATTAACGACCAGCGTCTTCGGATGGATCATTTCGAGGAGGTAGGTGGCGGTAATATAGGCCACATCGAACGGCGGGTCCTGACGCATCAGCACCACATCGACATCGCTGCCGAGATTAAGTTTCTGATGCGCCCCAGCCGTAACGTGATCGCCCTTGACCGGCCGCAGCGTCACCTTACGCGCACGGGCGAAAATCTCACCGTCTTCCAGCGACAGGTGCTGCGGTTCATAGACCCACAGTTCGTGGCCCCGCGCCTGCGCTGCCATCATCAGCAGGAAGGTGGTGTCCCCGGCGATATTGATGGTTTCGATGGGGTCCATCTGGACGGCAACGCGCAGGGTCATAGGGGTACCTCTCGTTTCTTGCCATCTATTTATAGAGCCTGAGCGTCAGCACAAGGGGACGGGAGTCAGATTCCGTCGGCAAAGGCGTCGCGCACATAGCGCACACCCCGTGGCGTCACGACATAGAGATCAACGTGCAGGCTGAGTTTGGCCAGTTGCGGGCGGCGGGCCTGAAGCTGATGACCTGCCTGCCATAAACGGTATCTTTGAGTGGGGGAGACCGCTGTCAGGGCTTCCATAACGGTGCGGCGTTGCTTAACCTCAATGACCGCCAGCCGCTGGCCGCGCAGGGCCAGAATGTCGATTTCACCTTCCGGCGTTTTCAGACGAAACCCCAGGATGCGATGCCCGGCGAGCAGGAGATGAACAAGCGCGATATATTCGCTCAGATGCCCGCGTTTGTGCGCCTTCTGCCCGCGTTCAACCTTGTGGGCATTGGGCTGTTTCATTTCAAATCCAGCGCCCGTTTGTAAATGACCTTGCGCGGCAGGTCGAACTTCTGCGCCAGCAGAGCCGCGGCCTCGGACGGCGGCAGGGTTTTAAGCGCGTCGATGATGGCCGCATCCAGATCGTCGGCAGAGGCTGCCTCGGTCTGACCTGGCCCGATCAGCACCACAATCTCGCCCTTCGGCTCCTGAAGCTCGCGACACTCGACAAGTTCGCCAAGCGTGCCACGCACACAGGTTTCATAGAGTTTGGTCAGTTCGCGGCACACCGCCGCCGGGCGCTCGCCCAGAACGGCGCGCATATCGCGAAGGGATTCGTGCAAACGCGGGCCGGTTTCGAAGAAAACCACTGTCGATTCAAGTGTTTTGAAATCAGACAGAAAGGTCTTCCTGGCCGCTGATTTGTTGGGCAGAAACCCCGCAAACATAAACCGGTCCGTCGGCAAGCCGGCCAGACACAAGGCCGCCATCACCGCCGACGGGCCCGGAATGGGATGCACCCTTGCCCCGGCTTCGAGCGCCATATTGACCAGCCGGAAGCCCGGATCGGAGACCAGAGGCGTGCCGGCATCCGACACCTGGGCTACGATTTCACCGGCGTGCAGGCGGGTCAGGATTTCCGGAATAACCTGTGGCCCCGAATGGTCGTCATAGCGGATCAGCTTTTTCTTGAGATCATAAGCCGAGAGCAGCTTGCCGGTCACCCGCGTGTCCTCGCACAGCACCACATCGGCGGCGCGCAGCACATCGAGCGCGCGCAGGGTGATGTCGCGCAGATTGCCGATCGGCGTGGCAATAATATACAGCCCGCCTTCGACAGGACGGGGCGGTGGGGCAAAGAAATCGCTCATGCCCCTATCTGGCGCATGGGCCGCCGTTTGGAAAGCCTAAATAATGCCGGCGCAGGTGCGGGCCAGTGCCTTGCGCCGCGCCACACTCAGTTCCAGCCCCGTCACCTTCCAGTCGAGGCCATTGCGCGACACGACCAGATAGTCGTCGCCACTGATGCGGTACTGACGGGCGGCAAAGCTGCCGTAACGGATACGCGGATCGGGTTTCCAGTTGAGTTTGGCCGGTTGCGGCTTGAGGTATTTGAGCAGGGTGACAAAGCCCTGAGCCTCACCCGCCGTCTGGGCACACAGATGCAGGTCGATGGTCTTTTGCGGTTCGGGCTCAGGGGCCGGTTTGGGTTTGCCGCCAAACAGCGACGTGCCCTTGTCCCACATGCGTTGCAGGAAGCCTTCCTTGTGTTCGGCGGGCTTGGGCGTCTCTACCGGGATGACCTCATAAGGCGCGATCTCGTTATACAGACGGTTGGTAATGGCCGTGCCGTCGATCAGGGGTTCGACGCGGGCCACTTTACCGGCGCTGGCATAGGTCAGGGTGTCGATAGCCACGACCTGCGCCCGATAGACGTCCCAGCAGACAAGACCGCCGATAACGACCACCAGAACGGTCAGTCCGATCAGAATTCTGCGCCATTTGTGCATGGGAAGCCCCCTTTTTCACCGCTTGTTTAAGCAACAAAACGGCAAAAATTATGACAGAAGCTCCAGAAGCAGCCGGTCGAGGACCACCCGCCCCTTCGGCGTGGCGCGCAAACGCTCCGGCGTCAGTTCCAAAAAGCCCTCCGCGATCAACTCATCGCGCTTGTTCAGCGGTAACCCGGCAATGCGTTCAAGCCGCACCCCTTCGATCAGACGCAGACCCAGCATCAGCGCCTCTTCGCTGGCCTCATCGAGCGACAAGGGTTCAGGGGTCACGCTGTGGCCTGTTTCGCGGACACGCGCGATATAGGCTTTGAGATCAGGCTCAGCGACCGTCGAATGGCGCGAATTGTCAAAGCTTACACGCCCGTGAGAGCCGGGTCCGATACCCACATAGTCCACGCCTTCCCAGACGTTGATATTGTGTTGGGACCGTGCGGCCACGCCGCGCGCATGGTTCGACACCTCGTAGGCCTCATAGCCCAGCTCGCTCAGGACAGACTGGGTTGTATCATAGAAGGCCTCGCCCTGTTCGGGGTCGGGAATGCGCAACTGCCCCCGCCGGGCGGCGCGCCCGAAGGCGGTCTCGGATTCGATGGTCAGTTGATAGGGCGAGATATGTTCAATTCCAAGACTCGCGGTCCGCCGCAGCTCATCTTCCCAGTTTTCTAGGCTTTGCTCCGGCAGGGCATAGATCAGGTCCAGCGACACCCGCTCAAAGACAGACAAGGCGGTCTCTAGCCCCGTAAGCGCTTCCCGCG
>NZ_JAIXSV010000006.1 GCF_027484505.1 Asticcacaulis sp.
CGCTTGGCGGACCCCATCTGGGCCAGCGGTCATCGGCCACACAAACAGGCCGGACAAATGAACGCGCTCGACCCGCACAAATCATGTCGCCTAGTCCCTGTCCCACCGGGGCCGTCCACACATGGTATAATTATGACTATTTTCTCACATAATTGAATGTAGCCAGCCGTTCACCGTCCAGCGCGCGTCCGAAGGATCGTCGCCGTCCAGCGCCACCGGCGCCACCGCGTGCAACCGATGGGACGGGAAAAACACCAGCGTGTCGTGTTCGGGATGAAAGCGGGTGAATTCCAGCGTTGCCGCCCGCCGCCCGTCAGCCCCATGGTCGAACATCAGCAAATCGCCGCCGGAAAATCGACGCGGCGTCCGCTGAAAGTAATAAACATAGGTCAAGGTCCGCGACGCCGAAGGATCGCCGGGGAGACCGGTGTCGCGATGTATGCGGAAAAACCCGCCGTCAAGATGGCGGGTGATCTGCAACTCCCGTGTGGCGACCGGAGAGGGCGCTATACAGAGCCGCTCCAACACCCGTTCGCGTTCCATCAATTCTTCAATCCTGGGCAAGAACCATTCCCGCACCGTGGCGGCGTCGGCCAATACCGCCGACCGGCGCCTGTCCGGGTCGAGACGAGCCTTGTCCGTCTGTCCGATTAGCGCCTGATCAAAGCGGGCGTCGTCGGCCTCGACGTGTTCCCACAACCGTTGCTGTTCCGCCGCGCTCAACACACCTTTCAGCCGGACGAAGCGGGTGGGGCCGGCCTCCTCCGCCGGGCCGGTCGCCATTCCGGTCAACAGCGCTGCCAGCCGGTCGCCTTCGACCGTTTTCAGTTCGGCGTAAGTTCGGGCCGCGTCCTCCAGCCGCCCCAGCGCCCGCAGTAGTCCCGCACGTCGCCGCGTGAGGGTGGGATCTTGCGCCCGCGTCGGCGGCACGTTTTCGATTTGCGCCAGCCACGCCGTCAGGACCGCCGGTTGCGCCAGCCGTTCGACCAAGGTTTCATCGGGGGAGGCGAGAGAAGGTTTCTCTGGGTGCCCGGTCATGGTTATTCTCACTGCAAACGTCGCGGCGACATCAGACTGCAACGTGGGCGCGGGGGAAATCAAGGCGACATGCTGAGAAAATTGTGGCGGCTTTCGCCGTGGGACGGGCAAGGCTGGGCGGGGTGTTCCGATCCAAGTCTCGCGCCGTTGCGTGGGGCCGCCGCCGCCAGGGTCCGGAGCAAGGTGGCACCGCTGCTGCGCCTGTTCCTAGTATGTGCGGATCGGTCGGTCTGGGCCGCCGCCGCCGCCGCCCGTACATCGGCTTTCGCCCGCGCCAATGAGCTGAACGCCATCGACGCCACATTGTTGTTCGGCGACTGCCTCTTGTCCGGGGCCACTCCGGTGGAAGCCTGGGTCTGGCGCGGCGTTTTCGGCGGACGGCATCCATTGCCTGCGCGGGCCGCGGGTTTACTGCTGTCGCGGCTGGGGGATGCGGCGGGACATCGGCTGCTGGGCGACAAAGCGGCGGCGGCGGAACACCTTGCCCGGGCGGGCGTAGCGGTCCCAGTCCTGCGCGCGATGATTTGTCGTGGGGATGCGCCGGATGAGGCCAGTATCCTGGCCTCGGGCGCGGCGGCGGGGTTGTTCGTCAAGCCGCGCCGGGGCAGCGGCGGTCGCGCGGCGTTTTCCCTGGTGAGAGAGGACGACGGCTGGCGGGTGAACGGCGGCTCGCCGACGGACTGGCTGGGGCTGAGATCCCGCCTGCTGCGCATGGCCGCAACCGACGACCTGTTGGTGCAGGAACGCCTGACGACCCGTTTTGATCTGGCGGATCTGGCAGAAGCCGGACGCGCGCCGGTGTTGCGGCTGACTTCCGCCCGCGCGCCCGGACAGCTGCCGTTCCTGCATTCAGCCTTGTTGAACATCCCGGTTCCTGGTCGGGATTCCCGTCATTTTCTGCATGGGGAAATCCATGCGCCGATCAACCCCATCGATGGGCGCATGGCCTGTGGTGTTTCCTTCGCCCGGTCGCAAGAACGCCTGGAGGCATTGCCTTGGAACGGCGCGCTTATGGCCGTCCGGGAAATTTCCGGCTTTTTCGACGCAGTGGCCATGGCATGGGTCGCCGCATCAGTGATTCCGCCCATGCCGCTGGTGAACTGGGATTTCATCCTGACCGACGACGGACCGGTCCTGCTGGAGGGCAACAGCGCCGGCAACTGGATTTTGACCAACCTAGCCGGTCGTTACGATCTCGACGCCGGGTCACTGGGGGCTTTGCTGGCAGCGTGGGCGGCGTAATGGGGTCACGACATAGAAGGTTCGCAAAACCACACCGCCAATATCAACGAAAGGCGGCTATGGTTGACCTGATATCAATCTCCCTTGATTGTAACCGATCCAGGCAGATTGGTATGATGTGATGGAAGACGCCGGCGATGATCTGGCGGACCCGGTTGTTGAAGCCCTCAGCGGCAGCTTGGTTGCATGGAGCGGGGTCAGTGAGGTCACCCCGAATTGCTGCCGACAGTCCAACTCTGGGCATTGGCAACGCCCAGGCCAAGTCCGATGCCCTCTATCCCGGCAGGCCAAACTGATCGACCGATGGCAGCCTAGCGCAGGGCAAAGCCCCACCCCAGCGACCGGCGGCAGCAACATCATCCGAAACCGCAGCCACGGCAAGCGTCCGGATGCAAGAAAGAACACCAAGCCCAGCGGACATAGAAATCCCGCTGGGTCAACCCTTCAGAATTTCACTCAAGTGGACACCTCCGGAAACCGCTGATTTCTGCTATGATAGGGGATGCAGCCTGTAGCGAGGTTGGTCATGTCCGGACAGGACGGTTTCTGGGATTTTGAGGATCGTCTTCGAGAATAGTCGGCGGAGGGTGATCCGCTGGAGCGGCTGTCGGCGACGGTGGATTTTGAGCAGTTCCGGCCGGTTCTGGCCAAGGCGCTGCGCCGCGGCGACCCGCGCAAGGGCGGTCGTCCGCCCTTTGACGCGGTTTTGAAATTCAAGATGCTGGTGTTGCAGGCGCTGCACGGGTTGTCGCTGCAACAGACCTCGTATCTGGTGCGCGACCGGCTGAGCTGGATGCGGTTCTGTGGCTTGGGTCCGGGGGACGGGGTGCCGGATGCCAACACGCTGTGGGATTTCCGAGAGGCGCTGATCGCCGTGCGGGCGCTGGACGGGCTGTTCACGCGGCTGGACCAGGCGATCAGCGCGGCGGGTTATCTGCCGATGTCGGGTCAGATCGTGGATGCCACGCTGGTGGCGGCGCCCCGCCAGCGTAACAAGGAGGATGAGAAGGCGGCGATCAAGGAGGGCCGGTCGGCCAGGGAGATCTGGCCCGATCAGCCGGCCAAGGCGGCGCAGAAGGATGTGGATGCGCGCTGGACGGTGAAGTTCAGCAAGGCCAAGCCGGCGGCCGAGGGGACACCGC
>NZ_JAIXSV010000036.1 GCF_027484505.1 Asticcacaulis sp.
ATCTCCCGCGCCTTGCCCGCCACCAGCCACCGCACCCCCGCCAGCGCCCCCGCCGCCGCCAGCCCCACCCCGGCCCCCATCAGGGCCTCCACACTGAACGCATCCATGACAGGCTCCTGGCAGAAAGGCGGAAGGATGCCGGGAGTATGGGCGTGGGGAGGGGAGGGTGTAAAGAATAAATTCCTAGGATGAGGTGGGCCAAGGCCTCATGCCATGTTCATTGTTTCCTTGACGGTTAACCCATGCGGGGCGCCACACCGCCCTTGCGCCCTAATCCGAACCCAACCCGATAGAGATCGGGCATGTCGACCCGCTTGTCCTTCATGCGGGTCACCAGAATGCCAAGCCGCTCTAGATCGCCGCGAATACCGTCCCAGCTCTCGCCATGCTGGGGCGGTACCTGACTAGAGGTGATCTGACCAGGACCGTCTGGAAATGCTTGCTGCCAGGCGTCAGTAATCACCGAAAACTCACAGGGCACATTCAAACCGTGCAGCGGATTCATCACCACCGGCACCCAATCGTCGTCCTCCGCCACTTGGTCAACCCGAATTTTCGACGCCTTCTGCACGCCACGTTTCAGGCTTTCGTAATGCAGCGCATATTCATAATCGGGGTAACGTGCCTCGCTATCCTCTGCTGCCATGTCGATGGCTGCGAGGAACGAGCGTGGGGATGTCCATCCATGTCCATCAGCGAGATGACTGACACTCCAAACATAGGGCACACCGCGTCGTGCGTCTTTGCCCATTTTATCACCAGCTAGCGCATAAAACAGGGGGCGCTGCGAAATAAATGAGTGCGGAAGTTTCCAAATTTGATGATCTGAATTTGTTGTAGACCCCTTAGGTTTGAAAAAATCGTACTGTGGTGCGTTAATACCTGCAAACTCACGCAAGCATTCTCCGTGTTCTCCCGGGGCGTTGATAAGCCGTTGCCAAAGCATGGAATGCAAATCGCTCGCACTCCATGCCAACTCTACCATGGTGGCGAGAAGCTTCGATGCATCAACAAAGGAAGTATCGGTACGTCTCATCTGATCCGGGCGTAGGAAAATCTTGGCCTGAACACGGGAAAGATCACGTAACCAAAGTGCATTGCGCAACAGGTCGCGTACAATGCTGTTCATCGTCTCCCAATCGTTGCTGGTACGGTCAAGAGCGTCGAAGACAATCAACCCAAATTGGCCATTGGCGGCAAACCGTGCATTTGCCGCTTCGATGATCTGTGCGTACTGTTCAGGGTTGTTCTCAACCCATCCAATAGTTTCTTTCCAGCTTCCGCTTGGAATCGCCTGACCGACATGTCCGGCCAGCCAGCGCAGGATAACGGCACGCCACACATAAAACGCTTCGTGTCCTTGGCTCAGCAGCAGCTTGAATGTCTCACGATCAGGATAGGCCTGGATATTGGGTGCTGCCCCATAGCCGACGCGAACGATGGCATTTTCCAACTCGGGCACCGCACTGCCAATCTGGGTGCGAAGCACATCGTCGCTCAAAGCTGCCGTCCAGAAGGATTTGCCCACACCGCGCGCGCCAACCACCAAAACGGCATCACGGGCCAAGGCCTTGCGGTGGGCGTTGGGGATGAACAAGGTTCCAGGTTTCGGAACCTCCCCCTTGTTGTCCAGCTCGAAGGGTGCTGCGAGAATGGCCCGACGGATGGCCTGCGGCTTGATCATGACGGGTTGTCCCGGTTAACAGCACGGTCAAGGAAATCAAGGAACTTACCGAATACCAGCTTTACGTCGGTTTCATCAACTTGCGCTATCCGCTGGCGCAGGCTGTTCATCCCAAACCACCCCCGGTTCCAGCGGATTTGTATGGGTGCGTGGGGTGCTGTTTCGTCATCCTCTTCAAAATTCCATCCTTCCACCTCACCCGGCGGAATCGCGTCATAAACATCCATGAATAGGGTATGGCTCTCGGCTCGCAGTTCGGACAGATAGGCCTCACGCCTGTCATCATCCGGTACCAGCCCGGCTATAAGCTGCAATCTTTCGCGTACCAAGGAAATGACACCGCGTTGCTTCCAATGCTTCAGGAGTGCCCGGTACCCGGTCCAGGTTTGTTGGCTGTCGATGGCGAAAAGCAGAATGATATTGGCCCCCAACTCCGTCACGCAGGCGGCTGCCACCTCGTCAATCCCGGCGCGGGAGTCGATTAAGATGACATCGGGCTTATGTTTCTCCTCCAGCTTGTCAACCAGTCGCCGAAGGCGTGCTGACCAGAATTCAGGGGCATCCAGGCTTGCCGACGGCTTGGACATCCAGACGCGTCCCAGCTTGGAGATGTATTCCCCCGGATCACGACCATGTGCCGGGATCAACGTGATTTTCCCCGGCGCTTGAAGATCGCTCGTCGCGTGAAGATCATTCAGGACGGCATCGCCGTTATCGACTAGATCCTCCACCAACCAATCTGTGATGCCATATTTGGGTTGCCGTTCCTGGGACAGTAGCGTGCTGGACAGGCCCGGTGATTCCAGGTCCAAATCCAGCACCAACACCGATTTCCCTTGCTTCGCGAATGACCACGCGCCGGCGGCCAACGCAGTTGAACGCCCAACACCACCCTTTATGGAGAAATACACGATACGTGGCGCATCGCCGGACTCCGTCGAAATGGTTTCCCATTGGCATTCTGTTGCCAGACGGTCGATCAGCCAGACGTTGGAATGCCCTTCCAATTGGCTTTCGCGTGTGCCGTGGCGGGCGTCCTTGAGTGTCTTCTCATAGATGATGCCCCTATCCGCCGGATAGGCATGGGGGCCAATCTTTGCGGCAATCTGATTATAAAGCCCGGCTGCCGCGTTCCTGTAATCTTGAATGGCGGGCACCTTTTCTGGAAGGACAAGGCGTACCTTTCCCATAAGGTCGCGATTGATCACTATCCAGGGAAACTGGCTGACAATCGCTTCTGATTTAAGAACCAGTGCGATATTCGGCAGAATTTCATCGAACATGGTCATAGCAAACCCTCTGACTGTGCCTTACTCACCAGCCGTTGAATGAATATTGCGGAATGCCGGTGCGGCTCCACCCGGTCCGCATCAAACTGGTCCTGGCGTTCATAGCGCTGAGAAGCTTGCCAATCGGCAAATGGATTTACGGCTGGCAGGACATATCCGGCTCCACTGTGATGCCCGTACCGGTAGCTCTCATAACGAACCCACAAAGCATCGACATGTTGCTTGTCTGTCCTTTCTTTAGGATCGCCCGTAGCAGGTTCCACCGGCATTCCAAACGCGGCCATCAGACATTTCAGCCCGCACTCTGCGGCGATACCGAAAAGATGGTCGGCATTGGCATACCGCTCCACTTGAAACAACCGCTCAGCGTCGTCCGTATGCCGCCCATTGGCATCAATGAAATCAGCCGGCAATGGATCCCCCCATCACAACAATAGGCAAGCCTGCCTTTGCGTCATTCCATATCCCTGCCGCATGATATGCACTTAGACACATGAAATGCCATCGGACTTGTAAGCGATGTCACCCCCCAACCGCTGACTTTTCCCCCGACCCGTGCTATACTCCGCCCCGATCACATCACAGCCCTGTCCGCCGCCGGCCCCCATTCGGAGCGGCCGGCATCGGCGCTCTGAAACGCACCCGGTTTTTCTGTTGCACGATGTTGCATTGGCGGCCGCCATTCGGAGTTGGCGGGTCGGGTCCTCCGGAACATCGGCGGTTTTACGGTTCACAGCGTTTCACAGGCCCGGCCCATTCGGAGCGGCGTTGCCCGCCCCTCCGAATGCTGACACGGCTGCCGGCACTCACTCCGCCAGGGCTGCCGTGACGGCGCGGTCCAGTTCGGCGATGGCGCAGGTGATGTGGTAGAAGCTGCTGGCGGGGGCCGGTTCGTCGGTGAAATGGCCGGCGGGGGAGAGCTTGTCCCACCACAGGCCCTTGACCGGGGTGTCCAGATAGCGCAGCAGGCCGTCGGCCCCCTGGGTGGCGATGGTCCAGAAGGCGGGGTCGCCGGTGATTTCGGCGGCCAGGACCGCGGCTTTGATACGTTCGGTCTGCGGCCACAGGCGGGCGCCATGGTCATGGATGGAGAAATCGTCCAGCAGGCTGTTGACGCCGACGCCGCG
>NZ_JAIXSV010000205.1 GCF_027484505.1 Asticcacaulis sp.
CGCCCGGCCTTGGCGTTCTTCTCCACCAGGGCGTCCAGCCCCGGCTCATAGATCGGGATTTCCCCCTTCAGCAGCCGGTCGATCTTACCCTGGTCCTTATCGACACAGATCGTCTCCACCCCGAATTCGGAAAAACAGGCACCAGAGACCAGACCGACATAACCGGTGCCGATGACGGCGATGCGCATCGGGAATTCCTTATCAGTATCGTGCCGTTAGCAGCCAGGAAGGCATTTCTACCGTTCCTATCAGACATGGCAACTTTGTCAATTGGCGCCCCTTTTGCCGCCCGCCACCCTATCTGGGGCGGGTGATGGCCGTGCCGACCGTCAGCAGCGCTGATCGTTTCTCCGACGGAGACTGCCGGGGGGTGGAAATCCAACCCATCACCGCGGCAATAGAATCGTCACTATGATGCAGCCCTGCCCCACTGCTTCGATGATGTCATCCGCCCCCTCCTGGACCCGTTCTACCCAAGGATGGAGAAGGTTCCGCAGTTCCGCCACAGAGGGTCAAACTGCCTTCGGGCCATTTGTGCCTCTTCTTGGCCCGGAACCTGTTCGGAAACCCGTCACTTGCCCGCGATGATACGACAAGGCGCAAGCCGACTTAGGATCGTGCACCTGAAATGCCGTCAACATGCTTACCCCAAGCCCACGGATCGCACCCTCAACAGGGACCGAAATCCATACGCCGCCAGGCCAAGTCACCCTTCTGATAAACATTGACGAATCGCCTGCCGGCACACCCTGGATAAAGAACAGCACCTGGCGACTGGTTCGGATTCCGAATGATTATTTCGTCACTTGACGGCCCCTGCCGTTCAATGGATACCCGTGCCGCACCAGGCTCTGGCCGCCATATCCTGATGATCAGCCCGGACTGCACCCTTGATTTAAACCTCTTGAGCATCAGGACGGCGTTTCATTCGGCTCAGGAGTTCCTTATGGAACCATTTTAAGGCCATTCCACATGAGAATGGGGTTGACAAGGCAAAGACTAAATTTTATTCAAATTGGCGATTACTTAACATAACAGCAGAGTGTGCAAATTATGAAGGTAGCGGTGTTCCTCGGATTTGAACATTCTGCAGAAAACGAATTCACAGAAAGGCTCAAGATATCCTGTGAACGTTTCGGCATTGAAGTGGTAGAATGCCGGACCACCGATGAGATCGAAGAAGCTGACCCTGATCTGGTGTTGTCATTACATTTTCATTTCCCGAAACTCACCCGGCATCCAACGATCGGGGCGCATTGGAATCCCAGTCGTTTCTTTGCCGACAATCCCGCTTATCTGCGGAACCTCATTTGCCTGGATGGCCTGACCACCGCCAGTGGTGAGAGTGATGACTTCGTTAATGACATAAAAGTTGCAACGGGGAAAGAATTCCCGACAAGGGAAATGTATCCTAGTGCGCCAATCCTCGATTTCAAAACGCCAAACTTTGCATCTGCAAAGCTGCTGTATGTCGGCAAGAATTGGGACGGCGTCCGTCATCAAGATCTGTTCACGACGCTGGCATCCATGCCTTGGTTCAACATCTTTGGGCCCAAGGGGGCGTGGGGTTACGCAAGCCGCGCTTATCGTGGTGAACTAAAACTGGACGGCATATCCGTTCTTGAGACGGCGAATTCCGCCGGTGTGGTTCTGGCCCTGCACAAGCGTGAACATTTCGATTCCGGCATCCCCAACATGCGGGTATTCGAAGCGCCGGCCGCCCGCTGCATGATGATCGTGGATGAGCATCCGTTCGTTCGCAAGCACTATGGTGAGTTGCCGCTCTATGTGAACTCGAAGTTGCCGGCCAGCATCCTGGCTGATCAGATCAAAGGTCACATGGAATGGGTGCGGAGTAATCCGGCGGAAGCGGCCGCCCGCACCGACGCAATGCACAAGATCTGGCGCGAACGTTTCTCGCTTGATTGCTTCGCCCAGCAACTGCCTGATTTCGCGGCCGAAGTCCGTCATATTGGCGGCTTTGTGCCTATGGCGCAGCGCCCCGCTGCAAAAAAGACGACCGTCCCAGCAGCGGGCGAGGCGACCATCCCCGGACAGATCGATGTGATCATCCGGTCAACCTCGCGGCCCCTGGATTTTCTGGACCGTGCGCTGACGAGCTTGAGCCGGCAATCCTACAAGAATTTTTCCGTGACGGTCGTTCAATCCGGCCTGAGCCGGAGCCCGAACGAAATCGCGGAAATGCTGAGCAAATACAATTTGCCCGGCTTTGTGATGTATTCCAACGAACTGTTGAGCCCTGCCTCCGCACTTTCCGTTGGACTGTCAAAGGTGAAAGGCGAATTTTTCGCCATTCTGGACGATGATGACGTCTTCTTTGATAATCACCTTGAGAAGTGCCTGAGAAGCATTTGGGCCGAAGATGCTGATTTTGCCTATTCCGGCGCTGTCCGTGTCTGGGAGGGCGGCAATCCGCCTTGGCCATCGGTTCCGGAACGCAAATTCACGGATGAGAACTTCTACCTCCAGGATGAACCGCGGCGTCTGGCCTATATGGACCCGTATGACCGCAAGCGCCTGCTGGCCGGTGATAACTTCATCACGTCAAATTCCTTCGTGGCCCGCTCCACCCTCCTGCGCAATGTTGAGCTCAGCGCTTTCAATCTTCCTGAACTGGAAGACCTCGATCTGCTGCTCATGCTGCTGAAAGAGGAAGTCAAAGTTGTTCATACCTGGTCCCCAACTGTTGCCTATTACTGGCGGGCATCTCTTGGTGACAATCGGACATTGACCAGCAGGCAACATAGCAACATCAAGCACCGCCTGCGGCTCCGCCATAACTTGTCCGATGTGTTGCTTAAGGACTATAAGGGTGACGTCTTCGGCCATGACAATTCGCCGATCAACTGGAATGTCCGGCGTCTGGTTGTCGGCCCGCTGCCGAATGTCGACTATGGTAGCCGTATCGGACATGTCGACCAGATAGAGGTCACCGAAGAGATTGTTCGGATCACGGGCTGGTCTTGGTTCCGGGATTTGTCAGCAGATCAGATCATTTATCTGTCGACAAACCTGCCAGTGAAAAATGCCAATGTCTTCACGAAGGCCCGAACAGACGTCTACGAGAGCTTCAATAACTTTGATCTTTACTTCTGCGGCTTCGTAATCGAATTTCAGCTGTTCAAGAAGAGTGATCTGGTTGCCTTGCAGATCGGCATATCTAGCTTTGATCCTGTTTATGGCAACATTCGATTTGCCGCTGCGGAGGGCTGCGCATTCCTGATGGCGGAATAGTGCTTCTTGCCGCAGAAAGCCGGATTTCATCGACCAGGCATCTGTGCTGGTCGATGAAGCCGTTTGTGAAACGCTTGATGAAAGCCGCCATGTTCCCCCATGCATATCCTGGCGGCGGATCGGGTATCGGTCGGGACGACCGATAAAACCGTGTTAAATCATGCACAATTTGGATAACCTTGTTCTTTATTTACTACAGAGTTGAACAGGAGCGGGCGTGACTAAGACGGCCTTGATCACCGGCGTCACCGGCCAGGATGGTGCCTATCTGTCGGAACTGCTGCTGTCCAAGGGCTATATCGTCCACGGGCTGAAGCGCCGGTCCTCGTCGCTGAACACGGCCCGCA
>NZ_JAIXSV010000311.1 GCF_027484505.1 Asticcacaulis sp.
CGTCGTGCAGCGCCGCCCACGGCACATTCCGCAATTCCTGATTGGGAGAAAAAACAAGTGTCCGAACCTGTTGAGATTTCAGGGATTGCACAGCGTCCCTGACGATATAATCGTAGAGCGCGCGCGCCGCCGGCAGGTCTGAGGCGCGATCCCGGATAGTCTCTGACAAGGCGTGCGCCTGAGCGACGACCTCATGGCGGCTTACCCGGCGCTCGAAACGCTGGATCTGTACGGTCTTGCTTGACGGATTAACAGCGCTGGCGAGAACCACCACCCGATCCTCAAGCAGGATCGGGTAAAGAACCGCCGCTTGCGGATCGAGTTCTTCAATATCCCTGACCTCCGATATACCGAAGCGGATACAGGCATCTGCGAAGTATTTTTCAAGGTCCACCAGACGACCCAGTTCCAGCGTATAGCGCGCTTCGCGCAGACGCTTCTGGTCCTGATCGCCGGTCGTCAGAAGATAGGCGACACGGCTTTCCAGCGCCTGAAGCATCAAGGCGTGCAGATAGGTCCGCTGCTCCAGATCAGCCAATTGGGCGACCGACGGGCGCAGGGCCTGTACAAGGGACACCACCCGCGCATAGGCAAGGTCCGCATCCGCAGGGTGCGTACCCTTTTGTAGCAAGACCGCTTTTTGCAAGCTATATTCCAACTGACCGGCTTCATCACGCGCCTGCGCCGCCAGCAATTCCGCTTCCCCGGTTAGGGACAGCGCCGTGTCCAGCCGGCCGGCACGCGCGTATAACCTGCCGAGCAGTGCCATAGAACGTGCCCGAAACGCCCGATCGTCTTTATCCGTAACCCTGGTCAACGCCCGATAAGCTATCTGATCATAGGTATCGCTGTGTTCGGCGTAGGCGCGGTTGATCGCCGCATCGGCAATCAGAAGCCACCCCTCGGCATAAGGTTCTGGTCCGGATGCCCGGTCCAGAGCCGTAGTCAATTGCCGCAGAACGCGAGCCCTGTATTCTGCACCGATAGCCGTGCGGGCATACAGGACACGGGCCTTCACCTCCAGATCAACCCGTTGTTCCTTACTGGCGTATCGAACAGCGGACTCTGCCCAGTCTAAACTGTCAGGGTCTGCCCTCTCAGTGCTCTGAACAGCAATACCGCTCACCCACGGCAACACCGATAACCGGTTATTCTGTCGCAGCCGCACCTGTATCAGGTTCATGGCACTGCGTGCCGCCAGGTCGCGACGCCCGGCCGCTTCGGCTTGCCCGAGGCTTTTCCTGAAGGCCTTCTCGGCCTCAGATATGCGTCCGGTCAGGAAATAGACAAGCCCCACACCGCCTTCGGCCTCGGCTCTCACAGCTGCGGGTTGCCCCTCAGATGCCGCATCCAGATAGGCTTTCAGCGCCTCATCATAGCGCCCCTCATTAAGATATGTGGCCGCCCCCTTGAGGTCGCTGGCGTGTACATTACCCGACACTGCAAGGCAGATCAGTACAACAGCTATAGAAAGAAAACGCCAGCCCATTCCGCCCCCCAGCTGCGCCCATCGTAATTAGACGCACCACTAAGAGCACAACTTTTAATTTAGGAAAACGGGCAAAGATAACGTTGTATTGGAAAAAATTGCCCAGTTGCAATGCAGCAACACGAGGCCCCGGTGATCTCCGCGAATTGGGCTCGCTCCCTTGTGGCCAAACTATCTCACACGATGGCGTCTTTGATAAATTTTACGCGTTTGCGAAAAAAAAGATTGACGCCTCGTGAATGTTATATGACGCTGACGACGTTATCCAAAGGCGGATAACACACGGCGGCGCCACAGAAGGCTTCGCCCATCACCGGACAACGACGTCTCAGACCATTACCGCACAAGGGGAACCTGCGGTTTAGTCTGGGGCGTTTTTTTTTGCTCTTTTCAGGGGATATGACCGTGGCCCATCTCAAGCTGCGTCGGAAAAGTGCGCCTTTAATTTTGTGCGGCGCAACATTGTTAAGCGGGGTGTGTGCCCCGGCTTTCGCTCAGGAGGCGTTTGGCGAGGCGCTGGCCATGGGCAAGCCTCTGCTGGAAAGCCGCCTGCGCTATGAGGGCGTGGATCAGGCGGGGCTGAAAAAGGGATCGGCCCTGACCCTGCGCAATCGCATCGGCTTTCAGTCGGCGGACTGGAAGAACCTGAAATTTCTCGTGGAATTCGAAGACGTCCGCGCTCTGGATGACGACTACAACTCGACCACCAACGGCAAGACGCAATATCCGGCCGTCAATGACCCGACGGTGACCGAACTGAACCGCGCGCAGGTGGTATGGACGCCCTCAAGCTTCACCACCGTCACCGCCGGTCGTCAGCGCCTCATCCTCGACGATGCGCGCTTCATCGGCAATGTCGGCTGGCGTCAGGACGAACAGACCTTCGATGCCCTGCGCGTCGATACCACGCTGGGCAAGCTGGCCGTCACCTACGCCTATGTGTTTCAGGTCAACCGTGTTCTCGGCGAAAGCGCTGACTGGGATTCCGACAGCCACCTGTTGAATGTCACCCTGCCGATCAATGAAGCCCTGAAGCTTCAGGCCTTTGATTACGCGCTCGATTTCGAGAATGCTAAGGCGAACTCGACTAATACCATCGGCCTAAAGGCGTACGGTTCGCCCTGGGCATCATCCTCTAAGCGGGCCCAGTCCGGTGACTACGCCAAACAGACCGACTATGGCTATAACCCGGCCGATTTCGAGCTGTCCGCCTCAAATATCGACGGGGCGGTGACCTGGGACATGTACACCTTCAAGGTCGGTTACGAGACCTTTGAAGGGGACGGCACGCGCGGCTTTATTACGCCGCTGGCCACCGCGCACGCCTTCAATGGCTGGTCCGATGCGCTGGCCTTCAATGGCAACAAGACCATGGCCAACGGGTTCAAGAACCTCAGCTACACCCTGACGGTAGCAGGCTACACCCATCCGTCATTCCCGTTGATCAAGAACCCGACCCTGACGCTCGCCTACCACGATTTTGAGACGGATCGCCTCAGCCAGTCGATCGGCACGGAGTTCGACGCGCAGTTTGCCTCTGGCCTGACCAGGAACCTGTCGCTGCTGCTGAAATATGCCGACTTTGAGCGCGCCAACACCCTCATGCCCGCCTCGCGCACCAAGGTGTGGGTCGGCTTCGAATACAAACTCTAAGGGACTGCCTGATATGACCACCTTTTCCCGCCGTCAGGCCCTGATCGGGGCCGCCGCCACCGTCGCCGCTGCCAAAGGGCTTTTTCCTTCCGGTGCCTATGCCGCCGGCAAAGGGCCTGAGGTTTCCGGTGCCAAGCTGGGCTTTATTGCCCTGACCGATGCCTCCCCCCTCATCATTGCCAAGGAAAAAGGCCTGTTTGCCAAATACGGCCTGCCCAATGTCGAGGTGCTGAAACAGGCTTCGTGGGGGGCCACGCGCGACAATATCGTGCTCGGCTCACAAGGCGGCGGCATCGACGGGGCGCATATCCTCAGCCCCATGCCGTATCAGTTCACGCTTGGCGTCGGGGCGCGCAAGACGCCGATGTATATTCTGTCGCGGCTCAATACCAATGGGCAGGCCATCAGCGTCGGTAACGATCTGAAAAACGTGCAGGTCGGCCTCAATGCCGGCGGTGCGAAGGCCAAGTTTGCCCAGATGAAGGCCGCCGGCAATCTGGCCAAGGTGGCCATGACCTATCGCGGCGGCACACATGATTTGTGGGTGCGCTACTGGCTGGCGGCCGCCGGGATCAATCCGGATACAGATGTCTCCA
>NZ_JAIXSV010000155.1 GCF_027484505.1 Asticcacaulis sp.
ACCGGGGTGCCGTCGGCGCCAAACGCCTCGGTTCCCCGGTGGCGGCCTATTTAGCGCGGATGCGCCCATATGCCAAGGGGGGATATGGCATGACGGGTAAGCGCGAGGGCGATGGGGACGGCTGGCGGCGCCATGGGCGTGAGTGCCGATCCTTCATTGTGCCAATTAATAATACTATTGACGCTATTGATCGTGGCTGATACCCTTTGGAAATTATCAGAAAATCCATGACAAAATTTGCTAATGTTATTCGTAGAGAAAAGTCGAATTATAGAAAAATAGATACGGCTTTGATTTTACCCTGTGTTGATCAATTGTCTTCTTAACTACTTACCTGTTGCTCAATGAGCGACATGAGGGGGAAGAATGTCTGGTGGTCACGAACATCATTCTCACTCTGGTGGTTTCTATTGCCAGGGCGACGGCTTTAGTCGTCGTCAGTTCCTGGCCGGTCTGGCAGGGTCGACAGCGCTGATGATGGCGGGTCTACCGGTGCGTGCAGCGACAGCCATGTCTTGCTGCGATAGCGTCGTACCTGACCGGGTTGTAATGCTCGGTGGGCGGACCTGGCTGTTGAACCGCACGGCGGGCGTCGCCAAAACAGCGTGGCGAAAGGTCAGCGGACCTGGGGAGGTAGTGATCACCGACCCCACCGCTGCCGAGACAACGGCTACCGTATCCGTACCCGGCGACTATGTCTTGGAACTTGCCAGCACGGATGGCACCGGGACACAGACCCGGCAGTTCCGCCTTCGCGGTGAAGTACCACCGCCGCGCGAACGGTTGGAGGTTGTCTATACCGGCCCCTATGACATTGACAGCCCATTGCTGAAGGCACGTAGCCGCGCGCTGATCGTCAATTGGCTGCCCCATTGCATCCACTATCTGGAACGCACCGACCTGCCAGACGGGAAGGGCGGGATCGACAATTTTGTTGAGGCCGCGAAAGCACTGCGCGGTGAACCGCACGCTGCGCACAAGGGCTATGTGTTCTCGAACGCCTATGTGTTGCAGACTATCGAGGCGATGTGCATCGCGCAGATGGTCAACCCGCAGGGCGATGCGGCGATTGAGGCGGCGCAGGCGCAGATCCGTGCCGCCCTTGACCGCTGGATCCCCATTGTGCTGGCAGCGCAGGAGCCGGATGGCTATCTGCAGACAGCCTTTACCCTGGCTGACCGCGCGGCTTGGCCAGAACGCTGGATGCCGGCGCATCGTGCTGACCACGAAGGCTATGTGGCGGGTTACTTCCTTGAAGCCGCCATTGTGCATCACGGTGTGACCGGCGGGGGTGATCAGCGGCTTTACCAGGCAGCCCGGAAGCTGGCGGACTGCTGGGTCGCAAATATCGGACCGGGCAAGAAGGTCTGGTATGATGGCCATCAGGAAATGGAACAGGCCTTGATCCGCTTTGGCCGCTTTGTGAATGACATTGAAGGGGGCGGCCAGGGAGACAAATATATCAGCTTGGCGCGATTCCTGATGGACCAGCGACAGGGCGGTGGGGAATATGATCAAAGCCACCTGCCGCCGACCCAGCAATATGAAGCCGTCGGTCACGCTGTCCGCGCTACCTACCTCTATTCCGCCATGGCCGATATGGCGGCGGAAACCCATGATATCGATTATCAGAGTGCCGTGATGTCCCTGTGGGACAATATGGTCAACAAGAAATACTACGTCACCGGCGGTATTGGCAGCGACCATAAGTCCGAAGGATTCGGCCCTAATTATGCTCTGAACAATGACGGCTACTGTGAAACCTGTTCCAGCTGTGGCCTGATATTTTTTCAGTATAAGCTGAATCTTGCTTATCACGACGCCCGGTTTGCGGATCTTTATGAAGGCACGCTCTACAATGCCCTGTTGGGCGCCATTGATATGGAGGGCAGGAGCTACACCTACACCAACCCGCTATTGAATACCGAACGGGCCAAGTGGCACTCTTGCCCCTGCTGTATAAGCAATATTACCCGCATCCTTCTAATGATGCCCACCTGGACTTATATGAAGGGTCAAGACGCGCTCTATGTGAACCTGTTCGTCGGCTCCAAGGTGAATGTCGGTATCGTGGCCGGTACAGAGGTGGAGATGGTGCAGCAGACCAACTATCCCTGGGAGGGGACTGTAGAGATGGTGGTCAAGCCCAAGCATTCCACGACCTTCGCTCTCCATATCCGGGTGCCGCGCTGGAACCAGAGTCAGCTTTACCGGGCGGACATTGCCCAGCCCGCTCTTTCCACTGTCAAGATCAATGGCAAGGCACAGTTGGTGACGGTTGAGAAGGGCTACGCTGTCATCACTCGGCAATGGCAGGCCGGCGACAAGGTGAGTTTCGACCTGCCGATGGTTCCGCAACGCCTGACCTGTGATGAGCGGGTAGAGGCGAACCGGGGCCGAGTGGCGCTGGCCTATGGCCCTCTGATCTATAATGTGGAGACGGTGGACCAGCCGGATATCAGCAAGCCCCTTGGACCGGCCCCCTTAAAGCCCGAATGGCGACCTGACTTGCTGCAAGGAGTGGTCGCGCTGACGGGGCAATGGGGCGATGGAATGCCGCTGCTGGCCGTTCCCCATTTCGCCCGGATGAACCGCACCGGAAAGCCAGTGCCTGAATTCCCCACTGATCCGGAACTGGTGACGACCCCCCAATCGCAGGTCTGGATCACCGCCACGGCCTGAACATTTTGAGGGTGCATAAAGAAAAACCCCGCCAGGATCGCTCCCGGCGGGGTCTCTTTCAACCTTGAACGGTCGGGCCTGGATCAGGCGGCGGCTTCTTCGCCGTCCTCGTCCTTCACCAGCACCGGGCCGCTGTCCTTGCCCTTGGCGGCCACGTCGCGGTCAACGAACTCGATGACGGCCATCGGGGCGTTGTCGCCGTAGCGG
>NZ_JAIXSV010000107.1 GCF_027484505.1 Asticcacaulis sp.
CAAGATGACCCACGCCAAGGATAACCGTCCCGGCGCAATCTCAGGCGGCATGAAACAGCGCGTCGGCATTGCCCGCGCCCTGGCCATGGAACCCAAGGTGTTGCTGCTGGATGAGCCCTTTGGCGCGCTCGATGCCCTCACCCGTGCCCATCTTCAGGATACGGTGATGGACCTGCACGAACGCATCCGCTCGACTGTGCTGATGATCACGCACGATGTCGATGAGGCGGTGCTGCTGGCGGATCGCGTGGTGATGATGACCAATGGCCCGAAGGCCCGCATCGGGGAGATCGTGGACGTGAAGACGCCCCGGCCGCGCGATCGTAAGGTCGTCATGCAGGATGCGCAGTTTGTCGAATGCCGCCGTCGCATCGTCAGCTTCCTCGAAGCTCACGATCACGCGCCCGTCCCGCTGGCCGAACCGGCCTGAGACAAGTGTCGCGCAAAGAAACGCCGCCCGCAAAAATCGGGCGGCGTTTTTGCGTTCGGGCCTGACTCTGACACTTGGTATCAGGCCTGCACCTTCTCCTTTTTATGCTGCTCACCTTGGCGCAGCAGACATTGTTTCAGTTCGCCCTTGCAGGAGCCGCAGGCCGTGCCGGCACGCGTCGCGTCGCCGATCGCTTCGACCGTCGCCGCGCCATCGTCTATGCAGGCCATGATCGCGTTTTCGCCCACGCTGTTGCAGGCGCAGATAATGCGGCCCTTGTCCGACGCGCCCGGCATCCGGCCGATCAGCAGCGCCGCACGCTGTGGCGCGCTCAGTGCCGTCTCTCCGAAACAATCAAGCAGCCAGTCGCGCGGCGGCAGCTTCTTATGGATGGGCGCTATGAACAACACCCGCGTCAGGCGGCCGTTTTCGATGCGCACCTGACGCCGGATGCCGGTGGCCGGGTCCTCAAGCGTCGCCGTGGCTTCAAAGTCCGCGCTGTCCGGTGTACCCGTACCCGTTATCTCATAGCCATCCGCATGAGCATAGGCGGTGCGACGCCAGACCGTATCTGGCGCGAATATCGGCGGCGCGCCGTCGAAATCGCGTGGCACCATCAGAAAGCCATGCCAGACCTCCCCGAAGGCGCGGACCTGTGCCGGGGTGTGTTTGAACTCCGGCTGCCCGGATAAGGGATCGACCGCCGGATTGATCAGCGGGTTTGAGCGACCAAAGGGCGCAAACTGCTGTGTCCAGTGCATCGGCGCGTGCAGATTGCCGACGCGCACATCATCCGTCACCCGCGCCTTATAGATGGCCTCGCCCTGCGCCGTCGTGACGACCGCCAGCCGTCCGTCGCGTATCCCCAGATGCCGTGCGTCTTTCGGGTGGATGTCCAGCGTCGGCTCGGTGATATGGCGGTTCAGTTCCGGGGCCAGCGCCGTGCGCGTCATCGTATGCCAGTGGTCACGCACGCGGCACGAATTGAAACTGAACGGCAAGTCAGGCGTCGGCTGATGCGCCGGGCCGCGCACCACCGGCGGCACCAGCCGCGCCCGGCCGTTCGGCGTGTTGAAGCGCCCATCGCTAAACAGGCGCGTCGCCGGCAGGCCATCGGCCGGAAACGGCCAGCGCACCGGCATCAGCGCGTCGTACTGCGCCTTTGACAGGCCACAGAGCCCGCCCAGATCGAGAAAACGCTGCCCGTTATTTTCAAACGCCGTCAGCCCGGCGTGCTCGGCAAACACCTCATCCGGCCCGGCCCAGTCAAAGGCCTGTGCCCAGTCCGGGTTCATCCGCCGTGCGACCTCGGCAATGATGGCCCAGTCCGGACGCACCTGCCCCGGCATTTCGGTCAGATTGCGTTGCCGTGAGATGACGCGCTCGGAGTTGGTCACCGTGCCGTCCTTTTCGCCCCAGGCGGCTGCCGGGAGCTGGATATGCGCCATGTCCATCGTATCGGTGCGCGCCATAACGTCCGACACGACCACCAGTTCGCACTTTGACAGGGCTTCGTGGATGCGGTTGGCGTCGGGCATCGACACCATGGGGTTGGTGGCCATGATCCAGATGGCCTTGATTTTGCCCGTGCGCACGGCCTCAAACATATCGACGGCTTTCAGGCCGGGTTTGGGCGCAAGGGTCGGTGAGCCCCAGTAGCGTTGCACCAAAGCCTTCGACGCGTCATCAAAATCCATATGCGCGGCCAGCATATTGGCCAGCCCGCCCACTTCGCGTCCGCCCATAGCATTGGGCTGACCCGTAATCGAAAACGGCGCGGCCCCCGGCTTGCCGATCTTGCCCGACAGAAGGTGGGCATTGATCAGGCTGAGCCCCTTGTGCACGCCCTGCGACGACTGGTTGGAGCCCATGGAAAACAGGCTCACCACCTTATCCGTGTGCAAAAAGGCATCATAAAATGTCTTCAGATCGACCGGCGAGACACCGCAATCCGCGGCCACGGCCTCTATGCTCTGGTCGTCGGCGGCAAGCGCGGCCATTAGGCGCGAAAAGCCCTGCGTGTGCTGATCCACAAAGTCATGATCAAGCGCATCGCGCGCGATCAGATGCGCGCACAGGCCGTTCCACAGGCGCACATCCGTCTGCGGGCGGATCATCAAATGCAGATTGGCCGCCTTCGCCGTATCGGTGCGGCGCGGGTCAATGCAGACGCGAAACTGATCCTGACGCGCTTCGATGCGGCGATAAAGAACAGGGTGCGTCCAGGCCGCATTGTGACCGCTGAAGATCAGCAGGTCGGCTTCGCTCAGATCGTCATAGACCCCCGGCACCAGATCGGCCCCGAAGGCCAGCTTGTGGGCGGCCACCGCCGAACTCATGCACAGGCGCGAATTGGTGTCGATATTGGCCGTACCGATATAGCCCTTGGCCAGCTTGTTGACCGCGTAATAGTCCTCGGTCAGCAACTGACCAGAGACATAAAAAGCCACGGCATCCGGGCCGTGTTCGGCGATGATGTCGCGGAAGCGCCCGGCCACCTCGGTAAGCGCCGCCTCCCACGTCGTCTCGACAAAGCCCTGTGGTGTACGACGGCGCGGGCTGAGCAGACGCCCCTCCAGCCCGAAGGTGTTGCCCAGCGCCGTGCCCTTGGAACAGAGCCGCCCCTGATTGGCCGGATGCGCCACATCGCCCCGGACGGTCATCTGACGGCCATCCAGCGTCGCTTCAACGCCGCAACCGACGCCGCAGTAGGGACAGGTGGTAGATTGGGTGGTGGTCATAAGGAACGTTTCTAAAGAGCCCCCCTCCGGCGCTGCGCGCCACCTCCCCCAGCAAGCTGGGGGAGTATCAAGATGAGCGTTCTTTTTGTGCCTCCCCGCTCGCGGGGAAAGGGGTTTAAGGCAGTCCCAGAAAAATCCGGGCGTTTTCGATCTTCAGCGGCACGGTGGGCGTACAGCCCTTCCCCGCATCGGCTCCGACGGCTTCACCCGTTTCGAGGCTGAACGACCAGTTGTGCAGCGGACAGGCGATATGACGGCCGTGCACGATGCCTTCGGACAAAGGACCGCCCTTGTGCGGGCATTTGTCCATCACGGCGTAATAGTCATTATCCACGGTACGAAAGACGGCAATGGCCCCCTTGTCCGTCTCGACCCGCCGGGCCCCCTGATAGGGCACATCCGCCGCCGCCCCGACATCCAGCCACGTCAAAGGCGGGGTTTGCAAAGCCAGATCGCCGCTCATCGCGCCATCTCCTTCTTTTCGCTGCGCAGGTCCGCCAGCGGTGAAAACACCCTGGCCGGTTCGGATTTCGGGGCGTGTTCCGCCCACGGATCGACCTGAAACACGGCCTGTGACTCCAGAAAGCGCGCCATCAGGGCCTTTCGGGCGTCCTCATCGAACATCTTGGCCTTGATCACCTCAAGGCCCACACGCTCGATCCACGGCGCGGTGCGCTCCAGATACCAGGCGTCCTCACGGTAGAACTGCACGAAGGCCATGGAATATTCGCGGGCCTCGGACTGGGTCGCGACCTTGCACAACAGGTCGGTCCCGC
>NZ_JAIXSV010000123.1 GCF_027484505.1 Asticcacaulis sp.
GAGGTCGAAGCTGACCGCTCCTCGCGTAAGGAAAACGACGGGCGCACCTATAATGTCGCCGGCTGGGTCGGCCTGCCGCTCGGCGAAGACGGCTTCCTGACCGTTTCGGGTGAATACCGTAACCGCGAAGCCACCAACCGCGCCGACATCGATACGCGCGTCACGCCCAACCGCGTCACCGGTCGTTACGGCGATCCGGAACAGGAAAGCCTTGCCCTGTTCGCCAATGCCGCCAAGCCGCTGCAAAACGGCTGGAAGCTGTATGGCTTCGGCGGGGTACAGAGCCTTGAGTCCGAAAGCGCGGCCTTCTTCCGTCAACCGGGCAACAGCGGCAATGTCGCGGCCATCTATCCCAACGGCTTCCTGCCGCTGATCAATGTCAAGTCGAACAACTATTCGGCGACCTTTGGCACGCGCGGTCAGTGGGGTGACTGGACGTCCGACTATTCGGTCAACTGGGGCCGCAATGAGCTGGAATACAACACGCTCAATTCGGTGAATGCCTCTTACGGCACCGCCTCCAGGACCAGCTTCTATGACGGCAAGGTCATCTATGATCAACTGGTGCTCAATGCCGACATCAGCCGTCAGTTCCCGATTGGCTTCTATAGCCCCCTGACCTTCGCGCTGGGCGTCGAAGGCCGTCACGAAAACTATGAAATCAAAGCCGGGGAACAACAGTCCTGGGCATTGGGCCCCATCACGTCGGCCACTGCCGGGGCGCAAGGCTTTATTGGCTTCCAGCCGTCAAATGTGGTCGATGTCAACCGCGACAATTTCGGCCTTTATGCCGAACTGAGCGCTACAGTCGTGCCGCAACTGAGCTTCGATTTTGCCGCCCGCGCCGAAAAATATTCGGACTTTGGCGACAACCTGTCGGGCAAGCTATCGCTGCGTTATGAACTGACCGATAATCTGGCCCTGCGCGGCTCGGTGTCCACCGGCTTCCGCGCGCCGTCCCTGCAACAGCAGTACTTCACCTCAACGGCTTCGGTCGTGTCGGGCGGCGTCGTGGTTGAAACCGGCACCTTCCCGGCCTCGTCTGCAGTGGCCAGAGCGCTCGGTGCCCCGGCGCTGGAGGCCGAAGAGTCCACCAACTATGCGGCCGGCTTCGTCTATCGCAAGGGCCCGTTCGAGCTGACGCTGGATGCCTACCGCATCAATATTGATAACCGCATCGTCCTGACGGAAAACCTGTCGGGCACGTCGGAAATCACCGCCCTGCTGAAACCCTATGGCGTGACGGCAGCCCGCTTCTTCACCAATGGTGTGGACAGCGAAACGACGGGTATTGATGTGGTGGCCAATTATCGCCTGCCGACCGACCATTACGGGCGCTTCAACTTCAACCTCGCCTGGAACACCGGCAATACCGAGATCACCCGCCTGCCGGGCGCCAATACGGTGTCGAGCCTGCAAAACCCGCCGGTGTTGTTCGCCCGCATCCGTCAGTACATCCTCACCAACTCGACGCCTGAGAACAAGGGCAGCGCTACGGTGGACTGGAAGGGCGGTAAGTGGAGCGTCAACGGTCGCGCCACCTATTATGGCGACGTGATCGACACGGCGGCGACCTTCCCCAGCGATATCCACACCGGCGAAAAGACCCTGCTCGACCTGTCGGCCAGCTACAAGGTGACCGACAAGACCTCGGTCACCTTCGGCGCGGACAACGTCTTCGACGTCTATCCGGACAAGACGATCGCTTCGCTGCAAGGGTCGCAGGGCGCGCTGGCCTTCACGCGCTTCTCGCCCTTCGGCTTCAATGGGCGCTACCTCTATGCGCGCGTAACGCACAACTGGTAAGCGAAAACCGCAACCTCTTCCAACCCCGCAGAGCGATCTGCGGGGTTTTTTCGTGCCTTTCTGCCTAAAAAGAGGGACTTGCGGTCTGATAGGTTCGTGGCATCATCACGCCATGACCAAGCGCCTGATGACCTTCGCCCGTATGTTCGTTCTGACAGCCGCCGCGGCGGCCCTGACCGCCTGTGGCGGCGGCGGCGGTGGAGGCGGCGGCGGTTCGACCGCAACGGGATCAACCGGTGGCGGAAGCACCAGCGGGGGTGTCGCCGGCTGGATCAGCGGCGTGTTTCAGGCCGCCAGCAGCTTCAAGGATAAGTGCGAAACCGTGCGCACCGGTGTCGATATCGAAGGCAACCGCTTCCCGGACAAGGCCGGCACAGCGCTGGATGAAAAGAACTGGCTGCGCTCCTGGACGCGCGAAACCTATCTGTGGAATACCGAAGTCACTGATACCGATCCCGCGACAGGTGGTACGCGGACGCAGTATTTTGCGGGCCTCAAGACCTTTACCAAAACCGCCTCAGGCAAGGACAAGGACAACTTCCATTTCAGCGAGCCGACAACGGA
This sequence comes from Asticcacaulis sp., assembly GCF_027484505.1. Taxonomy (GTDB): domain Bacteria; phylum Pseudomonadota; class Alphaproteobacteria; order Caulobacterales; family Caulobacteraceae; genus Asticcacaulis. The sequence goes on from NZ_JAIXSV010000123.1 coordinate 2,371, forward strand.
GTATCTGGCGCGCCGCAATGCGGCCGCGACCGCCAGCTACGGCATGGAACTGACGGCCTATTCGACCACGACGCCGCGCGATTTCCGCGTCGTCTATACCGAGCCGGGCTCGCCCGCCGCCGGTGTGGTGCCGCGCGGCGCGCGCATCCTGACGGTCAACGGCATCGACCTCGTCAATGACAATACGCAGGCCGGCGTCAATGCGCTGAATGCGGGGCTTTTTCCAAGCGCTGCGGGTACATCAACAACCTTCAGAATTCGCCTCGTTAGTGGCGAGGAAAAAGACATTAAACTGACCTCGGCCAATGTCAGCCCCAAGCCGGTTAACAAGACCAGCGTGCTGACGGATGGCACCTCAAAGATCGGCTATATCCTCTTCAACACTTTCAGCCCCTATTCCAGCGAAACCGAGATCGTTTCGGCCATGCGCGACATGCAGACCGCCGGGGTCAATGACCTGATCCTTGATCTGCGATATAATGGGGGCGGTCTGCTGGCTGTGGCGTCGCAGCTCAGCTACATGATCGCCGGCAATACGCGCACCAATAACCGCACCTTTGAAACCCTGAAATTCAATGCAGCCGCCGGTAACATCAACCCCGTAACGGGTCAGGCCAATAACCCCGTGCCCTTCTATAATCAGGGGCTGGGCTTCACCGTCACGGCGGGGACATCTCTGCCGACACTTAACCTGTCGCGCGTCTATGTGCTGGCCACCGAAGACACATGCAGTGCCTCGGAAGCGGTGATCAACGGCCTGCGCGGCGTCGGCGTCGAAGTCGTCCTGATCGGTGGCAAGACCTGCGGCAAACCCTATGGCTTCTACCCTCAGGACAATTGCGGTGAGACCTACTACACCATCCAGTTTCAGGGCGTGAACGATCTGGGCTTCGGTGACTATGCCGACGGCTTCGTGCCGAACAACACCACCTCGACCACGGGTGTTAAACTGCCCGGCTGCGTGGCCAGCGATGATCTGAGCAAGGAGTTGGGTTTAGCAACCGAAGGGCTGGTCAGCACGGCGCTCAGTTATCGCCGCACCAGTTCGTGCCCGGCCTCGGCCACCGCCTTCGCTGCCGCCAGTTCGGCGGTCCAGTCGGCGGGCCCGGTTAGCGGCGGCTCAGGCCCGGCCATCGTCCCACCTAAATGGATCATGGACGTCAACCGCGACATGACCCTGCCGGGAGGCCGCTGATGCGTGGGCTCATCCCTGCCGGTCTGCTGTGTGCGCTGGGGCTGCTGGGCTGTCAGACGATGGCCGCCGGAAAGGCCGTCCCCGCCAGCGTCGATTTGAGCGATCCGCAAACCGTCAGCCGCCTCAAGGCCGCTCTGGCCCCGGTCATTGGTCGGGCCCATATCGAGTTTGGTCCTTCTGCTGCGGCCGAGACCGCCATGCTCGGCGTCCTGCCGCCGCCTCTGGGGCCGCTGGAAACCCATTCCACCGCTGTGCCGACGATCTTCGATGTGGTGCTTAAGGACGGCAAATGTCTGGCCGTGCGGCACGATACAGGCACCGAAACCGAGCTGAAGGGCGTCACTTGCCGCCCGGTGAGCAGCCGTTAGTTAGTCACTCATCTATCTCTGTCGTGATGATAACGGACTTGGGCGGATTGGCCAGCCAGACAATCAGGCCCTCACGATACACGGGGTAGCAATTGCGCCGCCCAAGCATACCGTACGTCACGTACAACACCTTCTCGCCCATCGACACACTGTATGCGCCGGTCCCTTGTCTGTAACTCAGAGCCCGTACGAGATAAGGCCGAAGACCGGACGTATCGGACGGATTGTGCGTGGTAAGTTGGCGGGCTTCTTCGGGTGTCAGTGAAATAACAGTTTTAGCCACCAAACGAGAGGTCACCTCTGACATATGATCGGGGCTTACTTCTGCAAACACCACTTCGGCAGTATTCGATTCGTGACCACCAACGTCCGTACTGCCAAAGTCTGTGTACCATTCGTCGCGCGTTGCGGGACAATCGGATAATGCTGAACAGCCAGAGGCAATCACATACGTAGCAGTGATTACTGCGATCCTTAGAAAATTATGTTTTTTCATAACACCCCCTAATCAGCAGATCACCATACATCAACACTCTGAAAAATGCATCTATCCCCGTTATTCACAGGCTGTGAATCGGAGTTAAGTGGACAGCCGCCTTTGCGCCGCATAGGGGCAGCGACAGCCCGTCCCTGAC
>NZ_JAIXSV010000298.1 GCF_027484505.1 Asticcacaulis sp.
TCCCCATTTTATGGGGAGGTGCCGAGTTTACGAGGCGGAGGGGTATCTTACGGACGGTTATACCCCTCCGTCAGCTTCGCTTCGCTCGCTGCCACCTCCCCACTTCGTAGGGAGGAGAAGAATTAAGCTCCAGATATTCCAGTTACCAGACGATACTTAACGCTGCCTCAAATCTTTTTGCATTTTGGCAATGAGCTGTTCTCTAACATTGTGGTATTCTGCGTCCTTAACTCCAGCCTCGTAAAAACGTGATGCAATCAAATCGACGTCTGGAGAACCGATAAGTTTTATTCGTTGATGCCAGTAAACAACGTTTTGTCGATTGGCATGAGACGACTCTATTTGCACGTCTTTCAAGGCCTCAAGGTACCCTGAATATACTTTTAGCCGTTCTTGAAAGGTAAAATTTTTCCTTTCCATACGATCTTTGACGTAGGTCGTCAGCAGCGACCCAACCCCGATGCCTCCTAGAAGCGTGACAACAAAACTCAATATTTGGAAGATGCTTGCTGACATCACGCCACCCCGATAAAGGACAACCACTCGTCCTCAGTCATCACCTGAACGCCCAGCTCAGCGGCTTTCTTGAGCTTTGAACCCGCGCCGGGTCCGGCCACTACGATGTGCGTCTTGGCCGAAACTGAGCCCGCCACCTTGGCCCCCAGCCGTTCGGCCTGCGCCTTGGCTTCGTCGCGCGTCATCTTCTCCAGCGTGCCTGTAAATACCACCGTCTTACCCGATACCGCCGAATCCCCGGCCACAGCCTCGGCATCCTGTACGGTGAGCTGGGCCTCAAAGCGCTCATAGATGCCGACATTGTGGTCGTTCGAGAAGAAGTCGATCAGCGCCGCCACCAGAGACGGCCCGACCTGATCCATATTGTCGAGCGCCGCCTTCACCTCTTCATCGCCCGCCGCCAGCGCCGTCATGGCGTCACGGAAGGCGCTTTCCGAGTGATAGGCCCGCGCCAGCAGACGCGCGGTGGTTTCCCCCACCCCCTTGACCCCCAAAGCGGCGATAAAACGATCCAGCGGTAGCTGCCGACGCTCTTCAATGGCCTTGAACAGGTTGCGCGCCGAGGTCTCTCCCATGCCTTCGCGATTACGCAGCGGCGTCAGGGACGTCTTGTCGCGCGCCTCCAGCGTGAAGATGTCCGCCGGTTCACGGATCAGCCCTTCTTCGCTGAACTTCTGAAGCTGCTTTTCGCCCAGGCCCTCGATATCGAGCACCTTACGGCTGACAACGTATTTCAGATATTCGACGCGCTGATGCGGACATGCGTGTTCGCCGGTACAGCGGCGCGCCACCCCTTCTTCGCCCTTGAGGTTCAGTTCACGCACCACGGCGGTCTTCAGCGGACAGGGGCAGACCGTCGGAAACGCATAGGCTTCCGTCCCGTCCGGACGCTCAGACAGTTCGACACCGACAATCTGCGGGATAACATCCCCGGCGCGCTGCACGCGGACCAGATCGCCGATGCGGATATCCTTGCGCGCGATCTCATCGGCATTGTGCAGCGTTACGTTCGACACCACGACACCGCCGACATTGACCGGCTCCAGCCGCGCCACGGGGGTCAGCGTCCCGATACGTCCGACCTGAATATCGATGGCCTTGAGGTAGGTCAGGGCCTGTTCCGCCGGGAACTTGTGCGCAATGGCCCAGCGCGGCGAGCGCGAGACGAAGCCCAGCCGGCGTTGGTAGTCCAGCCGATCGACCTTATAGACTACCCCGTCAATGTCGTAACCGAGTCCCGACCGATCGCGCTGAATCGCTTCATAAATCTTTAGCAAACCGTCGCTGTTTTCGGTCGTGGCCGAGCGCGGATTGACCTGAAACCCCCATTCGCGGAATACCTTGAGCACGCTAGTTTGAGTAGGATATCGGTCATGGAATTTTTGATACTTCTCAATTTGATCGACAATGTCGTTCGGCTCAGGCCCATCAATCACCTCCCCCCAGGTGTAGGCAAAAAAGCGCAACGGTCGCGAGGCGGTAATGGTCGCATCCAGTTGCCGCAGCGCGCCGGACGCCGCATTGCGCGGATTGGCAAAGACCTTGCCGCCCTCTTCGGCAGCCTTGGCGTTCATGGCGGCGAAATCGGCCAGCGGGTAATAGACCTCCCCCCGAATCTCGATGCGTTCGGGATGCCCCGCACCGCTCAGCACATGCGGCACGTCCTTGATGGTGCGGACGTTTTCAGTGATGTCTTCGCCCGTGCGCCCATCGCCGCGCGTCGCCGCCCGCACCAGCTTGCCATTCACATAGAGCAGCGAACAGGACAGACCGTCGATCTTGGGCTCCGCCGCGAAGGCCAGCGCCTCTTCCGGCGGCAGGCGCAGGAAGCGACGAATGCTCTTTTCAAAATCGGCCACGTCTTCCGGCGCAAAGGCGTTGTCGAGCGACAGCATGGGCACGCCGTGCTGAACCGGGGCGAATTTGCTCGAAATCTCGGCCCCCACCTGTTCGGTCGGGCTATCGACCGTATGCAGGTCCGGATACTGCGCCTCCAGCGCGCGCAGCTCCTGCTCCAGCGCGTCGTATTCGGCATCGCTCAGTTCGGGCGCTTCCTGATTGTAGTAGAGATCGCGGTGATGCTTGATCTCGGCAGAAAGCTTCTGGTGGCGCGCCTGCGCCGTGTGGGGTGCGTGTGTGGTCATGTCTTGTCTTTATCCCTCCCCTGATTTTAGGGGAGGCGCTTTTTTAGGGGCCTATATACATAACTAGCCAATAGAAAAGCAAAAACCCCCCAACTTTCGTTGAGGGGTTTCACAGCACTGATCAGAAGCTTGCTTATCGCCTCGCGATCAGTGGCCCTTGTTAGGGTCTTAATACGGATGCTTTCGCAGAGCCGTCACGCTCATAAGATAGTGCGTCCCGGCCTCTATGTCAAAGGGGGGAGGCCAAGGCTGTGAAGCACGCAGTTACTTATCGCCGCCATGTGTACCCCGGAAAGCCTGTTTAATTGGTAAATCCTTTTTCCATTTGCATCCTTGCCCAAGCGCAACAAGTCCATGCGATGGAAACCTACGGCACATATCATATCACCCTTTACCCAGCGGGTGATGTTTCCCCACGGCTCAGGTAGCTGAAACGGAATATCCAACTCATAATGATACGACTGAGACGGATTGGGGGCACTGGTGCTTAGTGGAACAACAGTGCAAAGCCCTACCCTGGATTCAATGGGAGGAGATAGCACAACGCAAAGGCGCCTCTTCACCATTTCGGGTTCGCGAAATCCTTTATCAAAGTCTACGCAGACTATTGTTCCACGTTTTGGGTGATATGACAGAGCCAAGTTTTAGGCCTATTCAGTCTGTAGCCGCTTGAACTCTTCAAACGGCAGCATCGGCGGGGTATCCCAATGGGGATAGCGGATATCCAAAAGGGTTTGAAATTGTTTCCAATCCTTTGAAATAATCATTAAGGTTTTCAAGCCTTCAAGAAACTCTTTCAGTTTTGGGTGTCCAATTTCCCTTGTTAGCATTTGATGCAGTTTTGCTATTGGGCGACCGTTTGCATCTCTGGGAACCATGCGATGAAGCTCCGATCGAACGCCGGGAGCCAAACGATCATAAAAATCGTTTGTCCACTTCCCCACAATGCCGGGACGTTTCTTGATGCTCTCTTCCGTATAAGGCCACCCGTTAAGCCGGAAGATATTCATGTAAAGTTCGTCGTCAAACGTATGGACCCAAATTTGCTTTTCTGGTGCCACATAGTCCTGAATGATCTTTTCGATCGCTCGGCGTATCTTGATATTTTTGAAGCCTGTAGCTTCGTCAACAAGATCGTCAATCGCTAGGTTCGTTAGGGCGCGCAGAAGTTTTGAACAAGCTTCCCCAATATGGATTTGATTGGGAAGCAGTTTTCCCGCCACCATTGCATCATGATAAACCCAGCAAACATCAGCCAGAAGTGAAGCGCGGTAGCCGTAACCTACCCCAGCTACGCCAGACATTTTAGCTCTAGGAATGTATTCGATCGCTGTTGTCGATCGCTTCAAATCCTCAGAAATAAAGGGTTCAAGGTTCTTTGCGCGCAAAAATGGGGCCATCCCTTCGATCGACCCACCAGTTCCCCCCGTGGCGAATGGGTGACGGCCTATCGCCTTAAGGAATCCGTTCTGTGTAAGGATTCGGGTATTGTTGGCGTCATCAAGAACGGCGCAAGACAGCGTTACATTTCCAAGGTGCAACTCGTCACTTTCGGCCAATGCCTTTGGAAGCCCCCGATCGCTGGCTAGCAAATTTTGCGCAGCTTTTTTGACCTTTGGCGTCCCCACTATAGCGGAAACCACTTCATCAAAATTCGCGTCGATCGGCTGAATCTCGTCTTCGTTCTTAGGCACCGATAAGCTCCTTATAGGTGATGCGGCGACCGATCATGCGGACAGCAGTGTTGCCCATGAAGTCGATAGTGGAAAGGTTAGACGTGTTGTGACGGTTGGCGAACTCGTTCACATAGCGGTTCAAGTGCTTCACTGACATGTAGTGATAGATGCCATAGTAGCCGCGCTTAAGCAGGGCCCAGAAGCTCTCTATGCCGTTCGTGTGGGCCATAGCGTTGACGTATTCCCCGGCACTGTGACGGACGGTCATGTGAGTGTAGTTCTTCAAGCCGCGATAGGCCGCGTGTTCGTCCGTGCAGACCGTAGAGCCTGATTGAACATTGGCATTGATGTAGCTGTGCAGGGTGGCCTTGTCAGTACCAGAGACAAGCGAGGCGCGGACTTCGCCCGAACGGTCGCGGATACCGACGACAACGGCCTTGCCAACCGCGCCACGGCCCTTGTTCAGCTTCTTATTGGCGTGTTTGTTCGTCTCTTTGCCGCCGACAAAGGTTTCGTCCACTTCAACGGTGGGGCCCATATCCGCGCCATTGTCACCAGACTTGGCCAGCCACGTCTCACGGATGCGCTGGCAAAGGAACCATGCGGATTTCTGAGTGATGCCCAGCTCGCGGGCGACCTGCGTTGAAGGGATGCCCTTGCGCGCCGTGGTCATCATGTAGATGGCCATAAGCCACTTGTGTAGGGGAAGGCGCGATTCGGCCAGCACTGTACCAGTGCGGACGCTGAAATGCTGGCGGCAATCGCGGCAACGGTACGGCATAGGCTTGTGGTTCTTGACCTCAGCCACAGACAGCGAGCCACAATGCGGGCAGTTTACTTCGTCGCCCCAGCGCTTGCCTTCAAAGAACTTGCGAGCGGCTTCCTCGTCCGGGAAGCGCTTGAAGAACTCATAAAGGCTAAGGGTTTCCGCGGCCACGACTCAATCTCCCTGCGTCACAGGAAGATAACTAGCCAAAAATTCGGAGAACGTCAATCGGTTTTTTGGCTAGTTATGTATATAGGCCCTCTTTTTTACCCCTTCACCAGCGCAATGGCGGCGGCGCGGGCTTCGGGGGTGATTTCGGCACCCGACAACATGCGGGCCAGTTCTTCCAGCGTCTCATCCTTACTCAGTTCGACGACGCGCGAACGCATCCCCTCACCGGCATCGGCCTTTGACACCTTCAAATGCTGATCGCCGCGTGCCGCGACTTGGGGTGAATGAGTGACGACGATGACCTGAGAGCGCTGGGCCAGCTTGCGAAGGCGCAGACCCACGGCATCGGCGACGGCACCGCCCACGCCCTGATCGACCTCGTCGAAGATCATCACCGGACCGGCGGCGTCTTCGCCGCCACGGGTCGATAGGGCGGCCTTGAGCGCCAGGGCAAAGCGCGCCAGTTCGCCGCCGGACGCAATAGCCGCCATGCCGCCCCAGTCTGCGCCGGGATTGGTGCGCACCTCGAACGTAATCACATCGCCGCCCGTCGCCGCGTACTTTTCCGGCTCCAGCGGGCGGATGGCGACGCGGAAGGCCGCCTTGTCGAGCTTGAGCGGCACCAGTTCGGCCATGACGGCAGCGCTCAGCGCCTCACCGGCCGCCAGACGCTTCTGCCGCAGGGTTTCGACCGCCGCATGGAAGGCCTGCTCCGCCGCCGCAATCGCCGCCGCCAGCTTTTTCAGCTCAGCATCAGCGTCTTCGATACGGCCTAACGACTGGGCGATTTCGGCGCGCTTCTTGGGCAGGTCCTCGACCAGAATGTTCAGCTTGCGCGCCATGGCCCGCAGAGCAAACAAACGCTCCTCGACGCGATCCAGCTTGCCCGGCTCGACATCCAGCGCATCGGCAGCCGCATCCATCAGGGCCAGCGCCTCATCGGCGGCAATCAGGGTGCGGTCGAGCGCTTCGGCGGCATCGGACAGCGCCTTGAGCACTGCATGCCCCTCTCCCGCCCCGGCCTGCTGCGCGCGGGTGCGGGCATGATCAAGGGCGCGGAAGGCCTTGGACAGGCGTTGCGACAACTGATCGCCGCCGACCGTGGTGCGCGCTTCATTAATGTCTTCCAGCGCTCGCTCCGACGCCCCCAAAAGCGCGCGGTCAGAGGCCAGTTGCGCCTCCTCGTCCGGCAGCGGGTTGAGGCGATCCAGTTCCTGAAGCCGCAGGGTCAGTTCTTCGATTTCCGCCGTCGCATTGTCGGATTGCCGCTTGAGGTCACGGTACTGATCACGCAGGGCCTTGAGTGTGCGGAAGGCCGCCGCCGTGGCCGCCAGCGCGCCTTCACAGCCGCCATAGGCATCGAGCATAGCCCCGTGCGTGCGCGGATCGAGCAGGCCGACCGTTTCATGCTGACCATGCACTTCCAGCAGGCCTTCGCCCAGGGCCTTGAGCACGCTGACCGACACCGACTGATCATTGACGAAGGCCTTGGAGCGCCCGTCACGGCTGACCACACGGCGCAGCAGCAACGGCTCACCGGGCTCTACGGCCAGCCCCTTGTCTTCGAGAAATTCATACAGCGGATGCCCGGCGGCCAGATCGAACTCGGCCGTGACCGAAGCCTGCGGCGCGCCCGCCCGGATCAGCCCGGCATCACCGCGCGCGCCGGTGGCCAGCCCCAGACTGTCGAGAATTATGGATTTGCCGGCCCCGGTTTCACCGGTGAGTACCGAAAGGCCCTGCCGGATATCGAGATCCAGCCGATCAACGAGCACAACGTCTTGAATAGACAGGCGTGTGAGCATGGAAACCCTGACGAAAAAGCCGTGAGTCGGCTCACGGCTGTTTCGCTCAGATTACATCGGGTTGATGCGGCTTAGCCAGCTCTTTTTCTCTTTTTGTTCTTTTTTCGCCGGTTTGGTTTTTTCGGCGACCGGCAGCGGCTTGATGTCCATCGGCTGCCCGCGTTCCTGCATCAGCTTGTAGGCCGCGTTGTACCAGCGGTCGCCCGCATAGTTATAGCCCAGCACAGCCGCATTGCGGTTGGCTTCGTCGGTAATGCCCATCATCAGATTGGCTTCGACAAGGCGATAAAGGGCTTCGGGCGTGTGCGAGGTCGTCTGATAGCGGGTGATGACCGTCTTGAAGCGACCGATGGCCGCCAGAGGCTGGTTCTGCGCCAGATAGAAACGGCCGATCTCCATCTCCTTGCCCGCCAGCTGGTCATAGACCATGTCGAGCTTCACCTGGGCGTCACGGGCATATTCGGTGCCCGGATAACGCTGCACGATTTCACGCAGATAAGCCTGCGCCGTCTCGGTATAGGCCTGATCCCGGCCCACATCGACGATCTGCTCAAAATAGTTGATAGCCCGCATATAGTAGGCGTAAGGCGTCAGGGGCGAGCCCGGATAGAGCTTGATGAACCGTTCCGCCGCCGCCGTCGATTCGTTGTAATCATTGGCCTGATAGTGGGCGTAGATTTCCATGATGATCGAGCGGCGCGACCATTCCGAATAGGGGTGCTGACGCTCCACCTCTTCGAAATAATCCACCGCTTCGTTCCAGCTCTTTTCGTCCAGACGCTGCATGCCGGTATTGTAGAGCGCCTCCACCGGGCGTTCTTCGTACACCAGACGCGTGCGCTGCTTGGGCTTACCGGCACAAGCCGTGAGGGCCACAGCCGCCAGAGCCGTCAGCAGCAGAAGCTTTGCCGAGGTCTTGCCGAAAGAGGGAGAAGCGGTCGAAGTCGTATAGGCCGGCACGATAAATCCTCATCACGCCGGTATCAGTCGCCCGGCAGTCTTAGCGCTTTATGGAGGATAGCTCTACAACGGCGCGCCACAAACGCCAACAGGTTTTAACCAACCTGCTGGAGCACGGGGGCGCGGGTCACGATCCGGTAGGCATCCGGTTGCGACAGTAGGGCACGGACCGCGGCATTATTAAGGCCGTGACCGGCACGGATTCCTTCAAACCTGCCAAGAATAGGCATGCCGAGCACGTAGAGATCACCAATGGCATCCAGCGCCTTGTGACGCACGAATTCGTCGGCAAAGCGCAGGCCTTCGGCGTTCAGCACGCGGTCGCCGTCGATGACGATGGCATTGTCCATCGAGCCGCCACGCGCCAGACCGGCCGCGCGGAGGGCTTCGACGCCTTCGATAAAGCCAAAGGTGCGGGCCGCCGCCAGTTCGGTGCGGAAGGTGTCTTCGGTGACGACCAGTTCGATTTCCTGATGGCCGATAATGGCGCTGGGGAAGTCGATTTCAAAGTGCATTTCAAAGCGGTCAGCCGGATAGAAGGCCGCGCGCTTGTCGCCTTCGACAACCACGACCGGCTTGAGAATTTCGATGACCTGTTGCGGCTGCGCCTGACGGCGGAAGCCGGCCTGATCCAGCAATTGCACGAAAGGCTGAGCCGAACCGTCCATGATCGGCACTTCCGGACCGTCCAGCTCGATCAGGGCATTATCAACGCCGAGCGCCGACAGAGCCGCCATCAGGTGCTCAATGGTCGAAACGGATACGCCCGCCGCATTGGTGATGACGGTGCCGAGACGTGTCTGCGTGACCAGGTCGGCGCGTGCCGGGACGCGGTTGTCGCGGTCGCAGATGTCGGTCCGCACAAACACAATGCCCGTACCGGCGGACGCCGGACGCACGGACAGGCGCACCCGTTGACCGGTATGCAGGCCGACGCCCGCGCAGATGGCAGGAACGGCGATCGTATGTTCGTGGTGGTCAGGCGACATGGAACGCATAAACCTAAAAAATGAACGCGCGGAAAGGTTTCCGCTCACGTCAGTTTATACGCCCCGACACCCCCTCGCCTCAACTAAACATGAATTACGGTTTGTAACGCCATGATTAACGGGGTTCGGCACTAGATCATTATGATTTCTGGTAGAAACATAATGATCTAGATTTTTGTTTAGCCCCTCGCCGGGCGGTGGCTGCGCCACCTTGGCCGCCGCCTCAATGGCGGCTTGAGCGGAATGATTCTATTTGAAATCATTCCGCTCTAACATAACGCCTTCAAGCTAAAAGAAAAAGCCCACCGCTCACGCGATGGGCTTTGATCAGACATTACTGTCTTTATCAGTTCGCGAGGCGGCGAAGAAAGGACGGGATTTCAAGATCATCCTCCGCTTCCATGCCCGGCAGGACGTCCGACTTGGCGGCGACCTGAGGGGCCGCTTGCGGGGCAGGTGCCGTCGCGTAGGGCGATGGGGCCGGTGCCGAAGGCTGCCGGTATTCCGGCGCCTGTGTCACCGGCGCATCACTGCGCTTGGGGAACAGGCCACGCCACAGGCCACCCCGGTCATCCTCGCGCGGCGACTGCACGGCGGCACGCGTGGGCTCAGGGGCGCGGGTGGTGCCGTAACCGGCCACCGGACGCTGCGGGATTTCGCGTTGCACTGGTTGCGGCGCGGGTTGAACCGCAGGAATGTCAAACTCGTCTTCGACCGACGGATCGACGATTTTCGCAATGATGCGCGGCTCAGGCTGAGCGACAGGGGGCGGAGTCGGTTGCGGCGCGGGCGCTGCGGCGACGGGTTCCGGACGCACTTCCGGCTGATAGGTCGGTTGCACCGGGGTTTCGGCCACAGGCGCGGGCTGAACCGGCGCCGGTTGCGGTGCAGGCGCTGCCGCAGTCTGGCTGAGCGGGGCCTGAACGGCGACGGTTTGAACCGGCTGAGCCTGACCCGGACGGCCGGGTGTGATGTAGATAGACTGACGCGGCGGGGTCGAAGCCGAAGCCTGCGGCACCGGCGGTTGTTGCTGAGCGGCGGCCGAGTCCATGCCGGTCGCCACGACCGACACGCGCAGCTTGCCTTCCAGCGACGGATCGAAGGCCGCGCCGAAGATGATATTGGCGTCCGGATCGACTTCCGACGAAATGGCGTTGGCCGCTTCATCGACTTCGAGCAGGGTCATGTCGAGGCCGCCGGTGACGTTGACCAGCACCGCCTTCGCGCCCTTGAGCGAGGTTTCGTCAAGCAGCGGGTTCTGGATGGCGTTTTGAGCGGCCTGAAGCGCGCGGTCATCGCCGGTCGCTTCGCCCGTACCCATCATGGCCTTGCCCATTTCGGACATAACCGAGCGCACATCGGCGAAGTCAAGATTGATCAGGCCCGGCAGCACCATCAGGTCGGTAATGGACCGCACGCCCGAATGCAGCACCTGATCGGCCATGCCGAAGGCTTCGGCGAATGTGGTGCGCTCATTGGCGATACGGAACAGGTTCTGGTTCGGGATGACGATCAGCGTATCGACATAGCGTTGCAGTTCGGCAATACCCGCATCGGCCAGGCGCATACGGTGACGACCTTCGAACATGAAGGGCTTGGTCACCACGCCGACGGTCAGGATGCCGCGTTCACGTGCCGTCTTGGCAATGATGGGCGCTGCACCCGTACCGGTGCCACCGCCCATACCGGCGGTGATGAAGACCATGTGCGCGCCTTCGAGGTGCTCACCGATCTCGTGCGCCGACTCTTCGGCAGCGGTCATGCCGACTTCCGGATGGGCACCCGCGCCCAGACCTTGCGTCAGAGAGACGCCAAGCTGAACGCGACGGTCGGTCTTGGCAAACTGAAGCTGTTGCGCGTCGGTATTGGCGACGACGAACTCAACCCCTTCGAGGCCCGCCTCGATCATGTTGTTGACGGCGTTGCCGCCCGCGCCACCGACGCCGAAAACGACGATGCGGGGCTTCAATTCCGTGGCGCGCGGCGCCGAGAGATGTATAGCCATGTGATCAGACCAACCTTCCGTGACCCTGTCCGGGCGACCTTTGTTCCCGTCCAATTATCGACCCGGCGCTCTTGTCAAAAAGCGCTCACAAGCATCGATCATGAGACATCGAATATGCTTAATGAATAGTTACCCGATAACTTGAGTCGCAGCGATTTGAAGGTCTTTTTGCGATAAATTTTAACAAAAGTTACCGCTTGATGAATTTTCGACCTGCCACCCGAATCGATGGGCAGGGCACCAAGCGAAAATGGCCAAAATTACGGCCACTTATGCACAGAAGATTAATCCGAAATCAGGAATCCTTGCCTACGCATTAACGTACGCACCATGCAGCCACATACCGCCCAAACGCAAACGGGACGCCCGAAAGCGTCCCGCTAAAACTGTGGATTTTTTTCTCGGTAACGTGGCAACCGGTTACAGATTCTGCTTGAGCCACTCCACCACCCGGCTCATCAGATGCCCCTTGGCGGCGCTGGGCGCATCCTTGGGCGACAGGCGCGCCGTCATGATCTTGCGCGCCGGCACCACGTCGCGCGGGCCATAGAGCGTGCGCAGGATCACCCCGGCGCAGGCGGCAAAGGCTGGGCCCGCTGCGGCATCGGCCAGATGCGGTACGCGCTTGGGCTTACCCAGACGCACGGGACGGTCAAACACGCGGATGGCCAGTTCGCGCACACCGGCCAGCTGCGACGCCCCACCGGTCAGGACAATACCCGCACCGGGATCGATCGGCACGCCAGAGGCTTTCAGCTTTTCACGCAGCAATTCGAAGGTTTCTTCGACGCGCGGCGCGATAATGCCTTTGAGGATTGAGCGCGGCACCGAAATCGGCGGGGCCCCGGCATCATCACCGCGCGGCGGCGCTTCGACCATTTCGCGGTCTTCGTTGGACGAGGCGATGGCCGAACCATGCAACGTCTTGACGCGCTCAGCCCCAACCAAAGTGGTGGACAGGCCACGCGCAATATCGGCCGTGACGTGGCTGCCGCCAACATTCAGGCAATCGACGTGCACCAGCGCGCCGCCATAGAAGACGGCCGCCGTGGTGCACGACGCGCCCATGTCGATGCAGATGCAGCCCAGTTCCTTCTCGTCTTCTTCCAGCGCCGCGACGGCCGCCGCCAGAGGCGCGGAAACAATGGCCTGCACCTCAAGGTGCGCCATACCGACGCACTGCATGATGTTGTTGAAGACGTTTTCGTCGATGGTGACGACCAGCAACTCCAGCCCCAGCGTGCGGCCGGTCAGATTGCGCGGGTCACGCACACCGTTATGGCCATCGACGGCCCAGCTTACCGGCAGCAGATGGATGGGGCGACGATTGGGGAAACGCACCTGCGCCAGACCCGATGCGATGGCGCGGTTGAGGTCGTCGTCCGAGATCGGTTTCACACCGACCGACACCTGAGCAAAGACGCGATGCGAGGCGGTCTGCGCCCCCGGCACCGAAACGCGCACGCCCTGTACCGAGACATTGGCCATGGCCTCGGCGCGCTCAACCGCCTGAGCAATGGCGGTTGCGGCGGCTTCCATGTCAATAATATTGCCCGCGCGCACGCCGCGCGACTGCACAAAGCCGACACCGGCCACGCGGATGGAATGGTCAGCGCTGCGCACCCCGTCCGGCTTCATGATGAAACAGCCGATCTTCGAGGCGCCCAGATCCAGAGACGCGACGACGCCCGGCGTCACGGCCATCACGGCGGATTGACGCGAGGCGGCTTCGACGTGACGTCCTTCTTTGGCCAGTTTGCGATCTTCTAGACGCGACATGGACGGAGAACCTTAGGCTGCGGGGGCGGTTTCGAAGGGTTTGACGACCAGGGCATTGGGATCGGTGAGGTCAATGACCGCCAGCCCCTGATCGAGGATGCGCTGCTGACTGATCAGGCCGTCGAGGCGGTTGAGCGCCTCATCCTGATCCAGCGCCGGCAGTTTGATGATCGTGTTGTTTTTCAGCCGGATATCCCAACGGCGCGTATCAACGCGCACCAGGGCCCAGACGCGTGACATCAGTTCCGGACGCGCCTGCATCAGACGCAGGATGTCGGCACTGGCGGCATTGGCCTCCTGACCTACCACCAGCGGCAGGTCGAGGAAGTTACCGGAATGCGCTTCGGGGATGACCTTGCCCGTATCGTCGATGACGTAGGTCTTGTTCTGATACTGCCACACCGCCAGACGCGGGCGCTCCACGACGCTGATGATCAGTTGATCCGGCAACTGACGGCGCACCACGGCCGACTTGACCCAGCCGACGGATTCGACATCGGCCTTGACCTTGTTAAGGTCCATCAGGGCCAGCGGCTGCCCGCGCTGAAACTGCATCGCCTTGCGGATGTCTTCGCGGGCCACATCGGACACGCCTTGCAGGCGCACGTTCTGAAGATTGATGCCGATGGAGGCGATGCGCGCATCGGTAAAATTGACCACGCCTGTACGCAGGGCTTCGGCACGCCCGCCGGTCAGCAGGAACACGGCCATCAGGCCCGCCGCGCCCAGAAAGCCCAGCCACGCCGTCAGCTCATTTGGCATGGCCACGCCACCAAGCAGAGCAAACTTTCCGGCTTCGACCTTGCGCCCGCCACGGCCACGCGGAGCCGCCTGACGGGGTGACGCTTTCGAAACCGGGGCCGCCTGACGGCGCCCGCCTCTGACGACGGCTGGCATATTCTGTCCTCGTGATCGTCCGCCCAGTCAGGGCCGGTGGCGCTTCAGCCGCCCGGAACACGGACGCGCCCTGCGGTTCTTCGAACCGGTACGGCAGTGCCCTAAA
>NZ_JAIXSV010000026.1 GCF_027484505.1 Asticcacaulis sp.
ACCTTACGCGATAAGCGCATGGCGTAAGCGTCGGGCCCGACAAGGGCTGGGGACAAATATTGCGGTGCAACAATATTTGTCTTATTCCTGCACCAATTCTGACGTAAGAGCGGGGCGTTCGCGAAAAGATTGTGCACATGACCCCGACCAAAGCTTCAAAATTGCCGTTGCCCTCCTATACGGGCGTGATCATGGGGATCACGCTCGTCTTTCTGGCGTTCTTTACCTATGCCGGACCTCTGGGCTATGCGCTGACGGCGACCTTTGGCGGGCTGCTGCTTCTGGGTTACTGGCGCTATGCAGGTCGTTTTGGCTGGGTCGGTGTTGTGCTGCTGGCTTTGTTGCTGTGGCTGGTGTCGCGCTCGACTCTGCTTTACGACCTCCAAAGCGGGGCCGATTTCAGCCAGTACAAGACCTGGGAAGATCAGGAATGGCTGAAGATCATGCTTCAACCCTTGTGGTATGGGGCTTTGATTTTGGCAGCCTGGGCTATGAAATCCAAAACGGCGTCCGGCCTGATGAGCGTGATGCTGTACGCCTATATCGGCCTGTGTGGCCTGATCATCGTCGATGCCCTGTCGGGTGCGCGCCTCTATCAGGCCGTGTCCGCAGTGCTCTATAAACCCATTCGCCCCGACCTCGCCATGGTCAAGGTGTCGCTCGCCACCTATGCCTTCGTGCTACTTTACTGGCCTCTCATGCTGGCCGGAGAGCACCGGTTGCGCGTAGTTAAACTCGTTGCGCTGGCCGCCTGTATTATCGCGCCACTGGTGACCGGGGGGAGTGCGCCGCTGATGGCCCTGATCATATCCGGAGCCGTGTTCTGGATTGTGCGCCGTTTTCCCGTCGTCGCTGGCATAGGTATCTACAAGGTCATGGCCGCATTGGTCGGCTTGAAAATCCTGTTCACGCCCCTGATCATCGACCTTATCCGGCGTCTGGGCTGGGGGGACAATGTCCGTCAGTTTCTACCCGCCTCATGGGATGCGCGCCTCGATATCTGGGAGTATGCGGCGCAGAAGATCTTGCAGAAGCCGTTTCTGGGCTGGGGCTTCGACGCCAGCCGCCATTTCGGCAAATCTATCCCCCTGCATCCGCACAACATGTCGATTCAGGTGGGGCTGGAACTGGGCTATATTGGTCTGTTCCTGCTGGCGGCCGTGTGGGTTTTGCTGGTCCTGCGCATCGGGCGTGGGGCCCCGGAAGTGCCGCCCGCAGGCTTTGCTGAGTTACGCGAACTGTCCAAAGCCGAGGCCTCCCTACAAACCGATCCGCGCCCTTATGCGCTGGCGACGCTTTCGGCTGTGTTTGTCATTGCGCAGCTCAGCTTTGGTATCTGGCAGGAGTGGTGGCTGGCCCTGATGGCGCTGGTGACGGCCATCTATCTGATGGCGCGTACCGCCTCGCAAAAGGTCTGAAAACCGGCGTGTAGTTGCGGAATATACTATAAATTACTGTGTTCTCAGCGGTTTTGGCAGATTTCGACGATTGTGGATATTGAGTTTGCTTCGCCCTCCGCTTAAATAGCGGCCATGAACAAGTCCTGGTCTCCCCATAGCTGGCGCGCGCGCCCCGCGCTCCACATCCCTGACGATTACCCCGATGCGGCGGCGTTACGTGCCGCTGAGGCCGAAATCGCCACGCTGCCGCCGCTGGTTTTCGCCGGTGAAGCCCGTCGCCTAACCTCTGCGCTGGGTAAGGTCGCCAATGGCGAAGCCTTCCTGTTGCAGGGCGGCGACTGCGCCGAAAGCTTCAAGGAATTTTCGGCCGACAACATCCGCGACACCTTCCGCCTGATCCTTCAGATGGCCGTCGTGCTGACCTTTGCCGGCGGCAAGCCGGTGGTCAAGCTGGGGCGCATAGCGGGTCAGTTCGGTAAGCCGCGTTCCTCGCCGGTGGAAACCATCGGCGACGTGACGCTGCCCAGCTATCGCGGCGACAATATCAATGGCATGGAATTCACGCCCGAAGCGCGCATTCCGGACCCGCAGCGTCTGGTCAAGGCCTACCATCAGTCGTCCTCGACCCTGAACCTGCTGCGCGCCTTCGCCAATGGCGGCTACGCGGACCTGTATAACATCCACAAGTGGACGCTGGGCTTCGTGTCGGGTTCGCCGCAGGGTGAGCGTTACCGCGAACTGGCCGAAAAGATTTCCGAGACGCTGAACTTCATGTCGGCCATCGGCATCACTTCGGACAAGGCGCAGGAAATCCGTCAGGTCGATTTCTTCACTTCGCACGAAGCACTGCTGCTCAATTACGAGCAGGCCTTGACGCGCGTCGATTCGACCTCCGGCGACTGGTACGACACTTCGGCCCACTTCCTGTGGATCGGTGAGCGCACGCGTCAGCTCGATGGCGCGCACGTCCACTTCATGCAGGGCATCAAGAACCCCATCGGCGTCAAGTGCGGCCCGACGCTGGAACCCGATGACCTGAAGCGTCTGATCGACGCGCTCAATCCGGAAGGCATCCCCGGACGCCTGACCCTGATCGGTCGCTTCGGCTCGGACAAGGTGGGCGAGCGCCTGCCGCGTCTGATGAAGGCGTCGCGTGAACACGGCGTGCCGGTGGTGTGGTCGATCGACCCCATGCACGGCAATGTCGTCAAGGCGGCCAATGGCTACAAGACACGCCCCTTCGACCGCATCCTGTCGGAAGTGCGCTCCTTCATCGACATCGCGGCGTCGGAAAACGTCCATCCGGGTGGCCTTCACCTGGAGATGACCGGTCAGAATGTCACCGAATGTCTGGGCGGTGCGCACGCCCTGAGCGAGGACGAACTGAGCCACCGCTACCACACGCACTGTGACCCGCGCCTCAATGCCGATCAGGCGCTGGAACTGAGCTTCCTTGTGGCCGAGCGTCTGCAAGGCCTCAAGGACAAGGTGACCAAGGCGGCTTAAGCCTGCTCACAGCGCTTAATCGCTAAAAAGGGCCGCTTCTGCGGCCCTTTTTTTGTTTGCAACCCGCCTATTAATAACTTGGTTACCGGAGCGGCAAATAGTCGCAGTCAGGCTTTCCTGTTTGTCTGAGGCGTACCATGTCGGTTTTTTCTACCCTGCGCGGCCGTATTCTGTCGGCGGCGTTTGTCTGTGTCAGCGTGGCGGTACTCGCCATCACAGGGATCGAATTTTTCAACTATCGCTCCAATCTCGAAGCTCAGGTGCGCCGGGACCTCGAATGGTCGCTGCGCGTGGCCGCCGACCGCTATGCGCAGGCCAATGGCGCGCAGGTCGGGATCACAGACGGGGTGGTGACCGACGTCACCGCCGACAGTGTCGCGGCACCTGAGGATCATACGCTGGTCGATGAGACGGGCAAGATCAACAAGGGTTACGTCACGGTCTTCGGCGTCGATGCCGAAAAGCCCGGCGATTTTGTCCGCCTCAGCACCAATGTCATCAAGCCGGACGGCAACCGCGCCGTGGGCACCAATCTGGGTAAGGACAGTGCCGCCTGGCCGTTGATCAGCCGAGGAGAACCCTATTTTGGCAAGGCCGCCATTCTGGGCGAGGATTATCAGACCGCCTATGCCCCTATCCGCAACGGTGCGGGTGAGGTGATCGGCATTCTGTTCGTCGGCGTGTCCAAGATGGCGGATATTACCAAGGCCCTGTGGACGCAGGCCTTTCTGCTGCTGGGCTTTGCGGTCGGGACGCTGCTGGCGACCATTGCGGTGCTTTATCCGCTACTCGGCCGCGAACTCGGCAAGATTCAGAGGATCGCCTCGGCGGCCCGCGATGTGGCTCAGGGACAACTGGATCGTGATATTCCGCACGCTGCGGGGCAGGACGAGATTGCTCTGATCGCCCGTGCGGTTACGGACCTGCGCGAGGCCGCCCGCGAACGCGAGGCCATGCGCCGCCAACAGGCCGAGGAAACCGCGGCCGCTCTGGCGCGCCGTGATGCCGGTCAGCAGGACGTCGAGCGCTTTCTGGAGCAGGTGCGAGGTCTGTTTGGCACGCTTCAGAGCGATATCCGGACCTTTGCGGACCTCAGCCACGTCCTGCGCGACATAGGCGGCCAGACCGAGCGCGCGACGGCACAGGCGGCGCAGACGAGTGCGCAGGCCTCTGGTTCTGTCGCGGATATGGCCGAAGCCACGACGCAACTGGCGGCAACCATAGAGGAGGTCACGGCGTCGGTGCAGAGTGCCTCTGACGTCATCCGCAAGGCCGGGCAGGAGGGCGAACTCGCCTCACAAAAGGTGGGGCAACTGGTCGAAGCCGCCGGCCGCATTGGTGATGTTGTCAATCTCATTCAGGCGATCGCGCAACAGACCAATCTGCTGGCGCTGAATGCCACCATCGAAGCGGCCAGAGCCGGTGATGCCGGTAAAGGCTTTGCCGTCGTCGCCACCGAGGTCAAGTCTCTGGCCAATCAGACGGCCAAGGCCACCGAAGACATAGTCAGCCAGATCAGCGCCATCCAGACGGCGACCCACGAGACGGTTGAGGCCATTCGCACGATCACGGGCGTCCTGATCGAGGTCGAGAACCTGTCGGCGGGCATCCACGGTGCAGTTTATGAACAGAGCACAGCGGCGGCAGCCATTTCCAACGGCGCCAGCACGGCCGCGCGCAACGCCGACACCACACAACAGGCTGTGCGGGACGCGGCCGCTCAGGTGGCGCATTCGCGCGAAGCCAATCAGCGTCTGGACGACACGGCCCGGCGTGTGACCGATGGCCTGCAAAGCCTGTCTGCGGCTGTGGAGACCTTTGTTGGTCGCCGCGCGGCGTAGCGCTGACCACCTGACACACTCTGTCAGCAGAGCCGTGATCACAGCGTTGATGCGGTAAGCGAAACCGGCTACAGGCGGGGGTATGACCAGAGCCCTGTACACCGCCGCCTTTAAGGAACTGTTCCATCTGTCGTGGCCGGTGGTGGGGTCGCGTCTCGGCTTCATGCTAATGGGCCTGATGGACACGCTGATCGTTGGGCATTACAGCGCGGCGGAACTGGGCTATCATTCGCTGGCCTGGGCCCCGACCTCGATCTTCCTCGTCACCTCGATTGGCCTGCTGGTCGGGATTCAGGTCAAGACGGCGCACTTTATCGGCGCCGATGAGCCGCACCGCATCGGGCCGGTGTTTCAGCGCGGCATGGTCTATGCCATCATCCTTGGTCTTTTCGCGGCGGTGGTGCTGTTTCTGGCCGGGCCAGGACTGCTGCATCTGGCCGTCAAGCCGGACATGGCCGATGGCGCGTCAGGCCCATTGCTGGTTTTTGCCCTGTCCATGCCGTTTTACATGATCGCCGTGGCGGGTTCGGAATTTCTCGAAGGGCTGGGGCGGACGCGTCCGGGCCTTGTCTTCACCTGGGCGGGCAATGTCATCAATGGCGTGCTGTTGTTGCTGCTGGTGCCGGGCGTCGTTACCCTTCCGGGCATCGACAGCGACGGGGCGATGGGGGCGGCGCTTTCGACCCTGATCGCGCGCGCCTGCGTTATGGTGGCCCTGATCGTCTATGTCCTGACCCTGCCGGGCATTGCCCAATATGGCCTGTTGAAGCGGCACAATCCTGACCCGCAAGGCGGCCGCGAACAGCGTCAGATCGGCTATGCCGCCGGGGCGTCCTACTTCATCGAGGTGGCGGCCTTTGCCGGCATGACCCTGTTTGCCGGGCGCATTTCCGAAGAGGCGGTCGCCGTCTGGGCCATCGTGCTCAACTTCGCGTCCATCGTGTTCATGGTGCCGATGGGGCTGGCCATAGGTTGTTCGGTGCTGGTCGGGCGCGCCTATGGGGCCGGAGACATGCCAGGACTGGCGCGCATGGGCCGCGTCAGCTTTTCAGCGGCGGCGGCCTTTATGATGGGCGTCTGTCTGGTGGTGCTGATCGGGTCGCAGTGGATCGCGGCGGGCTATACGTCTGACGACGCC
Organism: Asticcacaulis sp.; assembly: GCF_027484505.1. GTDB lineage: Bacteria > Pseudomonadota > Alphaproteobacteria > Caulobacterales > Caulobacteraceae > Asticcacaulis. Next base: position 5,886 of record NZ_JAIXSV010000026.1, read on the forward strand.
CTGCGCAGCGGGGTACAAGCAGCCCTTTTGCTTTCCTGCCTGTTCTTTGTGCCCGATGGCGTGCAGGTGGTGACGGCGCAGGCCCTGCGCGCGCGTCAGGATGTCGTGGTGGCACCTGTGCTGCACTATATCGCCTATGGGCTCGTCATGCTGCCGGTGGGCTATGGGCTGGCGCTGCACGTCGGGCAAGGCGTGCCGGGCCTGATCTATGCGGCGGCTGTGGCCAGTTGGGTGTCGGCCATCCTGCTTCAGGCGCGATTTATGTGGCTGGACAAGAAGGCGCTTTCTTCTACGAGCGTGGTCCCCACAGAATAAGCCCGGCGCCGATCAGGCAGACCAGCAAACCCGCCCCGTCCCACAGGTCGGGTTTCTGCTTTTCGATCAACCACATCCAGCCAAAAGACGCAGCGATATAGATGGCCCCATAGGCGGCGTAGGTGCGTCCGGCGGCCCCGTTGTCGGGCAGGGTCAACAACCACGCGAAGGCCATCAGGCACATCAGGCCCGGCACCAGCCACAGCGGCGACTTATGCAGACGCAGCACGGCATAAAGGCTGAAGCAACCGCCAATTTCGCACAGGGCGGCGAGGGCATAGATGAGCAGGGTTTTCATGCCCATAGCCTGCCCGATCAGACCCCCAAAATCCACCCTTCTTCATTCAGCGCGATGGCGGCTTCGTCGGCGCTGAGGTGTGCCGGCGCGGCGAATTTGGCCGCCAGCGCGTCCTTGTCGTCCAGCTCAGCCAGAGCCGTGGCCGTCAGGCGCACCTGAGCCGCGTCCTTGACTTCGCCCGGTTCGGCGACGCCGGGATAGAGGGAGGGATAGATTTCGGCCAGCACGGTGTTCACGCCGTCCAGCGTCTCTTCGTTGAACGCCCCAAAGCCGGTGTCAAACGGCCAGATGACCGCCTTACCGTCAAGGGCCGTCTTCACCGCGCGAACGGCTGGAATCCCTAGCAGGGTCTGACCGCCGACCACGCCTGCGCCGTGCATCTGCCACACGCTCTTGGCCTGAGACGATTTGCCGAGTTTGCGCGCCGCCTCTTCGGTCAGGCGAAACTCCGGGAAGTCGCCGTAAGAGGCGGGTTTCAGCGTCGAAAGCCACTTCTGCGCCGCGCTCTTGGGGCAGCCCCAGAAGGGATAGGCTTCATCGGTCATCAGCCGGTTCATCTTGGCGGCGACGGCAAAGCGGTTATTGGTGTTGTCGGGCTTATCGACGACGTTTTTGACAACGAAGTCCCACATCTGGGTCCAGCCATAGAGGCCAAGCTTCGCCGCCGTGCCGCGCGGGAAGCCGAAATTGAAGTCGAAGCCGACGAAAACGCGGTCGCCGCGCTTATGCAGATCGGCGAGGAGGGTTTTCAGCAGCGCCACGGCTTCGGCGCGCGTCGCCGGATTATGCCCTTCGTAGGACAGGCGAAAGCGCACGTCGCGCTTCATCACGCCGATCCATACCGAAGACTCGCCGGTCTTCTTGCCCTCGGCGGCGCTCCAGTCAACGATCACATAGGCTCCGAAAAGACGCGCCATAGGGCTTCTCCGATGCGGGCGGTAAAACAATCGCGCGCTTTTAGCCCAAGGTGGCGGCGTGGCCAAACCCTAAACTGTGCATTGTCGCCGCGAATACCGCTTTTATGGTTACACAAGGGGGGAAATCCTGTGTACAACGGGCGCGGTTTTATGACTTTGTAAGGTGTGACGCTCATGACCGTCCTACGCGCAGGGGTCGCCGGTGCCGGCGTTTTCGGGGGGTATCACGCCAACAAGTACAAGGAGGCCGAAGCGGCCGGCCGTGTACGCTTTGTGGGTATCTATGATCTCGATAAATCCCGTGCCGAAGCCACCGCTGAAAAGCTGGGCGTAAAGGCCTTTGGCGGCGATGAGTTCGAGGCGTTTCTGGCCGAGTTGGATGTGATTACGGTGGCCGTCCCGGCCTTTGCTCATGCACAGGTCGCTTTGAAGGCGCTGACGGCAGGGGTGCACACCTATGTCGAAAAGCCGCTGGCCATCACGGTCGAAGACGGTGACGCCATGGTCGCTATGGCCGCCGAAAAGGGTGTGGTGCTGGCCTGTGGCCATCAGGAGCGCGCCGTGTTTGAAGCCATGGGGCTTTATGCGGTCCCGGAACGGCCGCTGCGTATGGAAGCCGTGCGCAATGGCACGGTTTCGACGCGTAATCTGGATGTGTCTGTCGTGCTGGATCTGATGATCCACGACCTCGATCTGGGGCTGACCCTGGCCGCCGGAGAGGCGGGCGGCGTTGAGGTGTCGGCACGCTTTCGCGAAGAGGCTGGATACACAGCCGTGGGAGCCGATGAAGTCACAGCCGAGGTCAAGTTCGACGATGGGTTCGTGGCGACCTTTGCGGCGTCACGTATGGCCGAAGCCCGCGAACGCACCATGCGGCTGGTCTATCCGTCGGGTGAGGTGTTTATCGACCTGCTGAACCGCAAGTTTGAAAACGGCACACCGTTCGACCTCAATCCCGACTTTGCGCAGGCCGATATTGCGCGTGATCCGCTGGGGACCAGCGTGTTCCGTTTTCTCGACACGGTGGCCGGGCAGCGCGACACGCCGCTGGCGACCGGCGATGAGGCGTTGAAGGCGTTGTGTCTGGCGTTGGCGATTGATGATGCCGTGTCGGGTAAGGACGCGGCTTAGGACTCAAACCGCGAAAAGTACGAACGTCTTTGTGTGGATGCTTCGTGCGAACCGCCTGATACCGTAGATGCCGCCCGCATATCAAAGGCCCTTCGGGCACGCACAGAGTCGGCATTCGTGCTTTTCGTGCCGTTAGTGGCTAAATTTTACCGGCTTTTGAAAATCACGGCAAAGGCCAGCACGGCATAGCCGGCCCCCATCAGCACATACTTGTACTGGGTCATGAAATCGACGCCTTCGCCCTCGAATGGACGGAAATAGCCGATCAGACTGGCGAACACGAGGCTCACCGAGATCAGGAACAGCAAGATTGTCGTTGCCGTCAGTTTCATGAAATACCCGCGCGTTTACCCCGGTTCCGCATCCTATCCGCAGTTATTCAAACATTTGTGATGAGATCAATGGGGCGTTAAGGATTTTTTTGCGGCGTTGCACCGAAGTCGGGAAGTCACCCGTCAACATTCGCGCACAGGGTGAAAAATACAGGGTTTGCCGCGGAAAACCTCAAAGCGCCGGACGCAGGAACAGCAGTTCGTGCAGCACCACCAGACAGGTAAAGACCGATGTTGCGACCATGACGCGCAACACGCCCAATTCTGAGGGTTCGAAACGCCCTCGCTTCTGAGCGATGGCGAGGAAGGGCAGGATGGAGGTCGCGCGCATGATCGCCTGATACGACTCGCCGTACTTTTCTTCGCGCTTGCGGTCGATGCTGTTGGCCCCCAGAAGGCTGAGCGCCAGAAGCGTGCCGAAAAACACCCAAGCCGCCAGCGTGCCGGTAGTGATCAGGTGCGTCGCCGACAACAGGCCGATACCGGCCAGCACCGGGTGACGGCTGATGCGGATAATGCCGCTGACCGGATGGTCGGGCAGTGTGCTGAGCGAGCGCAGGGCCGTCGGGCTGGGGCTCAGGGCCCCGACGATAATCAGCATCAGGCTGACGAAGTTGACACCGAACGCCAGAATTTTCAGAAAGAACGGTGCCGACCACAGGTGCAGATTGGCCGGGTCACCGCGGGAGTCGTAATAGGCAGCGATCATCCAGAAAAAACCCACGATCGACAACAGGCTGAACAGGAGGAAGTAGGTGCGGCTGCCGATGGCCCCGATCATCTGCTGCCGCAGATCGGAGCCAGACACCAGAATATGAATCAGGATGAAGAAGGCGCAGGCCAGAGCCAGGGTCCACATGAAAAGGTTCGCCTTACAGATACTGAATCAAGGGTGAATTGAGCACGTCGCCATCCTTGGAGGCCGGTTTGGGTGTCGGTGGCGGGGCGTCGTCATTATCTTTGTCATCATTGCGATGATCGTGAACCGGCGGCTTTGGGGCGGGCTCAGGCGGCGGTGGCGGCGGCGCGGGGGGCGTCAGCTCTTTTTCGATCTCGGCCAGTGGCTTACGGATGATGGCTTCGACATGATAGAACCAGCGCCGCGCCGTTTCCATGGCCGCGCGCGGCCCTTCGGCGCGCGCCGTCAGGGCGTCATTGGGGTCCCACAGGATCAGTTCAAAATCGGGCTTTGACGGGTCGTTGAACATCAGGCGGATGGTGACGCGATCCACCTGCGGTGCGATGTCGTCGAACATCTTATGCGCGCCGCCACGGATGATGCGGGCGGCGACCTTGTTATTGACGAACACCTCGATGCCGATCAGCTCAGCCATGCTGTAGAGGCGCGTCGGCAGCTTACCGAACTCACGCACGATCACGCAGCGATTGCCGAGATAGGAGAGGGCGGCAGCAGCCTTGCGTGCCGGTTCGATAGAGGCCACATCGGCCTTAGCGCCATTCAGCGCCTCGGCCACCTCGTCCTCAAGCTTTTTGGGCGCTTCGACGCGCGAATCCCATATCCGGTAAAGGATAAGCAGGATGGCCAGAGCGGCTGCCGTCAGGATGACGATGGTCGGCAGATACTGGTTCACGGCGCTTGCGTTCAACCCCCAAATACGAACTTCTCGCGCATATTAACCACGATTTGGCGCAGCCGTTAAGAGCCCGCACGCCACAGGTGTGGATTTAATCCTTGGAAGCACGTTCAATTTCCGGTTCAGATTGCGCTTTCAGATTGCGCTGGGCGGACCGGCTGCGCCTTGGGCGGTGTGCGTTTAATCACCGCGTCTATATGCGACAGCCATTTGCGGCCCAGTTGTACCGCCTCGCTGGCTGTTTTGGGATAGGCGGCGTGGGTCGTCAGGTCACCGAACAGGGTGACCTCAAACTCCGGCGTCTCCAGATCATTGAAGATCAGGCGTAAAACGACGCGAGAGGCCCCCGGATAGGTTTCTTCGAGGACGCGGCGCGGTTCGCCCTTTTGTGTGCGCGCGACGACGCGCTCATCGACGATCAGTTCGGCCCCTTCAATCTCATCAAAGGTAAAGACCAGGCCGTGCCGCCCCAGATCCCACAGTATGGCCAGATCGCCGTGGGTGAAGTCGAGGCCAGCGGCTTTTTTTGTGCCGGTATCGAAGATGATAGCGTCTGGGGCCTTACCGATGGCGGCGGTCAGGCCGCGCGTCAGTCGGCGGGTGCTCTCATACCACCACAGGGCCCCTGACGCGACGAGGGTCAGGAGCAGGGCCGCAAAGGCAAACCACAAGATGACGCGGAAGGCTTCTTCCATCACACCGTTACATGACCGATCATATGTTTAATCAGTCCTTACCGGTATCGGGTTAAGAATAGGTATAGTGTCTGCTAAACGTCGAGTTCCACGCCCACCGGGACGTGGTCCGACGGTTTGGCGTCATCATGGGTGCGACCGCGGGCGTGCTTGTGGATTTCAAAGCCTTTCAGGCGGTCGGCGGCTTGTGGCGACAGCAGGTGGTGGTCGATACGGATGCCCTCGTTCTTTTGCCACGCCCCGGCCTGATAGTCCCAGAAGGTGTAGCGGTTGCCTTCGGGTGGCCGCAGGTCGCAGGCGTCGCTGTAGCCGAGGTTTTTCAATGATTGATAGGCGGCGCGCGTCTCCGGCTGATACAGCGCGTCATCCAGCCATGCCGACTCCCGATAAAGGTCAGACTTGGTCGGGATGGTATTAAAATCACCTGATAAAACGCTGATCTCTTCAAAGGCCAGTATCTCCTTGGCGCGCGCCTGCAAGCGCTTGTACCAGCGGTGTTTATAGGGATATTTGTCGGTACCGATCGGGTTGCCATTGGGCAGGTAGATGGAGGTGACGCGCACCGGCACCGGGCCATCGACCACGGCTTCGATATAGCGCGACTGCGCGTCTTCCGGCTCGCCCGGCAGGCCGCGCACCACATCGATCAACGGTTGCTTCGACAACAGGGCCACGCCGTTCCACGTCTTTTGTCCGTGCACGGCGGCATTGTAGCCCAGCCGTTCAAAGGCCTCATACGGGAACTTTTCATCTAGGCACTTCAGTTCCTGAAGGGCGCAGACATCGGGCTGCGTCTCTTCGAACCACTCCAGGATCAGGGGCAGGCGCGCATTGACCGAATTGACGTTGTAGGTGAAGATTTTCATGCCGGACCCTGCTGAGTTATTTAAATGATCTCTAGGCGGTAGGGGGGGGGGGGATTCAAGATTTTAAAGGTTGTTTTTCTCCTCCCTACGAAGTGGGGAGGTGGCGGCGAGCGAAGCGAAGCTGACGGAGGGGTATTACCGTCCGTGAGATACCCCTCCGCCTCGTAAACTCGGCACCTCCCCATACAATGGGGAGGAGGAAGATCGCGACAGCTCTACCCCGCTTTGCCGCGCGCCGCTACAGCTTGGGCTGCGGTTTTTTCGGCCCCTTGAGGAAACGCGACAGGGTCACGCCCTGCGGTTTCAGCGTGTATTTCAGCTTGTCGGGGCGTGGCGGGGTCAGGAAGCTGTCGTCCGGCGTAAAGGCCGGAATATTCGGGTGCAGGCTGATGCCCAGCTTGCGAAGCTGTGTCACCGGGTGCTCAAGCTGGGCCAGACTTTGCACGCTGGTCTGATAGCCGGATTCCACCGCCAGATCATAGGCGTGCCATTCGCGAATTTCGACGCCTTCAGGTTCGGGAATGATCAGTAGGTCGCAGGCCAGACGGCTTTGTTCCAGATCGGCCGCCGTGGTGATGGTGGCCGAGCGCATCAGGATGGAGACGATGGGCGGCCCCTTGCGCCAGTCGCCCTTCAGGAACCAGGTCGGCAGGCTCTTGGGGACGTGCACACTCTTGGGGTCAATGCCCTTGGCGCGCGTGACATCGACGCCGATGACGGTCCCCAGATGCGAATTGCGCATCATCAGGGCCGGAAAGGAGCGCATCACCGCCCCATCGACCAGCACTTGATCGTCTTCGACCACGGGCGGCATGACGCCCGGCAGGGAGATGGAGGCGCGCAGGGCCTGACGCAGGCGGCCTGACTTATGCACCTTGATGGTGCCCGAGGTCAGGTTGGAGGACAGGCAGAAGAAGGGCAGGGGCAGGTCTTCGATCAGCACGTCGCCAAAATGCTGCTCCAGCCGCTGATCGACCTTGCGCCCACCGGTCAGGGCGACAAAGGGGAAGGTGACATCATCCAGCGGTGAGGAGACGACAAAGGCTTCGCGGATATGGGCGTCGATTTCGGCGTCGGACCAGTCGAGCGCTACGCAACCGCCGATGATCGCCCCCATGGACGAACCGCAGATGAAGTCTATGGGGATATGGGCTTCGCGCAGGGCCTGCACCGCGCCGATGTGCGAAAAGGCGCGCGCTCCGCCGCCGGAAAACACCACCCCGATGGAATGGCCGGTGACGATGCGGGCAATGCGCGCCGCGTCAGGCAGCGAGTGCTCACCGACGTGGAACCAGCGCGCCGGTTTGAAGGCGTCGAGCCAATCGCGCGTATGGGCGATCACCTTACGCCCGTCGGCTTCCTGCGCCTGAATGAGGATAAGATCGGGCGCGCGTTGCAGGCCCAGCGGATCGAGCAGTTGCGAGTCTTCGAGGTTCAGCGTGCTGGCCGGCAGGCGCGCCGGGTCACTGTGCAGGCGCTGCGAATGGTGGCGGGCATCGGCGATCCAGAAGGTGTGATCGACCTGACGCGAGCTAAGCAGCCGCCAATGGCTTTCCGGCTTTTCAGCGACGTGCAGCACATAGTCGTTGTGCGCCTCGGCCTCGGCAAAAACATCGGCCCCGGTGCCGTGGTGGTCCTTATCGAGCACGGCGACGCGATAGCCCAGAGCGCGCACCTGTTCGGCGATACGTTCGACCAGCGGGCGGACGATAATGTCGTTCAGCGCGAAAAAGGCGAAGACATTGGGGGTGTTGTGGCGGCGGCCTTCGCGCGGCGTGCCGGAGCGGGCGCGTTCGATCATCTGCTTCGACAGGGCCAGCAACACGTCCGGTGCGGCTTCGATGGCCTTGAGGAAGTCGGCCTTGGGGAGGACCATCAACTCGCAATCGCGCAGCGCAATGACTGTCGAGGTGTGCGGCGTGTCGGCGATCAGCGACATTTCGCCCACCGGCTCTCCCGGCTTGATCACCCCGATCAGGTGCAGGCCCTGATGGTCGTCGTCGTGGCGGAAGACGCCCATGCGCCCGCTGCGCAGCAAATAGAGATGATCGGACTCGTCGCCGGCGCTGAACAGCCGCGTGCCGCCGGTCAGGGTAATCCAACTGGCCGCCTTAAGCCCCGACGGCGTGTTGAACAGTCGGGCGAGGGCGGCTTCGAGAGAGGTGTCTTCCGCCATGCGGGTGGCCTTGAATTATGAGTCTCTTGCCCATAGATAGCCCCGGCGGGCGTTGTTGCCAATGTGGTTAAAAATTGTGGAGCTTGCGTAGGATGAGCGTTAATCTGGTCAAGCTGTGCGTAGGGGCCGATACGGTCGATGATCTGCTCCGCTGGGAGCAGGGGCACAAAACCCGCACCATCCATACGCGCCAGACGCCCAAACGTGCCGAGGAACTGCTGGACGGTGGCTCGCTCTACTGGGTGATCAAGGGCGTCATTCTGGTGCGGCGTCCGATCGTGGCCATCGACACGGTAGAAGGCGACCTGCCGCAATGCCTGATCACGGTTTCCACCGAACATATCCTGACCGAGCCGCAGCCGCGCCGTCCGTTTCAGGGCTGGCGCTATCTGGAGGTCAAGGATTCGCCGCGCGACCTGCCGCAAGGGGCGGGAGGCGAGGCGCTACCGGCAGACCTGATCGCCGCCCTGCGCGACGCCGGGGCGTGGTGATAGTGAAAGGTCTTATTCTGATGTAATAGTGGCCCCACAGGAGGCCATATGACATTTCTCGATTTAAACAAACTTGAAAAACTAAGTGAAATGGCCACCCCTGGCCCTTGGTTTGTGCGTCAACTCGATGATGATTATTGCATGAGTGCGATAACCGTCTCGACTAAGCCGGACACTGCTGAAAATAAAAGTTGGAACTTAGGTGATTGGCCAACGTCCGAGATCGTTGCTGGCTGTTTGATACAACATCCCCGTTATGTCGATCCAGCTGATGGCCGATGGGAAGAGAACGCAGCTTTGATCGCGGCTATGCGTTCAGTATTACCCGAATTGATAAAGTTGGCCCGAATAGGTTTGAGTGTGCAATCGGGGCAAACCGAAGCGTGAGGCGCGTAGTCAAAAAGGCAGCTTTTACAACTGCGCGACGCCGGGGCATGGTGACGATCTCTGTGATAAGCTGGCGGCGAATCGCCGGGGATTGACGCCCGGAAAGAGTCACAGGCGGAGGGACGTCGATGCGTTATCGCGAACTGTTGGACGGGCCTGTGGATTTTGGCGATGCCGGGTTTCTGGCGCGGCTTGACGCCTTAAGCCGGGCACGGTCCGATCTCGATTATGACCGTGTGCCGCTGGTGCTTCTGGGGGCGGGCTCAGTGATGGCCCAGAGCTTTGTCCGCTATGCCTGCGAGCGGCTGAATGTCATCGCCGTGGTTGATAATCTGCGCGCCGGGCAGAGCCTTTACGGCTTGCCGGTGATTGGCGACGCGGCGTTGAGTCAGCTTCTGGCAAAAAAAACCGACGCGGTCGGCGTCATTTGTGCCGGCTCGGAAAAGCCGGCCAAGCATTTTCAGGCCATCTGGGGCGCGCATCCGGGGCCCTTGCTGTTCTATTTCGAGGTCATGCCAAAGCTGGGGCAAACCTTTAGCGGCAATGCCATGTTCACGGCGCTTCAGGCCTTTTCGGACCGCGACGAGGTGGCCGCTATCCATCGTCTGGGACAAGAGCTGTTCACGGACGCCGAAAGCCTTCGCACCCTGTCGGCGCTTCTGGCCTATCGTCTGACCTGGGATGCGGCGGCGCTGGACGGCATTACGCGGCCGCATGATCAGATCTATCTCGATAATGCGCTTTGCCCGCCGTCGCGTAACGATGTGCTGGTCGATGGCGGAGCGTATGATGGCGACACGGTGCGTGCCTTCTTCGGGCATCTGGGCGGGCCATGCCGGCAGGTGCACGCTTTTGAACTTGATCCTGAAAACTTTACGGCTCTGAGTGAGGCCTTTGCTTCGACGCTGCACGTGACCTGTCACGCCGCCGGCCTGTGGAGTCAGGCCGACACGGTGCGGTTTTCAGCCACCGGTGCGATGGGGAGCCGCATCGACGCCGACGGTAGCATTGAGGTGCCGGTGGTCGCCCTTGATGCGCTGAATCTGGGGGAGGTCACCTTCGTCAAGCTGGATATCGAAGGCGCCGAAGGGCCAGCCCTCGAAGGGATGCGCCGGACGATTGAGACCTACCGTCCGAAACTGGCCATCAGCGCCTACCATAGATCCGACGATCTCCTGTGCCTGAGCGCTCTGATCCGGGACATGCGGCCCGACTATCGCTTTGAGCTGAGACACTATTCCGGCATGATCTGGGACACACTGCTGTACGCGGGCTAATCCCTTAAACCGCGATATTGTCGATCAGGCGGGTCTTGCCGAGCCACGCCGCCGCCAGAAGGCGCAGGTTCGGCGTCTGTGCGTCAGCCATCGCCAGCGTATCGGCGTCGCGCAGCTCCACATAGTCCACCGGACCAAAACCGGCGGCCAGAAGGTTGGCCTTCGCCGCGTTGAGCGCCTTTTCGCGGTCGCCACCCGAACGCACCGTCTCTGCCACGGCATTCAGTTCGACGATCAGGCGCGCCGCCGTCTGGCGTTCATCGGCGCTGAGATAGGCGTTGCGCGACGACAGGGCCAGGCTGTCGGCTTCGCGCACCGTGGGCATCCCCACCACCTCGACCGGCAGATCGAGATCGCGCACGAAGGACTTCACGACCTGAAGCTGCTGGTAATCTTTTTCGCCGAAGACGGCGACGTCGGGCTGCACCTGATTGAACAGCTTCATGACCACGGTGGCCACGCCGTCGAAAAACTGCGGGCGGAAGGTGCCTTCCAGTTCGCGCGCCGGGCCTTCGACGTGGACGCTTGAGGCAAAAACGGCGGGGTACATCAGCTCAACGCTGGGCAGGTACAGCAGATCGGCACCGACGCTTTCCAGAAGCTGCGCGTCCTTGTCCTCGGTGCGCGGATAGCGGTCGAAATCCTCATGCGGCGCAAACTGTTTGGGGTTCACGAAAACCGAGACCACCACCACATCGCTTAAGGTTTTGGCATGCCGCACCAGCGCCAGATGCCCTTCGTGCAGCGCGCCCATGGTCGGCACAAAGCCGATACGCAGCCCCTTGTGGCGAAAGCCGGAAACCGCCGTGCGCAGGGCGCTCAGGTCGCGGACGCGGGGCAGGGGAGAGGCAGCGGAAACGGGCATGGGGCATTAACCAAAATTACTAACGACGATTTAAACGGCTTGTGAGAGGATAGGGCTATGCGCTCTCTCTTTTCCGTTTCGAGACTGGCTCTGCTGACCGTCGCCTGCGTGGCGGCCGGGCTGTCGGGGTGCGATATGCCCAAGGGCGACGGCAAGGATTTCCAGCGGATGGCCGCGCGTTTAGCGGAAATCGACATCGAAGGAAAGGGTGACCAAGCGTCATCCGCTTCGGAGTCTTCATCCTCCGCCACGCGTGACGAACAGATTCAACTGGCTTTTGAAACGGCCAAGGAACTGACCACGGGCAAGGATGGCCTGCTGGCCGCCATGCCGAAGGACGCGGCGGGCAGCCTGATCCGCGTGGTCAATCCGCTCGATATGGAGCGCCCTGACGCGGACACGCCGCTGGATACGGGCGTGTCTGCGTCTGCGAGCGTGCTGGCCCAGACCCAGACTGAGCCCCCGACTGAGCCAACGGTAAAGGGAGTGCCTGAAAAGGTCGCAAAAGCCCCAGTGCTCAGAACCGCGGCCAGACCCGCCGACAATGGCATTGAGCAAATGGTGCGCAGCGTTCAGGTGGGCTCATTCAGCTCGCGCGCGGTGGCCGAAGCGGCGTGGCACGACCTGCGCGCCAAACATCCGGGCCTTGATAATTTCAAGCCGATCCTGCAACCAGTCACCGCTGCCAATGGTCAGGCACTGGTGCGTTTGCGTATTGGGCCGGTCAATTCGCCCGAACAGGCCGAACGCCTTTGTAACCAGTTGGCGATACAGGACGCGTGGTGCCGTAAGGCCGGGTAACAACGGTATTAAGCCACGAAAACGATTTTAGCGAATCCCCGCGCCGTGTAAGGTAAGGGGTATGAAACATCATAAAGACATCAAAGCCCTTGTGCTCGACATGGCCATCGTCGCCGTGCCCAAGATCATGGCGGTTTTGATGATGCTCGCCGGCGCCTTCCTGCTGGCGTCGGTGCTGTCGCCTATTGATCCCGAAGCCATGCCCTTTGTGCGTCAGTGGCTGCCGCTTGAGGTGGTGGAACTGTCGCATGTCGCCGGTGTGGCGACCGGGGTGTTGCTGCTGTTTGCGGCGCGCGGCCTGTGGGAGCGACTGGATTCGGCCTGGTATATGGCGCTGGGCCTGCTGGTGGCCGGGGCCATCCTGTCGATGACGCGCGAACTGGCCTTCGGCGTGGCCGAGGTGATGGTGGTCTGCGCCCTGCTGCTTTTGCCGTGCAAGCGCGCCTTTAACCGCCGTTCGCGCCTGATGACCCTGACGCTGAAGCCGATCTGGTTGCTGGTGACGGCCACCGTGCTGATTCTCGTGGCCACGGCGGGCTTCTATTTCTATGAGCGCACGCCCTATGCGCATGAGCTGTGGCAGCGCTTCGCCTATGAGGCCAGCGTCTCGCGCTTCCTGCGCGGTCTGGTGGTCATCGCCATTACGGTCGCCCTGTTTGCCCTCTATCGCCTGTTCGGGCTGGCGCGCGCTACGCCGGACCTGCCCGATGATGAGGATATGGAGGATTTGCGCGGGGTGGTTTCGCTGGCGCAGGACCCGCAGGCTTGGCTGGCGCTTACCGGCGATAAGCATATCCTGTGGAACGAAGAGCGCACGGCCTTTGCCATGTATGGTGTCGCGGGTCGCAACTGGGTGGTCCTCTCGGCCCCGGTCGGCCCGCCGGAAGAGGTAGAAAAGCTGGGCTGGCGGTTGAAGGAAATGGCGGCGCTGGCCAATGCCAAGCTGTCCATCTATCGCGTAACGACGGAGTTCCTGCCTCTGGCCATTGATCTGGGGCTAAGGCCCTTCAAGATCGGCGAAGAGGCGCTGGTGCCGGTGCAGAACTTTGATCTGGCAGGCAAAAAGGGATACGGCTTCCGGCAGGTGTGGCGCAAGTTCGAACAGGCCGAAGCGCAGTTCGAGGTCCTGCATCCCGAAGACGTCGAGACCCATCTGCCGCGCCTGAAAGCCATTTCCGATGCCTGGCTGGAAGAAAAGAAGGGTAAGGAGAAGGGCTATTCTCTCGGCTATTTCGATCCGGACTATATCCGCCTGACGCCGATTGCCGTCATTCGCATCGGCGGTGAGATCATGGCCTTTGCCAATCTGTGGGCCGCCGAAGGCCGGACCTCGCTCAGCCTCGACCTGATGCGCTACGCGCCGGAGGCCCCGCCTAACATTATGGAATATCTGTTCCTGCGGCTGATCTTCCACGCGCGCGACGAGGGGTATCAATGGTTCAGCCTCGGCATGGCCCCGCTGGGCGGGCTGGAAGCGCGCCCCTTAAGCCCCATGTGGAACAAGATCGCGGCCCTGATCTACGCCTATGGTGGCGAGATGTACAATTTCGACGGTCTGCGCGCCTATAAGGAAAAGTTCAAGCCCGTCTGGAAGCCGATCTACTTCGCGGTTTCCGGTAACGAAGCGGCGCTGATGCCGGCGCTTCTGGCGGTAGTGCAACTGGGCGGGCGCGTCGATAAGGCCAAAGAGGCTTAACGCTCTATCTCAAGCTCATGGCTGTGGGTGATGCCGTCGGGCGTGACGCGATAAGCGTGGGCTAAAAATTCAACACCGGCCGCGCGCGCTGCCGCATAGGCCCGGCCAAAGGCCGGGTCGAGGTCACGCGCCACATCAAAGCGGAACACATCGTCGCGTTGCACGCAAAAGACCACGACGGCGCGTGTCCCCGCCTCCACGCGCCCGATCAGTTCCATGAGATGCTTGGCCCCGCGTTCGGTCACGCTGTCGGGAAATTCCGCCAGTCCGGGCACGCGGCTGTAGTGGACGTTTTTGATTTCAACCCACGCCTCCGCTTGCTGCACGTGCCCCTGCAACAGCCAGTCGATGCGCGAATTGTGCCCGTAGCCGACCTCTGGACGCTGGCTGGCATAGCCACGCAGTTCTGGCACCTGCTGGTCCCTTATCAGGTCCCCGATCAGGCGGTTGGGCCATTGCGTATTCACCCCCACCCAGGTGTCGCCTTCGCGCAGGGCCTCAAGCCGCCAGTGCAGTTTTTTCGCCGGATCATTTATTTTGGTCAAAAGCGCAGGCGTGCCCGGTCTCAGCAGCCCCAGCATCTTGCCGGGATTGGGACAATGGCTTACGACGGTTTCGCCCGTATCCAATTCGACATCGGCGAAGAATCGTTTGTATCTCGACACCAGACGGCCTTGAGTAAGTCTGTGCGCGAATGGCATGAGCGGTTCCGGGGGCTTATGTTCAGGGTCGTGATAAGGAGCCTGCCTCATGACGGTCAATACAGAAAATCCCACCGCCGCCGTTATCATTATCGGCGATGAAATCCTGTCGGGCCGCACGCAGGACACAAATGTCAATACGCTGGCCAAATTTCTGGGCGCATTGGGCATCGACCTGATCGAGGTGCGCATGATCCACGACGATACGGCGCAGATCGTGCGTACCCTCAACGAACTGCGCAGTGCCGTGGATTACGTCTTTACCACCGGCGGCATCGGGCCGACGCACGACGACATCACCGCCGATTGCGTGGCGCAGGCTTTTGGCGTGACGATTGCCGAGCGTGAGGACGCGCTGAAAATCCTTCTGGATCGTTATGGCGGGGATGCGCGCCTGCTCAACGCCAACAGCCGCCGCATGGCGCGCATTCCGGAAGGGGCGTCGCTGATCCTCAATCCGGTGTCCGGTGCGCCGGGCTTCCAGATCGAAAACGTCTTCGTCATGGCAGGCGTGCCGCGCATTATGGCCGGGATGCTCAACGACGTGGCCCCGCGCCTGCGTCAGGGTGAGCAGGTGCAGGCGCGTACCGTCAAGGCGACCTACGTGCCCGAAAGCCTTGCCGCAGATATTCTGAGCGCCTTGGACAAGCAGTATGCCGACCTGTCGCTGGGCTCCTATCCGTTCGGCATCTTCCCCGATGAGTTTGGTACGCAGCTCGTCATTCGGGGGCGCAACCGTGAAGCCCTTGATGAGGCGTTTCAGGCCCTGATCGACGGCCTGCCCGCCGTGGTCGAAAAGGCGCGCGAACGCTTCCCCAATGCCCGTTTTGAAGAACTCGTTACTCAGGATTGATTATGAAACTCAAGGCCCTTCTTCTTCTCACCGCCGCGCTGGGTTGCGTGGCTGCCCCGACCTTTGCCAAGCCTAAGTCCAAGCCCGTAGCACCGGTGGCGGCCATTGCCGAAGCGCCTGAAGTGACGGCTGTGCGCCTGCGCGACGCGGCCCTGCAATCAAACGGTGCCTATGACTTCGTGGCGCAACTGACGACGCGCTTCGGCGCGCGTCCGGCAGGCTCAGAGTCCGAGCGCAAAGCCGCCGAATGGTCGGCGGCCGAGCTGAAAAAGATGGGCTTTGAGAACGTCCGCATCGAAACCTTCCCGCTGGTTATCTGGCAACGCGGGGCCGAAAGCCTCGAAATCACGGGTCCCTTTGCGCAAAAGATGGTGGTGACGGCGTTGGGTGGTTCGGGGGCAACCCCTGCCGAAGGCGTCGAAGGTGAGGCGGCCCTGTTTGAAACCTATGCGGAGTTTATTGACTCTAAGGCCGATCTGACGGGCAAGATCGTCGTCATTCTGCAACCCACCGTCCGCACCCAAACGGGGCAGGGCTATGGCGTCAATTCCGGCTCGGTGCGCCGCAGCGGCCCGGAAGAGGCCAAAAAGCGCGGTGCCGTCGGCTATGTGATGCGTTCGCTGGGCACCGAAGATCATCGTTTTGCCCATACCGGCGCCACGCGCTTTACCGGCGTAGACGGTCTGCCGGCTCTGGCCATGTCACCCCCCGATGCCGAACAGTTCGAGCGCCTGCTGAAGCTGCAACGCGCCGGTGAAGCCGGGCCACTGCGCCTCAAAATGCTATCCACCCCCACGGTGCGCACGGGTGGTCAATCGCAGAATGTTATCGCCGAAATCAAGGGCTCCAAACATCCGGAAGAGATTATCACCATCGGGGGCCACCTCGATAGCTGGGATCTCGGTACCGGGGCTATTGATGACGGCGCTGGTGTGGCGATCACCATGGCTACAGCCAAGCTGATGATTGATCACAAGCTGCGCCCGGAGCGCACGGTGCGTGTGGTCTTCTGGGGCTCCGAAGAGGTGTCTCAGCCGGGTGATCTGGGCCTGTCGGGGGCGGTGGCCTATGCCAAATCATCTGAAACAGACAAGCATGTTGCCGCGGCGGAGTCTGATTTCGGGGCGGATGTCATCTATTCGCTGGCCCTGCCCAAAAGTGATGCGCCCGATTTCAACAAGACCTTGGGCAAGATTCTCTACCCGCTGGGCATTTTCATCGAGCGCGATCCGGCAACGGGCGGCGGTCCGGACACCAGCCCGCTGAACGCGAAGGGCGTGCCGATCTTCGATCTGCAACAGAACGGCACGGATTATTTCGATGTCCACCACACGGCGGACGATACGCTAGACCGCATCGACCCGAAGAAGATGAGCCAGAACGTCGCGGCCTGGGCCGCAACGGTGTGGATGATCGCCAATACCAGCGTTACTTTTCAGCCAACCAACGGCAAGTAAGGAAAAGGGGCGGAAAACCGTTTACAGTTTTCCGCCCGTTGCTATAAGGGCCGACCGGTTTGCGGGCATGGCGGAATCGGTAGACGCAACGGACTTAAAAGCCGCCTAGACTAATTAATACGACCAATAAATCGTAATTAATTCAGTTATATAGGCGTCCGTCATGCCCAAGTCAGCTATTACACATTCCTTACACAGTTTCGCCCTCATGGCGGCGGAGTCACACCCCTCCACCCAAATCGCGCGACGGTTGACCTATACGCACGCTAAAGTGGCGCGCCTTTCGCAGGTTCCCTATTCTCACGACAATCAAACGGGGGAAGACGGGATGACGGCCTTCACACTGATGCGCGGGAAACTGCATGTTTATAAGCGACCGGGTAGCGCCCTGTGGCAGTGCGCGGCCTATGTCGCGGGCAAAAACCGGCGTATCAGTACGAAACAAACCGACAGTGAGAAGGCCGCCCTCGTTGCGGAGGAATGGTATCTCGGCTTGCGCGGTCGCGTCGCCAATGGGGAGGACGTCCACAGCGGCAAGAAGTTTAAAGACGTGGCCGCCAAGTTCATCGACGAGTTCGAGATTATCACCGAGGGCGAGCGTAACCCTGACTACGTGAAGAACCACCGGGCGCGCATCAAAAACCACCTGAACCCGTATTTCGGGGAGAAGTTCATCACCGAAATCACCTCGGGCATGGTTCAGGAATATCGCGCGCACCGCATCAAGAACAACATCGACATCAAAACCCAAGAGCCCAAGAAATTAGCGCGTTCGACACTTCATCAGGAAATCGTCGTGCTGCGCCAAATCCTCACTGTAGCCGAAGCTCACCAGTGGATTAAGTCCGTGCCCACCGTCACCCCGCGCTATAAGTCGTCGGGGAAGGTATCGCACCGGGCATGGTTTTCACCTGCCGAATATAAACGCTTGCGCGATGCGACACGCGAGCGCGCCGCCAATCCCTCCCGCGAGCGTTATCGTGAGCGATGGGAAACCTTGCATGACTACGTTCTGTTCATGGTCAATACAGGCCTCCGGCCAGATGAATGCCTCCGCCTTGAGTTTCGGGATGTTGAGGTGGTGGAAGACCGCGCCACCGATGAAGACATTCTTGAAATCGAAATCCACAAAGGCAAACGTGGTGTCGGCTATTGCAAAAGTATGCCGGGGGCCGTCTTCCCCTTCCAACGCCTCAAAGAGCGGCGCGAACGTACGTTACGCGCCGAAGCGAAGGCTGCCGGGAACCCGAAAGCAGACAAGCTTCCTCTTGATCCAGCCGAACGGCTGTTTCCCTATGCGCTGCATAATTTGCTCAATATCGTCTTGAATGACCTGGGCTTAAAGCATGACCGAGAGGGGCAAGTGCGCACGGCCTACAGCCTGCGCCACACCTATATCTGTCTGCGCCTGATGGAGGGCGCTGACATCTATCAAATTGCAAAGAACTGCCGCACCAGCGTCGATATGATCGAGAAATACTACGTTTCGCATATCAAGGATCGCCTCGATGCGGCGGCCATCAATGTCCGTAAGCCGAAGAAATTGGCGCGTAAACATAGCGGTTCCGAGGACGAGCAGCGCATTTAGGGGGATACCCAAGCAATGCCTCTCGACTACCGCATTTCGTCCCTCTATAAGAACAGCCGGTTTAGGCGGGCATGGCGGAATCGGTAGACGCAACGGACTTAGACCAAAAGGATTGAGTGCCTCCGGGGAAACCCGGAGAGTAGAACTGCTCAAATTCGGGGAAGCCTTTACTGGTAATCCCGAGCCAAGCCATCGGGCCGGACCCCGACGGAAGGTGTAGAGACTAGACGGGCAGCACCTACCCCCGAAAGGGCACGGTGAAGGGATAGTCCAGACCACGAACGCCGAACAGGCGGCGGCGAAAGCCGAAGTGGTAAGAAAATCCGTCGGAGCAATCCATGCCGGTTCGAGTCCGGCTGCCCGTACCAAGCCCTTGCGGCGACGATTTCAATACCTCAAAAAAAGCGGATGAGTTGAACTCCCTTTAACTCAGGGGATTATTGCGCCATGACATTTGTCGGTTCAGAATAGCGTTTTAAGTACGGAGTTTCGCCTTGTCCGAAGCGCACCCTGTCGATGTTCATGTCGGCACGATCATCCGCAACCGCCGCAAACAATTGAAAATGAGTCAGCAAGACCTGGCCAACGCGATTGGTGTCACCTTTCAACAGGTACAAAAGTATGAGCGTGGGTCCAACCGCATTAGCGCGTCGAAGCTCTATCAGGCGTCACAGGTATTAAACATGCCCGTCGCCCATGCCTTTGAAGGGCTGGATTTGCAAAGTGCGGCGGCGTTCAGTGACACTGAAAACACAGTGTCCGCCTTTCTGATTTCGGTAGAGGGCGTTGAAATGGCAAAATACTTCGCCAAACTTTCGCCCATCCGTCGGCGCGGTGTCCTGGCTCTTGTCAAATCCATCCTCGCAGAAGACGACAAATAGCAGCAGCCCCTGTCCAGGTTCATTGCCCGATGTCGAATTACCGTGCAATATGGCCGGGCTGTTGCGGGGACAGAATAATGACCGAGATCAAAGCGGGGCTCAACTCATTGACGCCCCGCCAGAAAGAAATCTTGCGCCTCATAGCGAGAGGGTTTCAGGCAAAGGAAATTGCTAGGGAACTGGGTATAGCCGAAGGCACTGTACGCACCCACATGGAGGAGGCGCGGGCTCGCCTTGTTGTGGCCAGTACCCGTGAAGCGGCCCGCTTACTGAGCGCTGCAGAAGGCCTCCGTAATAATGACAGACGGCAGACATTGCAGATAGCGCCGGCGGCAACAGACACGCCATCCTCATCGGGCATTCCTACCGATGAGGCGACCCATGCAGAACAGGCAGTCAATCACAATACACTTCACCGATCTGCAAATGGCTCTGGAACGGCTGATGCCGCATCAGCGCGCGACGGAGATAGAAACCCTGGTCATGCAGGTGAAGCTCGAAGCCTCGACGGTCAGCGACAAAGCGGCCCTGCTGACGCTTCTGTGCGGCGTAGCTTTTCTCAACGATACATCGCCCTCATTGGTGGATTGAATGCCCTCAGCGTCATCCAGTGGTTTGCGCTGATTGTACTGGGCGCAGTCGTGGCCGTTTTGCTTTTCGGCGGTCTAATGATTGGCCTTTTCGGTATGCTTCAAGCCGTTCAACAAATTCGCCGCTAGCCCGGAAGCACTGGCTGGTGGTCCAGCCATGAAAGATCTACCTATGAAACGTTCTGTTGCTGTTCAAACCGGTGCCGATCAATTATTTGTCGTTGAGGCCAAGATCGACGATACTCTGGCCGAAGCCGCCGCTCTGATGACGACTCTCTCAAGGCTGCGCATCGACGGGCGTTTCTCCGCCGTGCTGGGTCAGGACGCTATTGTGGCCGTGGGTCGTGTCGTCAGCACCCTGACCGAGGCCCGCGGTGCATTGGTTGAAGCGCATCATCACCTCGATACGGTGAAAACGCAGGTCGGCTGCGGTGCAATGGCCATTGGCGATCTGCAAAACAAGCCTGAGAAAAAAGAAGACGATCGGATGCTGCGCCACACGAATAACGGAATTGAAGCCGCGTGATCAGTCTGTGGTCGATGAGCGGAACCGTATTCGCCGTAATTTTCGGCGTCTATCTGCTTTTTCGCGCGACCGTATTAGAAAAATGGGGTGTGGCGGCTATTCTTTTTGGATGGTTCGCCACGCCCTTTATTCAGCAGGGCTATGAGCTGGGCGTACTGGGTAAGCTGCTGGATGTCTTTGTATTGGTGGTATTAGTTGGCGTATCCGTCAAGGTGCGGCGCGTTTGGACGCTGCTTGTTTGTTCGTTTCAGCTGGCCACCACCCTGTCGCATGTGGTGGTGGCGCTTGCGAACTGGAACTCATCAGAAAATATTGGATACTGGGCCTATTTCACCACCATGGGCCTGTTAGGTGGCAAGGGCATCGCGCTGGCGATGGGTATAGGGGCCTGGGAATCGGCCTTCTGGCGCAAACAACCGCTTACCCCCGGCATAACGGTTTGATGATGCGCGGACCTACGCTGCCGGCGACAGACGGCGTTGCGACTTTACCGCCTGTTCGGCGATCGGCTGCATGATGCGGCCCAGACCCTCGACATAGAGGCCGTAGAGGCGGGCGAAGCCACCCATATTGTCCTGAAGCGTCTCAGCCGCGGCGCTCTGAAGATTGACCATGTCCTGCACGGTGCGCACGCCCATCGCCTGACGCGACAGCCGGCCATAGTGCGAAATCGACTGATTGCCCAGTTCGGTCATGGCTTGGTTGAGTTCTGACATCAGGTCGGCCGTCTGATGGCCTGCCGTCACGCAGGCCTTGAGGGCTTCGTTGCCCATTTCGACGCCGCGCTGGCCAAGGCGCTGGGTTTCGGCGTGAGTGCGGTTCAGAGCGTCCTGACCGATGGCCATGCCGCGCTCAGTGGACTCCTTCACGGCATCCTGTGTGTGGTGCAGGGCCTCGGAGGCGGCGGAGGTGACAGTCTGTTCTGCATCGCTCAGGGTATCAGCGGTCTTTTCAGCGGTCTTCTCAGGGGCGTTTTGCACAGTCTTCAGCGGGTCCATAGTCGCAACCTTTCAAGCGGCCATGCGCTGGCATAGCCGGGTTAGGGGGAGGAAGGGCAGGGGGTGAAGCCGGGGAGGCGGCTTCTGTATAGCCCTTTGTCCGTAAGGATGTTGCGGTGCTTCCCGCGACGAGGGGTAAGGATTGTCTA
>NZ_JAIXSV010000220.1 GCF_027484505.1 Asticcacaulis sp.
CCCATGCCCCAGGCGATCACCGCCGACTTCGCCCGCGCATAAAGACTCGCTACCCGCGCAATGTCGGCCTGAGTCAGGCCCGTGCGCGCCTCGATCTCTGCCCACTCCGTCGCCGCGATGTCGGCGCGCAGGGCCTCAAAGCCCTCGGTGTGATCGGCGATAAAGCGCGCGTCCTGCGCCCCGTTCTCCAGGACCGCCTTGATCAGCCCCTTAAGCACGGCGAGGTCGGACCCGATGCGCGGTTGCAGATAGTCGGAGGCGATCCAGTCGCCGCCCGACACCATGGACTTCACGCTCTTGGGCAGGGCAAAGCGCACCAGCCCCGGCTCCCTGGCCGGGTTGATGATCACCACCTCGCCGCCGCGATCGCGCACGCCTTTGAGTTTGTGGATAAAGCGCGGGTGGTTGGACGACGGATTGGCCCCGATGACCAGAATGAAATCGCAGCGGTCGAGGTCTTCCATCTCCACTGTTGCCGTGCCGGTGCCGATGCTGCTGTCGAGCCCGACCCCTGTCGCCTGATGGCAGTAGTAGGAGCAGTTATTGACATTGTTGGTGCCATAGAGCCGCGCCAGCAGTTGCAGCACAAACCCCGCCTCGTTCGACGAACGCCCGGACGAATAGAAGAAGCTGCGCTCAGGCTTCGTCGCGGCAAACCGCTGCGCGGCCAGATCGAGCGCGACGTCCCAGTCCACCGGCACATAGCGGTCCGAGCCCGCCGCCTTATAGATGGGAAAGGCCAGCCGCCCCAGATGCTCCAGTTCATGCCCGTCCAGCTCGCGCAGCTCCGACAGGCTGTGATCGATCACCTCCGGCGGGATGCCCGGCTGAATATCGGTCGATTGCGCCTGTATCGACTTGTTGCACACCGAGGGGAACTCACCGGCCTCATTGGTCATGCCGCCCTTTTGCCCGCCCATGCCCAGCGCGCAGGCCTTGCAGGCATTCTTGGCCGTCAGGGCCTTGGCCGTGTTGTCGAGGCCGATGCGCGTGGCGGTTTTCAGGGCGTACAGCACCTTTTTGGCGCCACCGCCGACGACAGGTTTGCTCGGTGTGTTCATGCGCACAGTCTATCGCCTGAGAGCGGGAAGGTATAGCGGCGATAGGCTGGGGCACGGCCCCTGCACCCGAAAATAAAATCTATCCCCCCTGTTTTGGCGCGGTCTATGCTCGTCAAATGACCCAGACGCCACATCCCTCTCGCCCCTTATCCGCCGAAGACCGGCGTGAGCGTCTGCGCGCCTTTGCCGACCGTATGCTGATCGGTCTCGATAAGCTCGATGATCCCGAAACCGGCGAAGACATTGAAAAAGGTATCCGCCGCGCCCTGATGATCGAACGGCTCTATGCCCGCGTCGATGCCGCCGAAGGGCGGGGCTGGCGCTACGCCGTTGAGACCGCTCCGCGCCGTGATGCGCCCAAGCCCATGGTGTCGCTTAGCCCCGTGGCGGCCCAGATGGCGGCCCAGACAACGGCCCAGACGGCGGCCCAGACAACGGCCCAGACAACGGCGCTCACTCAGGCCGAGATCGCGGCCCGCGCTCTGGCTCTGAAACCTCAGCCGGGCATGTCGCGAGAGCAGATCGAAGAGATGTTGCAGATGCTGGGCGGGCTGATGTCCGATGAGGAGATCGACGCCCTGCTTACCGCTGAGGATGACGACAGTTCGTAAAAATCGCGCCCCTCTCCTTCAGGGGAGGGGGGTGGGATTACCCCACCATGTCGTCGCTCAGCGGTTCGCCGCGTGCGATGTCACGGGTGGCCGCCTTGCCCAGCACGTCCCACAGGCGCACGGGCGGCAGGCCCAGTCCCGGACGCACAGAGCGCACATTGGCCCTAGTGAACACGTCTCCCGCCTTGACGTCCTCAACGACATAGAGCGAGCGGCGGAAGGTTTTGGAGCCGCGCTCAGAGCCCAGCGTGTCGTAATGGACGTGCCCCAGCGCTGCCCAGGCGTCCTTGCAGTCCTTCACCAGCGCGGTGAATTCCGCCGGTTCCAGCGAAAAGCCTGAGTCTGGCCCGCCATCGGCGCGCGCCAGCGTGAAGTGCTTTTCGATGACACAGCCGCCGACCGCAATCGCCGCCACCGAAGCCGCCGTGCCGAACGTATGGTCGCTGAGGCCCGACGGGCAGCCGAACTTCGCCCCCAGATCGGGGACGACGCGCACATGGGCGTCGCGGATATCGGCGGGGTATTCACTGACGCAATGCAACAGCACGATTTCACCCGTGCCGTATTTTCGCGCCGTGGCCACCGCCGCTTCGATTTCGGCCAGATTGGCCATGCCGGTGGACATGATCAGCGGCTTGCCCTTTGAGGCGGCATAGGCGACCAGCGGCAGGTCGATCAGCTCAAATGAGGCGATCTTGAAGGCCGGCGCGCCCAGATCATGGAGAAAATCGACCGCCGTATCGTCAAAAGGCGACGAAAACATCGTCACGCCGCGTTTGGCCGCCCGCTCAAACAGCGCCGGGTGCCAGTCCCAGGGCGTATGGGCTTCCTCATAGAGGTCATAGAGCGAATAACCGTCCCACAGGCCGCCCTTCAACTGAAACTCCGGACGGTCGGATTTCAGCGTGATGGTGTCGGCGGTGTAGGTCTGGAGCTTGATGGCGTCACAGCCGGTATCGGCGGCGGCATCGACCAGCGCCAGCGCCCGGTCGAGCGAACCATTATGGTTCCCCGACAGTTCGCAGATAATATAGGGGCTGTGGGCCGTGCCGATCTTGCGGCCAGCGATGGTGATTTCGGGGGTCATCCCAGTACCTCTTTCAGGGCCTCGACGACGCGCGCCGGGTCGCTGTCGGCCATGTCGGGATAGAGGGGCAGCGACAGGGTAGAGCGGTAGAAGGCATCGGCACCGGGCAGGTCGCGCGGGCTCAGTTGCCGGGTTTGCCAGTAGGGTTGACGATGCACGGGGATATAGTGGACCTGCGTGCCGATACCGCGTTCGCGCAAGGCCGCCATCACCTCGGTGCGGGTCTTGCCCACCGCCGCAAAGTCAATGCCGGGGGCAAACAGGTGAAACACCGGATCGTCACCCGGTCTTGGCGCTGTCCATATTACGGGCAGGTGGGTCTGTGCCAGCGCCGCCTGATAGGCCGCCACCAGCGCCTTACGGCGTTCGATAAACCCCGGCAGGCGTTTCAGTTGCGCCACACCCAGCGCGCAGTTGATGTCCGGCAGGCGGTAGTTGAACCCCAGCGCCTGCATCTCATAGACCCACGGGCCAGTGTCGTCGCCGTCGCCATAGCCCAGCCCTTCAAAGCGGGCCGGGTCGCGCTCGATGCCGTGGCTGCGCAACAGACGCAGACGGCGCGCCAGCGCTTCGTCATTGGTGGTGATGGCCCCGCCTTCGCCGGTGGTCAGGGTCTTGACCGGATGAAAGGAGAAGTTGGCCATGTCCGACGCTGCGCAGGCCCCGATAGTGCCTTGCGGCCCTGTGCTGCCCAGCGCGTGGCAGGCGTCTTCGATGACAAAGGCCCCCCGCGCACGCGCCACAGCGGAGATATGGCTGAGATCGACCGGACGCCCGGCATAGTGCACCGGGATAACCCCGGCAAAGCGTTGTGACGGGCCGATCAGGGACAGGGCCGCCTCAAACGTCTCATCGGTAATCAGGCCGGTTAGCGGATCGACGTCGGCAAACACGACCTGCGCCCCGCCATAGGCGACGCAATTGGCCGAGGCCGCAAAGGTGATCGACGGTACGATGACCACATCGTTGGGCGTCAGGTTCTGCGTCAGGATACACAGGTGCAGGGCCGCCGTGCCGTTCGATACAACCACGGCCTCTTTGGCTCCGACTGTGGCGGCCAGTGCGCGCTCAAAGCGTTCGACCATCGGGCCGGTGGTCAGGTAGTCGGAACGCAGGGCCTCAACCACCGCCTCAATATCGCTGTCGGCGATGGATTGCCGTCCGTAGGGCAGGAAGGGGGCGGTCGTCACGCGAGATAGGCCTTCATCAGGTCGCGAATGCCTTCGACATCGAGCCGTTCGGGGTTGATGTCGCTGGAATAGGCAAAGCCCTCATCGACCCGGGTCGCACCGGTGGTCGTGGCGGGCTGGCGGGCGTATTCGACGAATTCCGGTTCGATGAAGTAGCGG
>NZ_JAIXSV010000100.1 GCF_027484505.1 Asticcacaulis sp.
ATGAGTCCGGAATACGAAGACTTGATGGAGCAGGAGCGTGGGGGAATAACAGCGTTTTGCGATATCCGGCAAAGATTGCATTCACAGACCGCCATGGAGATTGGGTTGCTCCTCGAAACATGGGTACATAGCGTTCGTCAGGGGGGTAAAATTGTGGAATCGTGAAATCACGTTATTGACAACAGGTGATTCTGCCTGCAATCGTGATTTAACAAATATGTTTTCACAAAAATAACCTTGTGCGCGACATCGGTGAAAAGAACCGGCTGCCGTCCTTTGCTGAACGAGTGCTCTGCCCGGTATTGAACTGTGCGGTCGTTGCTACGCTCACGAATGGCCCACAGTGACCTTTTGGGCTGCAATCACCGTGCACCATAACTCAGCGCTGGAATCCAGCGCATGCAGGCTTGAAGGACAAGACCATGTACGCGCCCGTCCTTAACCCCGAAGCGATGACGGCCAAGGATCGCCGCGAAGCTTGGTTCCAGCGTGAGCTTATAGGCTATGCGCAGGCTGCCAACGGCGACCACGCCGCAACCGGGGACTACGGGCAGGAGCTTCTCGGCCTTCTTGCCTCCCGTTTCCAAATGGTTGAGATGGTCCTTGGAGTAGAGAAGGCTGCACCACATCTGTTTGCGATGCTGAACGGCACCAATGTCGAAGGTGAGACTTGGCGTGAGGTGTTCGAGACATATGATCCTGCTCTGACGCCAAATTGGACCGGCACTAAGTTAATTGATGACGCAGGCCTCTACGGCCTCTACGGCGTCACCCCAGCCAGCGTTTCCTTCGATTTGCGCAAAACCTGGATTGATACACTTGCGCAGGAACTGGATCGGTTCCGGCTTGTGGTGCAGCCTGAACCGCAGGGTGCAATTGCAGGCATTATCAATCTTGCACTGTCACGTCACGCGATTGACTTCGGCGAAGGCGAGGTGGATCTGCAATCGCTGGCCCTGTTCGGCGGGCTTACGGAAGGTCGGATTCGGAACATCCTGTCGAAAGGTGACAGTGGTCTCGCAAAGGTCGGCCAGCGTGTCACGGCTGTCAGTGCAGCAATGTGGCTTAAAGGGCGTAAGGAGTTCGTCACCTCAATCTGGCAGCAGCCCGATGAAACGGCACCCGAGACACAAACCCAGGACTTCGCGGACGAAGTGATATTTGTCCCTGTCGCCGCAGACGGCAGCTTCTTTCATCCCGGCCTTGCACGCAGCGGAAAGTTCATGGTCGGGGCCAAAGGCGACGAGGTTCCGTATCCCTCATTCGATGATGCCTTATCCGCCTTGCATAAGATGGCCACCCCACGCTGGCGACGCCCGAACGAGGTGGGCAACTGGGGTATTGTCTCTGGGCGTGACTGGAGGCGCATCGAACGCCGCCAACTGATGTCGATTTAATTCAGGAATTCCATGATGCAGTTCACAGCCGAAAACCTGATTTCCGCCCTTCTCGAAGCAGCACCCCGCCCAACCATTCAGGCCCCACGCGATGCGCGCGGCCTTTATGGCCTCGTCGATCACCATGGCGATCTTCGATACATCGGATTGACCAAGTCGACCGATCAGTCATTTTTTAAGCGCATCCACCACCGCCACCGTACCGGTTCAGAAGGCATGAGCCACTATTTCTCCCAGATGTACAACACTGGCCGCATGTGGCGTGACCGCAATGACCCCGTGACTAAGGCCGATGGCGACCTCGCCAAAGCGTTGCGCAACGACTTCATTGCCGATCATTGCCGGGCTGTTTGGCTTCCCCTTCCGGAAACTGTGGATATCGCCCAACTAGAGGCTGAGGTGCTTTCCCTGGCGCCCGAACATGCAATCGCCTGGAATCGGCGCCGGATGCCGACCTATGACGAACCGGTCGATCTGGTCGATGCTACGCTCCGTCGACTTGGATGGGGTGCGCGGGAAATAGCGGCGGTTGACCGGCAGCGCTTGCGCTTCCTTGCTGCGATGTCTCCCAGCGTCACGGGGCCAACGCCAAAACCCATGTCCAACCGCCAGTCGCCTGTGCCCTCCTTTCCGAAGGGCTCGTTTCGCTTCTTTGCGCTGGATGTTGAGACCGCCAATAACGACCGTGGCAGCATCTGTCAAATCGGCGTTGCCTGTGTTCGCACCGACAATTCCATCGAGACCTGGGTAACCTATGTTGACCCCGAGGTTGATCAGTGGGTGTTTACTCCATTGCATGGGATCAGCGCTCGCACCGTCCAGGGGGCTCCAACCTTTGCCGATGTGCTGCCGACTCTCCGGGACGCCCTTGATGGTGCAATAGTCTACCAGCATTCGGGCTTTGACCGCAGTTCGATCAAAGCTTCTTGTGGAAATAACGGTCTGCCGATCCCGCAGTGGGACTGGCGTGACAGCGTGCACGTCGCCCGTGCCGCATGGCCCGAGTTAAACGGGAATGGCGGTCATGGCCTTGCAAGTCTCAAGAAGCACCTTGGCCTAACGTTTGAGCATCATGATGCAGGTGAAGATGCACGTGCCGCAGCAGAGGTGGTACTGCGGGCCCAGGGTATTCAACCAGTCTGTGCACAAGGACCTGTTCAGGAAGCCCGAAACCCAAGGACGGACAATAAAAATTACGATCCTATTCGGATTGGCGAAGGAAACGTGATCAGGGTACAGGAGCTTACAGGGACGCCAATGTCGTCAAGCGCAGCGCGGCGGTCCGCTGTTGGGTACCACATCGGTACAACGGCGATCACACAGGGCAACATTGACAACAACTATCTTAACCTGCGTCCGTTCATCGAGAAATTCCCCGCCGACGCTGTAGGGGGATCGAACCGGTCCGCTGCTGCCCAGCGCGAAGTTACCGTGGATTGGGGTGGCAAAGCAGTCATCACGACTGACATCGATGGAACCAAGGGGATATTTCGTAAGCGCGACTGGATTCGGGAGTTCTTCGATCTGAACGGGGCGAAGGCGGGTGACATGGTTATGGTCGAGATGATTGCCCCCTACAGTTATTGTGTGAGACTCCAGCGGCGCCAACCTTAAGGATTTTCACAATAAAACTGGAATATCAGGAAAAACAATTAAAATATAATCACATACTCACAAATAAATGACTAATTTTAGCTTTTCTTTATTTGCAATTATCTATTGCAATTCATTGTTCTCTTCCGGCTTTACTGTAATATTTACTCATTGATATCTGGTTATCGCCGACAAACAACTTCGTTCTACTGTCGAATTTTGACCCCATGGCATAGACAGGTCCATTGAATCCGTAACCGGCAGTTTACTTAAGTGCAAACCGTCGCTCAAATTCATCCATCTGAGTCTCAGTGAAGGTCCGGGCCTCCATTCGCACGACATGTTGAACCTCGACCTCTCCCGTCAATCCGATTTGGTCGATGGCTTCTTGGAATGATTGCCTCACCTGTCGAAAATTCAGGATGTGAACTTGCTTCTCAATGATTCCAGGCCCACCGGACAGTCTGTCGCACTCACATGCCAGCATAAAAAGAATCTGTTCGTCATGGTTTTCAAAAACCGCCTGAATGACCTGCGGGGTCATCGAGTTAATATCGATAGGATCAATGCCACACTCATCTCGCAGATACTTGCATGCAGCCACATGATCAGATTGACGAATTACGATGATCTTTGAAATAATCTCCTTGGAATGAGCTCCCCCTTCATGCTGCTCACTTCTGTCCGACAAATTTGACCCAGCCACTTGGGAAGTAATTTCACCGTATCGCATGATATTGTACGTCTCGTAATGATTATGGATGTATTTATCAGATCTCCAGGCAGAAGCTCAGCATCAAGGAATGACATAATGAGAATAGATTATTGCTCCGACCTTCACCTGGACAATGCGATGTCCGGAGGCCCGCACGGATGGTTAGGAAGTATTGACATATCTGAATGGAAATCTGACGGTGAGGTGTTGGTTGTCGCCGGGGAAACAGCCGAGCATATCGACGACACCATAGATTTCTTGAATTCAGCGCGAAAACATTACGGAGCTGTGATCGCGACCCTCGGGAATCATGAGGTGGGCACTCCAAGCCGAAACCTTCGGGATGGTGTGCACCTGCTGGACTGGCATGATTCCAACCAGTTTGTCATCGGCAATGTCGCGTTTGTTGGGGGGTGCTTGCCGCCGGGACATATGTCGACCTCGAAAGATAGTGTACGCAGTCTTCTCAGCAGCGCCATCAACTCGGTCGGGGTAGAAACGGTCGTTGGAGTAAGCCATTATTGACTTGCCTGGGAAAAGTGGAGAGCGATGTCCTTAA
>NZ_JAIXSV010000139.1 GCF_027484505.1 Asticcacaulis sp.
AAGCAAAAAAAACCGGCAGACCGGATAAACCGGGCTGCCGGGTATAAGGCCATTGCCACCTGAATAATGCCAAATCCAGATGACGATTTAAAATTCTGCGGGCGCGCGACCGTGAAAAAGGGAAAGAAGCCGCGCTCAGCCAGAATTTTAAACTCAGATTTGAACGGTCGGAGGGACCGCTCAAAAAGGAGCACCAACGGGTGGCCAAGAATTGCGATAATCTGACAGCGCTGTCAAGCGTGTTTTTGACGAAGATGGCGATAAGGGCTGTGAAATTTCGGCGCAGGCGTGAAAAATCATGAGAAAATCCACGGCACGTCAATGATTTAAAGGTGTGGCTGATTTTGACATAGGAGGCGGGAAAATCGTTTTCACAGACGTCAGACGTGCCTTTCGCCCCGTCTCGCGGCTTGACGCTCTCTGATAGCGCTGTCATTAAGTGGGACGCTCAAAGCGGCGGTTGCGCGCTTTCGGGCCCGATATACAAATAAGACCGGCAAACGAAACGCCGCGGGAAGAAGGAAGAGAAGAGATGCGCAAATCCATGAAGGGCGCGCTGAAAGCCAGCGTGTCCGCAGGCCTTTTGCTGACGGCCCTGGCGACTTCGGGCTGTATCACCATTATCGAGAGCAAGGGCAAGACTGACCCAACGCCCTTGGCGGCGACCCCGGCCGAGGCGGCGAAGCCCGCCGCCGTTGAGGTCAACCCCGTGTGGCCGACGACGAAGGATGCGGGCCTGATCGACGCCGATGTCGAAGCGAAGATCGACGCCCTGATGGCCGATATGACGCTTGAGGAAAAGGTCGGTCAGACCGTGCAGGCCGACATTTCGGCCATCAAGCCGGAAGACCTCAAAAAATATCCGCTGGGCTCGATTCTGGCCGGTGGCAACTCGGCCCCCGGCGGCAATGAGCGCGCCACGCCGCAACAATGGCTCGATCTGGCCGACGCCTACTGGCGCGCCTCGCTGGACTATCCGTCGAAGAGCAAGATTCCGCTGCTGTTCGGGATCGATGCCGTGCACGGCCATTCGAACCTCGTCGGGGCGATCATCTTCCCGCACAATGTCGGTCTGGGGGCCACGCGCAACCCGCAACTGATGAAGGATATTGCCCGCGTCACCGCCTATGAAATGTCGCTGGCGGGCGTGGACTGGACCTTTGCCCCGACGGTCGCCGTATCGCGCGACAAGCGCTGGGGCCGCGCCTATGAGTCGTATTCGGAAAACCCCGCCGATGTCGCGGCCTATGCCGGTAAGGTCGTCGAAGGCCTGCAAGGCGACACGGGCGGCGATGAGGGCATAAAGCCCGGCCACATCATGGCTTCGGCCAAGCACTTCCTCGGTGACGGCGGCACGCTGAACGGTAAGGATCAGGGCGACGCCCAGATCAGCGAAGAGGAACTGGCCAACATCCACAATGCCGGCTATCCGCCGTCGATCGAAGCCGGGGCCCTGTCGGTCATGGCCTCCTTCTCGTCATGGAACGGTGAAAAGCTGACCGGCAGCCAATACCTGCTGACCGACGTGCTGAAACACCGCATGGGCTTTAACGGTTTCGTCGTCTCCGACTGGAATGCGCAGGGGCAGGTGCCGGGCTGCACCACCACCTCGTGCCCGCAGGCCTTCAATGCCGGGATTGACATGTTCATGGCCCCGGATTCGTGGAAGGGCATCTATGAGAACACGCTGGCTCAGGTGAAGTCCGGCGAAATCTCAGAAGATCGCCTGAACGACGCCGTGCGCCGCATCCTGCGCGCCAAGATCAAGGGCGGCCTGTTTACGCTGGGTGCGCCCAAGGATCGCCCGATGGCCGGTCACTGGGAGAATCTGGGCAAGGCCGAAAACCGCGCCGTGGCGCGTCAGGCCGTGCGTGAGTCTCTGGTCCTGCTGAAAAACAATGGCTCGCTGCTGCCGGTGAAGGGCGGGGCGACTGTGCTGGTGGCTGGTGACGGGGCCGACAATATCGGCAAGCAGTCGGGCGGCTGGACCATCACCTGGCAGGGGACGGGCAATGCCAATTCTGACTTCCCCAACGGTCAGTCGATCTTTGGCGGCATCAGTGACGCGGTGAAGGCGTCGGGCGGCAAGGCCACCCTGTCGGTCGATGGGACATTCAAGGGCAAGAAGCCCGACGTTGCCATCGTGGTGATCGGCGAAGACCCCTATGCCGAGTTCCAGGGCGACCGTCCGAACCTCGACTATCAGTCGGGTGAGCGTAAGGATCTGGCCCTCATCAAGAAGCTGAAGGCTGCCGGCATCCCGGTCGTTACTGTCTTCCTGTCGGGCCGTCCGATGTGGGTGAACCCGGAAATCAACGCCTCTGACGCCTTTGTCGCGGCCTTCCTGCCGGGCAGCGAAGGCGGCGGCGTGGCCGACGTGCTGATCGGCGACAAGGCGGGCAAGGCGCGCAACGACTTCAAGGGCAAGCTCAGCTTCTCGTGGCCGAAGTTCGCCAATCAGCAGCCGCTGAACCTCAACACACCGGGCTATGACCCGCTGTTCGCCTATGGCTACGGCCTGACCTATGCCGATAAGGGCGACCTTCTGCCGCTGTCCGAAGACTCCGGTCTGAAAGACGCCG
>NZ_JAIXSV010000301.1 GCF_027484505.1 Asticcacaulis sp.
ACGCCCGAAGGCCAGCAGGTGATGGACCCCATCGTTGCCTATCAGATCAACTCCTTCCTGCAAGGCGTGGTACAGCGTGGCACGGCGGCACGCGCCAGCGCGCTGGGCATCCCGCTGGGCGGCAAGACCGGCACGACCAATGAATACCGCTCGGCGTGGTTCGTCGGCTTCACGCCCGATCTGGTGGCCGGGGTGTTTGTCGGCTTTGACGACAATCGTTCTCTGGGTGAGTCGGAAACCGGTGGTTCGGCGGCCCTGCCGATCTTTATCGACTTCATGGCGGCGGCGACGAAGAACAAACCGGTCAAGGACTTCCGTAAGCCGAAGGACGCGGTCTATGTGTCCATCCGCGGCCACGAAGAAGCCTTCCGTCCGGGTACCGAGCCGAAGCCCATCGAGCGCGCACCTGATGTGGTGGATGGGCCCAAACCCTATACCGAGGTGTGGCGCGATGGCCTGACCGGGCAGCCGTCCAATCAGACGACGCCGCAGGAACAGCCGAAAAAGAAGAAGTACGTCGATGAGATCGAGGAGGAGGTCCTTTATTAAGGGCCTATATCCTTAACCCCGGTTTCTCTTGCCATTACCCGGCAACAGGGCTATCCCCCACGGCTACCTTTTTTACCGTAAGGACATTGTAATGCGACTGGATGTTGAGGCTTCGGCCAGGGACATCGAGCAATCCATCGGATTGCTCAGGAGGCGTCTTTGACTGGGACGTCGCTCTAAGACGTCTCGACGAACTGAATGCGCGGGTCGAAGACCCGACGCTGTGGGACAAGCCCGAAGAGGCGCAGTCCGTGATGCGCGAGCGCACCAAGCTGAGCGGTGGCGTCGATGCGGTCAACAGCCTGACCAAAGAGCTTCAGGACGCGCTCGACTATGCCGAACTGGCCGATATGGAGGGCGACGAGGAACTGCTCGAAGAAGCCCGTGCCATGCTGAAAGCCATCAAAGAAAAGGCCGCGCGCGCCGAGCTTGAGGCGCTGTTGTCCGGTGAAGCCGACGGCAATGACGCCTATGTCGAAATCAATTCCGGGGCCGGGGGCACGGAGTCGTGCGACTGGGCCGGTATCCTTTTGCGCATGTACACGCGCTGGGCCACCCAGCACGGCATGACGGTGTCCATCGAAGAAGAGACGCCCGGCGAACAGGCGGGCATCAAGTCGGCGACCATCATGGTCAAGGGCACCAATGCCTATGGCTGGCTGAAGACCGAGGCCGGGGTGCACCGTCTGGTGCGTATTTCGCCCTTCGATTCCAATGCGCGCCGCCATACCTCGTTTGCTTCGGTGTGGGTCTATCCGGTGGTCGATGACACCATCGTCATCGACATCAATCCGGCCGATGTGCGCACAGATACCTACCGCGCGTCGGGGGCCGGCGGTCAGCACGTCAACAAGACCGACTCGGCGGTGCGTCTGACGCACATCCCGACCGGTATAGCCGTGGCCTGTCAGGCCGGACGCTCGCAGCACGCCAACCGCGACGAAGCGTGGAAGATGCTGCGCGCGCGCCTGTACGAACTGGAACTGCAAAAGCGCGAGGCGGCACAGGCCGCGCTGGAAGACCAGAAGACCGATATCGGCTGGGGGCACCAGATTCGCTCCTACGTGCTTCAGCCCTATCAGATGGTCAAGGACCTGCGCACCGATGTGGAAACCTCGGATTCGCAAGGGGTTCTGGACGGTGATCTGGATGCCTTCATGGGGGCGTCGCTGGCGCAGCGGGTCGGCGCGACCCGCGATGCCGTCGAAGAGTAAAACTGAGAAGCCGGGGTTTGCGCCCCGGTTTTTTTTATATCCATTGCCAAGACGCCCATGCCGCCCGACCTTCGCCGCTCGCTGGACCTGATCCGTCGTCTGATGCCGCCCGAACAGCCATGGTGGCTGATTGGCTCGGCGGCCCTGTATCTGAGCGGGGAGCCGGTCACGGTGCGCGACGTTGATGTCTATGGCCCTTCAGAGGTGATCGAGGCCGCGCGGATCGCTTTGGGCGTGGCGGTGAGTCCGCCGCGTGCCGACGCCCGATTTCGCTCCAGCCCTTATTTCCAGTATCGTCCAGACGATGGGCTGGAGATCGACTTTATGGGCGGGTTACAGGTGTTTTCGACAGGCGAATGGCATGAATTGCAAATCGAAAGTGATGCGTGGATCGAAGGGGTGCGGGTGCCGACCCTGAGCGAACAGGCGGCCCTACTGCGCCTGTTCGGACGCTCGAAGGACAGGGCGCGTCTGGCACTGATGCCGGGCTTGTAATTGGCTGCGCGCCCTGCCTTACTGAGCGGCAATGGAGGCGGCGATGTGGAAATGGATCGGTGTGCTGTGGTGTCTGGCCGGGCCAGCGATGGCGGCGGATTACTACGTCAATGGGACGACGGGTAATGACGCCCAGCCGGGCAGCCAGGCGCAACCGTGGCGTAGCCTCAGCCGCGTCAATGCCCAGACGCTTGAGCCCGGTGACCGGGTGCTGCTGGCGCGTGGCACGGCCTTTGTCGGGCATCTGAAGATCACTCAGTCTGGCACCGAGACCAAACCCATCATCATCAGCGCCTATGGCGAGGGGCCCGCGCCGAAGCTGATGAACCCGCGCTTCGGGCTGGAATTCGGGCGAGTCGTCTCGGTGTACGGCAGCCATGTGACCGTCGAAAACCTCTACCTCTATGACGGGGCCACCCCGCCGCCGGATGAGCCGCCCTTGCCGTGGAAGGAAAGCCATCAGCACAAATTAGTGACCGATATGGCGGGTATCTATACCGACGCCACCACCTCTCATGTCACCCTACAGAATAATGAATTCAACAACATGCCGGTGGGTGTTCGCGTGCGTGGCGCAAGCTCACTTGTAAAGGGCAATTATTTCCACGATGCCTCGCGCATCACCGAATACTGGGGCGCGATGGCCATTGTCATCGTCGGGCCGCACAATGAGGTGGCGCACAACCGCATCGAAAACTACGGCTTCTACGGTGGCGCCTATGTCAATGACGGAGCGGCGGTCGAACTGGACGGGGAGGACCGTTTCTTTGACGCGCACCACACCTTTGTGCACCATAATCTGTCGCGCAATACCAAGGGCGGCTTTCTGGAAATCGCCGGCAATACGCACGACGTGACTATTGCCCACAATATCAGCGACGACGTTGATAAGTTCGTCGGCACCAATGGCATCCGTAACCTGAAGATCGACGGCAATATCATCATCCGTACACGGATTCTGGACATTACGGACAAGGACTTCTGGTCGCTGCGCGCGATCTTCTGGTCGATCTGCTGGAACGGTTGCGCCGGCGACCGCGACGCCGGGGTGAGCATCACCAACAACATCTTCTATCTCACGGCTCCGCACCGCATCTATCTGGGGCCGGATAATCCGCACGGCTTTATGTCGGCGACGCACAGCGGCAATCTCTACTGGTCGCCGGATGGGGACGCCGCCGCTCTGCTGGGCCAGAAACTGGGGGCCGGGGAGGCCATTGCCGATCCGGGGTTTAAGAACCTGCTGAACGGGGATTACGGGCGTTCGCGCTAAATAGCCCCTCTCTGATTTCAGGGGGAGGTGTTAAAGCGGCAGGGTCAATTGAGTATCTGCTGATCTGCAAAAAATAATCCCCCACACCCCCTCGACAAGCGGGGACAGTTGCGCTATGGCATCCTCCCTTTTAAGGCGTATTGCGTCTTAAACCGAGCCTTGCAGGAAAAGTGGCCCCCACTTTTCCGTCCGCAAAGGCTCGCAAGCTAAGTGCCCGAATGCCGGTCTTCTGCTCTTTCCACCGGCGATGGGGCCTGACTTTCTGTTTGGAAAGTTATTGAAAAACAGCGTCTTTGACC
Organism: Asticcacaulis sp.; assembly: GCF_027484505.1. Classification (GTDB taxonomy): domain Bacteria; phylum Pseudomonadota; class Alphaproteobacteria; order Caulobacterales; family Caulobacteraceae; genus Asticcacaulis. The sequence goes on from NZ_JAIXSV010000301.1 coordinate 3,831, forward strand.
GCCAAGCGGTCATAAAAGAGCGGGCGCATCCAACTGTTTCTCAATGCCCCATTCGGGGTCTCTCGACACATTCACTGCGTCTTAAACGCTTTACAGGAACAACGATGGCCTTATCGTTCACCGAAAAGAAGCGGATTCGGAAGTCTTTTGGCCGAATCCCCGAAGCGATCCGTATGCCGAACCTGATCGAGGTTCAGCGCTCCTCCTACGAACAATTTCTGCAACGTTTCGTCCGCGCTTCGGAGCGCGTTGACGACGGTCTGGAAGCCGTGTTCAAGAGCGTCTTCCCGGTCAAGGACTTCAACGAGCGTGCGACCCTCGAATACGTCTCTTACGAGTTCGAAGAGCCGAAATACGACGTCGAAGAGTGCATTCAGCGCGACATCACCTATGCCGCCCCGCTGAAGGTCAAGCTGCGCCTGATCGTGTTCGAAACGGACGAGGACACGGGTGCCCGTTCGGTGAAGGACATCAAGGAGCAGGACGTATATATGGGCGATATCCCGCTCATGACGGACAAGGGCACCTTTATCGTCAACGGCACCGAGCGCGTGATCGTGTCGCAGATGCACCGTTCGCCGGGCGTCTTCTTCGACCACGACAAGGGCAAGACCCATTCGTCGGGCAAGCTCCTGTTTGGCGCGCGCATCATTCCGTACCGTGGCTCGTGGCTCGATTTCGAGTTTGACGCCAAGGACATCGTCTATGTGCGTATCGACCGCCGCCGCAAGCTGCCCGCCACGACCTTCCTGTCGGCGCTGGGCATGGACGGTGAAGAAATCCTCACCACCTTCTACGACGTCGTGCCCTATGAGAAGCGCGATGCCGGCTGGATCACGCCGTACAAGTTCGAGCGCTGGCGCGGGGTGAAGCCGGAATTCGACCTGATCGACGCTGACTCGGGCGAAGTGGTCGCGCAGGCCGGGACCAAGATTTCGGCGCGTACCGCCAAGAAGCTGGGCGACACGGTGAAGGCGCTGCTGCTGTCGCCGGACGCCCTGAACGGCAAGTATCTGGCCCGCGACGCCGTCAATTTCGAGACCGGCGAAATCTATGCCGAAGCCGGTGACGAGCTGGACCCGGCGGCCATCAAGGTGCTGGAAGAGCAGGGCTTCACCACCATCGACGTGCTCGATATCGACCACGTGACCGTGGGTGCGTACCTGCGCAACACGCTGCGCGTCGATAAGAACACCTCGCGTGAAGACGCGCTGTTCGACATCTACCGCGTCATGCGTCCGGGCGAGCCGCCCACGATCGAAGCCGCCGAAGCCATGTTCCAGGGCCTGTTCTTCGAACTGGAGCGCTACGACCTGTCGGCTGTGGGTCGCGTCAAGATGAACATGCGTCTTGAGCAGGACGTCGCCGACTCCGAGCGCACCCTGCGTAAGGACGACATTCTGAAGATCCTGCGCATCCTGATCGGTCTGCGCGACGGTCGCGGCGAAATCGACGATATCGACAACCTCGGTAACCGTCGCGTGCGTTCGGTGGGCGAGCTGCTGGAAAACCAGTACCGCGTCGGCCTGCTGCGCATGGAACGCGCCATCAAGGAGCGCATGTCGTCGGTCGATATCGACACCGTCATGCCGCACGACCTGATTAACGCCAAGCCGGCGGCGGCCGCGGTGCGTGAATTCTTCGGCTCGTCGCAGCTGTCGCAGTTCATGGACCAGACGAACCCGCTGTCGGAAATCACGCACAAGCGCCGCCTGTCGGCCCTTGGGCCGGGCGGTCTGACGCGTGAACGCGCAGGCTTCGAAGTCCGCGACGTGCACCCGACCCACTATGGCCGTATCTGCCCGATTGAAACGCCGGAAGGCCCGAACATCGGTCTGATCAACTCGCTGGCCACCCACGCCCGCGTCAACAAGTACGGCTTCATCGAAAGCCCGTACCGCAAGGTCATCGATGGCAAGCCGCAGGACGAAGTCGTCTATATGTCGGCTATGGAAGAGTCCAAGCACGTCATCGCTCAGGCCAATATCAAGCTGGGTGACGAAGGCATTGTCGAAGACCTCGTGCCGGGCCGTGTCAACGGCGAACCGGGCCTGCAACCGGCTCCGACCGTCGATTACATGGACGTGTCGCCGAAGCAGGTCGTTTCGGTCGCCGCGGCCCTGATCCCGTTCCTCGAAAACGACGACGCCAACCGCGCCCTCATGGGTTCGAACATGCAGCGTCAGGCCGTGCCGCTGGTGAAGGCCGATGCGCCCTTCGTCGGCACCGGCATGGAATCGGTCGTCGCCCGCGACTCCGGGGCCACCATTGCCGCCCGCCGTACCGGCGTGATCGAGCAGGTGGACGCCACCCGTATCGTCGTGCGCGCTACGGATGAACTCGACCCCACCAAGCCGGGCGTCGATATCTACCGCCTGTCGAAGTTCCAGCGTTCCAACCAGAACACCTGTATCAACCAGCGTCCGATCGTGAACGTCGGTGACAAGGTGTCGGCCGGTGACATCATCGCCGACGGTCCGTCTACCGACCTCGGTGATCTGGCTCTGGGCCGCAACGTCCTCGTGGCCTTCATGCCGTGGAACGGCTACAACTTCGAAGACTCGATCCTGATTTCCGAACGCATCGTGCGCGATGACATCTTCACCTCTATCCATCTGGAAGAGTTTGAAGTCATGGCCCGCGATACGAAGCTTGGGCCAGAAGAAATCACCCGCGACATCCCGAACGTCGGCGAAGAAGCCCTGCGCAACCTCGACGAAGCCGGTATCGTGGCCATCGGTGCGGAAGTGCAACCGGGCGACATCCTCGTCGGTAAGGTGACGCCGAAGGGCGAAAGCCCGATGACGCCGGAAGAAAAACTGCTGCGCGCCATCTTCGGTGAAAAGGCTTCGGACGTGCGCGATACTTCGCTCCGTCTGCCCCCCGGCGTCGCCGGCACCATCGTCGAAGTCCGCGTCTTCAACCGTCACGGTGTGGACAAGGACGAACGCGCCATGGCTATCGAGCGCGCCGAAATCGAGCGTCTGGGCAAGGACCGCGACGACGAACTGTCGATCCTTGAGCGCAACATCTATGGCCGCCTGAAGGAAGTCATCCTCGGTCAGACCGCCGTTTCGGGCCCGAAGGGTCTGGGTCGCGGTGAAATCACCGAAGAGAAGCTCTCCGAAATCTCGAAGGGCCTGTGGTGGCAGATCGCGCTCGAAGACGAGAAACTGATGGGCGAACTGGAGGCCATGAAGCGCCAGTTCGAAGACGCCCGCAAGCGTCTGGACCGTCGCTTCGAGGACAAGGTCGAAAAGCTGCAACGCGGCGACGAACTGCCGCCAGGCGTCATGAAGATGGTCAAGGTCTTCGTGGCCGTGAAGCGCAAGCTTCAGCCGGGCGACAAGATGGCCGGGCGTCACGGCAACAAGGGGGTTATCTCCAAGATCCTCCCGGTCGAAGACATGCCGTTCCTCGCCGATGGTGAGCACGTCGATATCGTGCTGAACCCGCTGGGCGTGCCGTCGCGCATGAACGTCGGTCAGATCTTCGAAACTCACCTCGGCTGGGCCTGCGCCAATATCGGCAAGCAGATCACCAACCTGCTCGAAGAGTGGCAGAATGGCGGTCAGAAGCAGGCGCTTATCGACCACCTGAAGGGTGCCTATGGTGCCGATCAGGAGCTGCCGGAAACGGAAGAAGAGCTGATCGAACTGGCGAAGAACCTGGCGCGCGGCGTGCCGATTGCGACCCCGGTCTTCGACGGTGCGCACATCAACGACATCGAGAACATGCTTGAGTTTGCGGGTCTCGATCGTTCGGGTCAGTCTATCCTGTACGATGGTCTGACGGGTGAGCAGTTCAAGCGTCCGGTCACCGTCGGCATCATCTACATGCTGAAGCTGCACCACCTTGTCGATGACAAGATCCACGCACGCTCCATCGGGCCATACTCGCTCGTCACCCAGCAGCCGCTGGGTGGTAAGGCGCAGTTCGGCGGTCAGCGCTTCGGGGAAATGGAGGTCTGGGCTCTGGAAGCCTATGGTGCCGCCTATACCCTGCAGGAAATGCTGACCGTGAAGTCGGACGACGTGGCCGGCCGGACCAAGGTGTATGAAGCCATCGTCCGCGGCGACGACAGCTTCGAAGCCGGTATCCCGGAAAGCTTCAACGTCCTGATCAAGGAAATGCGTTCGCTGGGTCTGAACGTGGAACTGGAAAACGGGCAGGGATAGTCCTGACCTTCGCCTACTCTCCTCCCCTGTGTAGCGGGGGAGGGGGACCACGAAGTGGTGGAGGGGGCCTGCCCCCGCATCGCTGCCCACTAAGTTCTAATGACGGAAAGCTGGAATTCATATGAACCAGGAAGTCCTCAATATCTTCAATCCGGTCCAGGTCGCCCCGACCTTCGACCAGATCCGCATCACCCTGGCCTCGCCCGAAAAGATCCTGTCGTGGTCGTTCGGTGAGATCAAGAAGCCGGAAACCATCAACTACCGCACGTTCAAGCCGGAACGTGACGGCCTGTTCTGCGCCCGTATCTTCGGTCCGACCAAGGACTACGAATGCCTGTGCGGCAAGTACAAGCGCATGAAGTACAAGGGCATTATCTGCGAAAAGTGCGGCGTCGAAGTGACTCTGTCGCGCGTTCGCCGTGAGCGCATGGGCCATATCGAGCTGGCGTCTCCGGTCGCTCACATCTGGTTCCTGAAGTCGCTCCCCAGCCGTATCGCCATGTTCCTCGACATGGCGCTGAAGGACGTTGAGCGCGTTCTGTACTTCGAAAACTACATCGTCACCGAGCCGGGCCTGACGCCGCTGAAGCTCAACTCGCTGCTCAGCGAAGACGAGTATTACCGCTATCAGGAAGAGTTCGGCGACGACAGCTTCACCGCTGAAATCGGGGCCGAAGCCATCCGCAACATGCTGATGTCGATGGACCTCAGCGAGGTCGCCGACAAGCTGCGCGCCGAGCTGGCCGACAATCCGTCGGAAATGAAGGCCAAGAAGGCGTCCAAGCGTCTGAAACTGATCGAAAACTTCATCGAATCCGGCAACCGTCCGGAATGGATGGTGCTGACGGTCGTGCCGGTCATCCCGCCGGAACTGCGCCCGCTGGTGCCGCTGGACGGTGGCCGTTTCGCCACCTCGGACCTCAACGACCTCTATCGTCGCGTCATCAACCGCAACAACCGTCTGAAGCGCCTGATGGAACTGCGCGCGCCGGACATCATCATCCGCAACGAAAAGCGGATGTTGCAGGAATCGGTCGATGCCCTGTTCGACAACGGCCGTCGCGGTCGCGTCATCACCGGCGCCAACAAGCGTCCGTTGAAGTCGCTGGCTGACATGCTGAAGGGTAAGCAGGGTCGCTTCCGTCAGAACCTGCTCGGTAAGCGCGTGGACTATTCCGGTCGTTCGGTTATCACCGTCGGTCCGGAACTGAAGCTGCACGAATGCGGCCTGCCCAAGAAGATGGCTCTGGAACTGTTCAAGCCCTTCATCTATGCGCGCCTCGACGCCAAGGGCCTGTCGGGCACCGTGAAGCAGTCCAAGCGCATGGTCGAGCGCGAGCAGCCGCAGGTGTGGGATATCCTCGAAGAGGTCATCCGCGAACACCCGGTCCTGCTCAACCGCGCCCCGACGCTGCACCGCCTCGGCATTCAGGCCTTTGAGCCGAAGCTGATCGAAGGCAAGGCGATCCGTCTGCACCCGCTCGTCTGTTCGGCCTTTAACGCCGACTTCGACGGTGACCAGATGGCCGTCCACGTGCCCCTGTCGCTCGAAGCGCAGCTCGAAGCGCGCGTGCTGATGATGTCTACCAACAACATCCTCAGCCCCGCCAACGGCAAGCCGATCATCGTGCCGTCGCAGGACATCGTGCTGGGTCTCTACTACCTGTCGCTGGTCAAGGACGGTGAGCAGGGCGAAGGCATGATCTTCGCCGATCTCAACGAGATCCAGTCCGCGCTCGACGCCGGTGTCGTCTCCATGCACGCCAAGGTCAAGTGCCGCTTCACCGAAGTGGACCCGGACGGCGTTCAGCGTACCCGCGTCATCGACACGACGCCGGGCCGCATGAAAATCGCTGCGCTCCTGCCGCTGCACGCCTCCATCGGCGTCCGCGTTCTCGAAAAGAACCTGACCAAGAAGGAAATCGGCAACCTGATCGACGTGGTTTATCGCCACTGCGGTCAGAAGGCGACGGTGATCTTCGCCGACCAGATGATGGCGCTGGGCTTCAAGGAAGCCGCCCGCGCCGGTATCTCGTTCGGTAAGGACGACATTGTCATCCCCGACACCAAGAAGGGAATCGTCGAGGAAACCCGCAAGCTGGTGGAAGAATACGAGCAGCAATACGCCGACGGTCTGATCACCAAGGGTGAAAAGTACAACAAGGTGGTTGACGCCTGGTCCAAGGCGACCGACCGCGTGTCGGACGAGATGATGAAGGAAATCAGCCGCAAGCTGAAGACCGACGATGGCCGTGAAAAAGAGATCAACTCGATCTACATGATGGCCAACTCCGGTGCCCGTGGTTCGCAGGCCCAGATGAAGCAGCTCGGCGGGATGCGCGGCCTGATGGCCAAGCCGGACGGTTCGATCATCGAAACGCCGATCATCTCGAACTTCAAGGAAGGTCTGACCGTTCTTGAATACTTCAACTCGACCCACGGTGCCCGTAAGGGTCTGGCCGATACCGCGCTTAAGACCGCCAACTCCGGTTACCTGACCCGTCGTCTCGTTGACGTGGCTCAGGACTGCATCATCATGGAAGAGGACTGCGGCACGACCAAGGGCATCACCATGCGTGCCGTCGTCGAAGGCGGTGACGTGCTGGTGTCGCTGGGCGCGCGCGTCCTCGGTCGGACCACGGCCGAAGACATCAAGGACGTCGCTTCGGGCGAAGTCGTTGTCCCGGCCGACACCTATGTCGATGAAAACGTCGTCGAACAGATCGAAGCCTCCGGCGTTCAGTCGGTCAAGGTGCGCTCGGTCCTCACCTGTGAGGCCGAACAGGGTACTTGCGCCGCCTGTTACGGTCGTGACCTGGCCCGCGGCACCCGCGTCAATATGGGTGAAGCGGTCGGTGTCATCGCCGCGCAGTCGATCGGTGAACCGGGCACCCAGCTCACCATGCGTACCTTCCACATCGGCGGTACGGCTCAGGTGGCCGAGCAGTCCTTCTATGAGACGACCTCTGACGGCGTGATCAAGCTGTCAGCGGCTCCGACCGTTCGCGGCTCGCACGGCGACCTGATCTCCATGTCGCGCAACCTGATCATCACCATCTTCCACGATGGCAAGGATCGCGAAACCTATAAGGTGCCCTACGGCTCGCGTCTGCGCGTCGAAGAAGGCACCGAGGTCAAGAAGGGCCAGCGTCTGGCGGAGTGGGACCCCTATACCACCCCGATCATCACCGAAGTCGGCGGTAAGATCCGCTTCGAAGACCTGACCGAAGGTCAGTCAGTCCGTGAGGAAACCGACGAAGCCACCGGCATCACCAACCGCGTCGTCACCGACTTCCGCGCCTCTTCGCGTGCGGCGGATCTGCGTCCGACGCTCGGTCTGGTTGATGACAGCGGCACCTATAAGCGTCTGTCGAACGGGGCCGAAGCCCGCTACCTGCTGCCGGTCGGGGCCATTCTCTCCGTCGGCAATGGGGACGAGGTCCGTCCGGGTGAAATCATCGCCCGTATCCCGACCGAAGGGGCCAAGACCCGCGACATCACCGGCGGTCTGCCGCGCGTCGCTGAACTGTTCGAAGCCCGCCGTCCGAAGGATTGCGCCGTCATCGCTGAAATGGATGGCCGCGTTGAATTTGGCCGCGACTACAAGAACAAGCGCCGCATCAAGATCACCCCGGAGGACGGTGGCGAACCCGTCGAATTCCTGATCCCGAAGGGCAAGCATATCTCCGTCCACGACGGCGATATCATCCAGAAGGGCGACTACATCATCGACGGCAACCCCGATCCGCACGATCTGCTGCGTATTCAGGGCGTTGAGGCGCTGGCCGAATACCTCGTCAACGAGGTGCAGGAAGTCTATCGTCTGCAAGGCGTGCCGATCAACGACAAGCACATCGAAGTCGTGGTCCGTCAGATGCTGCAAAAGGTCGAAATCCTGGAGCCCGGCGATACCGGCCTCATCAAGGGCGATCAGCTCGACAAGGGCGAAGTGGAAGCCGAGAACCTCAAGGCCGAAAAGCGTGGCGGTCGTCCGGCCCTCACGGCTCCGGTCCTGCTCGGTATCACCAAGGCCTCGCTCAACACCAAGAGCTTCTTCTCGGCCGCTTCGTTCCAGGAAACGACGCGCGTCCTGACCGAAGCCTCGGTGCAAGGCAAGATCGACACCCTCGATGGTCTGAAGGAAAACGTCATCGTCGGCCGTCTGATCCCGGTCGGCACCGGCGCCTACCTGCGCCGCCTGCAACGTATCGCCCTGAAGCGCGACGAGGCTCTGGCCCATCAGCGCGAAGAGACGATGGAACCGCTGCCGGCGGAAGTCCTGCTCGAAGGCCCTGCCGCCGAGTAAGCAGGGGCTTGGCCCCTGCCCCATAACCGGGTGCAGACGGTTCTTGCCATAGTAAAATCGGCCTCCGGGGTTCGCTCCGGAGGCTTTTTTGTGCTATTTTGCAGACAAGTTTTACGAGGAGGGGTTCTTGGCTGCGCGTATTGAACCTGTCGATAGCGAAGACCTTGCGGATGCCGTTGCCCGGATAGAAGCGGCTGCAAACTTTATCCTGCCAGCGGACGCTTTTCGCTCTGACCACGAACTTACCCTTGGCGAGGTGTTTGACAGACTTTGGGACGGATTGCCGGAGTCTGAAAAGCGAGGCGGTAAGTGCCCTACGCTTCTGGTCTTTCTGAGAATCAAAGAGTGGTGTGCAGCTCGGGGTTATACCGTCCGGCCCGATACCCTTTTGAGCGATTTGCCAGGCTTCGACTACGGCAAATTTCGCACGGATTTTCGACGGGCAGGGTGGGTGACAGGCCCCCACGATGGCGGATTAAGTTTTTACGCTGGCTGTCTGGCTGCTTTTATAGCCGCCTATATTCTGTGGCCGGTAAGCGGGCTTGACCTCTTCTGGACCTTGGTGGTCTTCATCGTGAGCGCGTATGCCGTAAGCCAGCTCAATATCACCATCGGTATGCCGAAGGCATGGACAGTAGCTCAGCTAACGCGACATGTCGCTTATCGCAATATCGACCGGCTTCGTCGTGAGGGTGCTTCTTTACATCGGAAGTTCATCTGGGGCTATTTTGATGAGCATTTGGGCGCAGGAAAAGGACGCCTGCGGCGCGAAGCAACTCTTATCTAAAGCATTACAGCGCCTGTCCCGCGGCCCAGCCCGACGACCATGCCCACTGAAAATTATAGCCGCCCAGCCAGCCGGTGACGTCCAGCGCTTCACCGATGATGAACAGGCCCGGACAGAGCTGACTTTCCATGGTTTGCGATGACACTTGCGCCGTATCGACACCCCCCACGGTCACCTCGGCGGTGCGGTAGCCTTCGGTGCCGTCGGGGATCAGCACCCACGGCTGCATCAGGGCCGTCAGCGCGCTTAAGCGCTTGTCCGAAAGGTCGGCAATGCGGGTCTCAGGGGCGATGATCGTCGCCTCCAGAATGCGCTCGCTGAGGCGTGCCGGCACAAGGTCAGGCAGGACATTGCCGATATGCTGACGCGGCGTGGATTGGCGGCGCTCTTTCAAAACCGCCATGGCGTCGGTGCCGGGCAGGAGGTCGATTTCCACTGTCTGTCCCGGCGTCCAGAAGGAGGAAATCTGCAACATGGCTGGCCCCGACAGGCCGCGATGAGTAAACAGGAAACCATCCTCAAACACCGTCTTGCCGATGCGTGCGCGCGCCTGAAGAGAGACGCCGGAAAGCCCTGAAATATAATCGAGTTTTTGCCCGCCGAGTGTAAAGGGCACGAGGCCCGCACGCGGGGCAATCAGCCCGTGCCCGAAGCGCTGCGCCACCTCATAGGCAAAGCCCGTCGCGCCCATCTTGGGGATGGACAGCCCGCCGGTGGCCAGCACCAGTTTTGTCGTCTCGATCACGCCGTCAGGCAGGGACAGACGAAACCCCTGAGGGGTCTTGTCGATCCCCTGCACCGGGCTTTGCAGCCACAGTTCGCCACCGTTGGCGCGCAGATCACCCAGCAGCATGTCGATAATGTCCCTGGCCGAGTTGTCGCAGAACAACTGACCTTCGGTCTTGTGATGATAGGGGATGTGGTGCGCGATGACGCGGTCAAGAAAATCCCACGGTCCGAAGCGTTTCAGCGCCGATTTGCAGAAGTGCGGGTTTTGCGACAGGTAGTGTTTGGGCGCGGCCTCAAGGTGCGTAAAGTTGCAGCGTCCGCCACCGGAAATGCGGATCTTCTCCGCCGGGGCGCGCGCATGGTCGATGACGACCACCTTGCGGCCGCGCTTCGCCGCTTCAATGCCGCACATCAATCCGGCGGCACCGGCCCCGATTATGACCGCATCAAAGCTACGCATGGACTTATCCCGAAAAATTTACCGCGACCTGACGCTTGGTCACGCTTGTGTCTGAAAAAATTGCCGTTAAGGTCAAGCCTGACGGCGTCAACTCAAGCGCCTTACACACACTCAGAGGAAATGACCATGTCCGATCTGGCCGCCATTACGCAAAAAATCACCGCCGCCGTGGGCGAAAACTCCGGTCTGGGCAAGATCGTCAAGCTCGACTTCGGTGACGACGGCAAGATTCTGATCAATGCCGCCAATGTGCCGAACGTCGTCTCCAACGAAGACGGCCCCGCCGATACCACGGTCGTCGTCTCCATCGACAACCTCAAGGCGCTGGCGCAGGGTCAGCTCGATCCGATGATGGCCTTCATGCAGGGCAAGCTGAAGATCATCGGCGACATGGGCATTGCCCAGAAACTGGTGCCGCTGCTGAAAGGCTAAACCGTGAAAGCCCCGTTTCAAAACGGGGCTTTTCTATTACCCTGGACCTGACCGATTGGGGGCCGACTGCGCGATCACGCGGTCGCCGACGAAGGGATTGTGCGCGCGTTCCGCTGCGAAACTTGACATCGGGCCGTGGCCGCAGACGAACTGCACATCTCCCAGCGGCCACAGGCGCGTAGTGATGGCATTGATCAGGTCGGCATGGTTGCCGCGCGGAAAGTCGGTACGCCCGATCGAGCCGCGGAACAGAATGTCTCCTACCTGAGCGAACTGGCTTTCGGGGTGGTAGAAGATGACATGGCCGGGCGTATGGCCGGGGCAGTGGATCACCTGCCATTCGGTTTCGCCCAAAGTCACCGTGTCACCGTGCGTGAGCCAGCGCGTCGGCTCGAAACTGCGGGCGTCATAAATGCCCCAGCGTTTGGCGTCTTCCGGGATGCGCTCGATCCAGAAGCGGTCGTCTTCGTGCGGGCCTTCGATGGGCGCGCCCGTCGCCTCGTGCAGGGCCTGCGTCCCGCCCGCGTGGTCGGCATGGCCGTGCGTCACCCAGATTTTTTCGACCGTCAGGCCGCGCCGCTTTATTTCAGCCAGCACCGGCTCGATATCGCCGCCAGGGTCGATCACGGCGGCCTTATGGGTCTTCGTGCACCAGACGACGGTGCAGTTCTGCTGAAGCGGCGTGACGGGGGCGACAAACAGGCGGATAGGGGGTTCGGCGGTCATGAGGGTCCGGAGGAATTGGGATCACGCACTGTGGCACTTCGTGACAGAATGGTTAAGCCTGTGGCGTGAACTTGGTTGCAGAGTGAACTTTTGCATTATAGGCTCAAAACCTTCGGCTCCGCATCAACGGATGTCAGTAAAAAAGATAGGGGGGTCTGGATAATCCTCAACGGATTGTCCCGACCAGATCAGAGTTCATCAAAGGGTGACAAATGAACACTTGGCGCATTAAGCCACTGGATGCGATCCTAGCGACCGCAGAAAAGAAGTCTCTGCATCGCTCGCTGGGCGCTTTCCAGCTCACCATGCTGGGTATCGGGGCCATCATTGGGACCGGTATTTTCGTTTTGACCGCAGCGGCGGCTCAAAAGGCCGGACCGGGGATGATGATTTCCTTCATCGTGGCCGGTTTTGTCTGTGCGGTGGCCGCGCTTTGCTATTCTGAACTGGCCTCGATGGTGCCGGTATCGGGTTCGGCCTACACCTACACCTATGCGGTGATGGGCGAATTGCTGGCCTGGATGGTCGGTTGGGCCCTCATTCTCGAATATGCGGTGGCCGCGTCGGCCGTCTGTGTCGGCTGGTCCGGCTATATTATGGGGCTGATCGAACACGCGACGGGATTTGCTTTGCCGGAACTTCTCAGTAACGGGCCGGCTTGGTCGATGAACGGCTATATACCGGTTGCTGATTTCAGCCACGGTATTGTCAACCTGCCCGCCATTATCGTGGCGGCGGCTGTGACTTGGCTGCTGGTCATGGGGACGTCGGAAAGCGCCATGGTCAATGCCATTCTGGTGGTGATCAAGGTGACGGCGCTGACGGCCTTTATCGTTCTTAGCCTGCCGCTGCTCAAAGGCGAAAACTTCACGCCCCTGATGCCGACGGGCCTGTTCGGTCATGACGGTCTGGGGGTCATAGGGGCCGCCGCCTCGATCTTCTTCGCTTATGTCGGCTTTGATGCGGTTTCGACCGCCGCCGAAGAGACCAAGAACCCGCAGCGCAATGTGCCCATCGGCCTGATCGGCTCGCTGGCCATCTGCACCATCTTCTACCTCCTGGTCGCCGCCGGCGTGATCGGCACGGTCGGGGCTCAGCCTCTGCGTGACGCCGCCGGTGTTGTTCTGTCGCCCGATTCGGCGGCGTTTGCGGCCCACTGTAAGGAGCTGGCGGCAGCGGGTAATGCGCCCATCGTCTGCTCGCGCGAAGCTCTCGCCGAAGTCCTGCGCATCAATGGCTTTGATCAGGTCGGCAATCTGGTCGGTCTGGCGGCCTCCATTGCTCTGCCCTCGGTCATCCTGATGATGATCTATGGCCAGACGCGCATCTTCTTCGTCATGGCCCGCGACGGGCTGCTGCCGGAAAAGCTGGCCGATGTGCACCCGAAGTGGAAGACACCGTGGAGGGTCACCATCTTTACCGGTATCTTCGTTGCCATTGCCGCTGCCTTCTTCCCGGTCGGCCAACTGGCGGATATTTCCAATTCCGGTACGCTATTTGCCTTCTTCATGGTGGGGATTGCCGTTCTGGTGCTGCGTAAGACCGACCCGGATCGTCGCCGTCCGTTTAAGACGCCGCTGGTGTGGATCGTCGCGCCTCTGGCCATTGCCGGTACGCTGGGCCTCTATCTCAACTTGCCGCTGGTAGCCAAGCTGGTCCTGCCCATCTGGGGTGCCATCGGTCTGGTCATTTATTTTGCCTATAGCCGTAGCCACTCACACGTTGGCAAGGGCCTGATTGAGGTGCATGAAGATGATTCGGACGTGCCCCCCAGCTCAGTGCCGCCGATCAGCTAAGCCTTGATTGCTGACAGGCATAGGTTACAGAGAACGCCTCGGCTTTAGAGCCGGGGCGTTTTTTGTCGGAACAGACCGTGCTGCCCATTGAAGAGATTTTTGCGCCGCTGAGGGCCTTTCTGGCTGAGCGCACGACCGCCATCCTGATCGCGCCGCCGGGGGCGGGCAAGACGACGGGCGTGCCTCTGGCCCTGCTCGATGAGGCGTGGCTGGCTGGGCAAAAGATCGTCATGCTTGAGCCGCGCCGGCTGGCAGCGCGGGCGGCGGCCATGCGCATGGCCGAGGTCTTAAGCGAACCCGTGGGCCAGACGGTCGGCTACCGCGTGCGTGGCGACAGCCGGGTGTCGAAACAGACGCGCATCGAAGTCGTCACCGAAGGGGTGTTTTCGCGGCTGATCGTCGATGATCCGGCGCTGGACGGCATTGGCTGCGTCATTTTCGATGAATTTCACGAACGCAGCCTCGACGCCGATCTGGGGCTGGCCTTCGCCCGCGACAGCCAGAGCGTCCTGCGTGACGATCTGCGCCTGCTTGTCATGTCGGCGACACTGGACGGTGAGCGCGTGCGGGGCGTCCTGCCCGATGCCGAGGTGTTTCATTCTCTGGGCCGCGCTTTTCCGGTGACCACCCACTATACCGGCCGCGATCAGACGCTGCGGCTGGAAGAGGATGTGGCGAAGGTCGTGGCACGTGTCGCGGCCAGGCTGACGCCGGAACGCGCCGAGACGATGCTGGTCTTCCTGCCGGGGCAGGGCGAAATCCACCGCGTGACGACCCTGCTGGCTGAAAAGGGCCTGCCGTCGGCCATCGAGGTGCACAAACTCTATGGCGCGATGGAGGCCAGGGATCAGACGCGGGTACTGGCCAAAAACGCCCCCGGCACGCCGCGCATCGTGCTGGCCACGGCCATTGCCGAAACCTCGCTGACGCTCGACAAGGTGTCGATGGTGGTCGATAGCGGCGTGGCACGGCTGGGGCGCTTCGATGCGGCGCGCGGCGTGGTGCGTATGGTGACCGAGCGCGTGTCGAAGGCCGCCGCCGATCAGCGACGCGGGCGGGCCGGGCGGACGCAGGCGGGCGACTGCTACCGCCTGTGGGACGAAGAAAACGACCGGTCGCTGATCCCCTTTGCGCGGCCGGAAATCCTCGATACCGACCTGTCGCGGCTGGTACTCGACCTGCGCCTGTGGGGCGCAAAATCGACGGAGGGGCTGGCCCTGCTCGACCACCCGCCGAGGGCCGCTTTGCAGGAAGCCGAGAAGTTATTGCGCGGGCTGGACATTCTTGATGCGAAGGGAGAGGTGACGCCACATGGTCGGCTGGTCGGGCGGCTGCCCATGTCGCCGCGTCTGGGGCACATGCTGCTGCTGGCGGCGCGCGATGGCCTGAGCGATCAGGGGGCGGCGCTGGCCGTGCTGTTGTCGGAAAACGGTCTGGGGGGCAAGGCGACCGATCTCGACCTGCGGCTGGAGGGCCTGTCGAAGGAGCGTTCGCACAAGGTGACGCAGGCGCGGCAACTGGCGCAGACCTGGGCGCGGCTGGCCGGGCAACTGGTGCGTGATCTGCCGAAGGACGCACTGTCAGCGCAAACCCCCGTCAAATCGGTCCATGCCCTGCTGGCCGAATGTTTCCCGGAGCGTGTGGCCAAGGCGAGGGGGAAGGCCGGAGAATTTGTCATGGCCAACGGGCGCGGCATCTATGTCGATGAACATGATCCGCTGGCGCGCGCGGCCTATGTGGCGGTGGGTGATCTGGGCGGCGGGGCCGGACGCGACCGCGTGCTGCTGGGGGCGGCCCTGAGCGAGGCCGCGGTGTTGACCCTGTTTGCCGATCGGCTCGAAAAGCGCACTGTGCTGGAGCGCGTCAATGGCCGCTATCGCGCGCTGGCGCAGGTGCGGTTCGGTGAACTGATCCTGTCGAGCCAGCCCCTGCCGTCCGTGCCGCCGGAATTACTGATTGAGGTTGAGGCTGAGGAAATCCGCACCAAGGGGCTGAAAGTCCTCAAATTTTCCGAAAATGCCGAAAGTCTGCGTGCGCGCGTCAATTTTCTGCACGCACAGGACCCCACCTGGCCCGATATGTCGGATGAGGCCCTCCTGAGCGGTCTGGCCGACTGGCTGGGGCCCTACGCGGCGGGGCGGCCACTGCTGTCGCTGAACGCCAGCGACGTATCTCAGGCCCTGCTGGGGCGGCTCGATTACGAGCAGCAACGCGCGCTCGATGCACTGGCCCCCGAACACTGGCGGATGCCGACAGGGTCGAATATCCGCATCGACTATGGGGCCGAAGGCGGGCCGCGGCTGGAGGTGCGGGTGCAGGAGCTTTATGGCGTGACGCAGCACCCTGTCGTCGGGCCGCAGCGCACGCCGCTGACGCTGGCCCTGTTGTCGCCAGCGCATCGGCCCATCCAGATTACGAAAAACCTGCCCGCCTTCTGGGACGGCTCATGGGCGGAGGTGCGCAGCGATATGAAGGGCCGCTATCCGCGTCACGTCTGGCCGGAAAACCCGCGCGATGCCGACCCCACGACGCGGGCCAAGCCGCGCGGCACGTAAAACCATCCTCTCACACCTCACGTATAAGCCACAGGAGTTGCCATGATCACCGTCCATCACCTGAATAATTCGCGTTCGCAGCGCGTGCTGTGGCTTCTGGAAGAACTGGGGCTCGACTACGAGATCGTGCGCTATCAGCGCGATCCCGACATGTTCGCGCCGCCCGAACTGAAGGCCATCCATCCGCTGGGCAAGTCGCCGGTTATCACGGATAACGGCCTGACCATCGCTGAAACGGGTGCGATTGTGGACTATATTCTGGAAACCTATGCGCAAGGGCGTCTGGTACCCGCAGACCCCAAGGCGCGGCTTCTGATGCGCTACTGGCTGCACTATGCCGAAGGGTCGGCCATGCCGCTTTTGCTGCTGAAACTGATCACCAGCCAGCTTCCGGCCAGGGTGCCGGGGCTGATCCGCCCGATCGCGCGTCAGATCGCCAAGGGGCTTGAGGCCAAGATGGTCACGCCGGGCCTGAAGACGCATCTGGCCTTCTGGGAGGTGTCGCTGAAAGACACCGGCTGGTTTGCGGGCAACGCCTTAAGCGCCGCCGACATCATGATGAGCTTCCCGGTCGAGGCGGCAGTGAGCCGCGCCGGGGCGGGGCAGAGCGCGCTGTTGCGGGGCTTCGTCGAACGTATCCACGCCCGCGAAGCCTATCAACGCGCCCTGTCCCGTGGCGGGCCTTACGACTACGCCTGAGTCTTGGTCGTGGTCGTCTTGGTCTCGTGGTTGTGGATGGGCTTCGACTGATCGTCCTTGACGATGACGACGCAGCCCGACAGGCTGGCGGCGAGGACGGTGAGGGCGGCCACTTTGAGCATAAGCGATTTCATATCTGATCTTTCTGGGTAAGGGGAGGAAGGAACGGCGGTTTATCCGCGCGATTTGAGGGTGAGGGCACCTTTGGGTTGCAGGCTGCCGTTGGCGTCGGCCTTCCCTTCCAGATACATCAGGCATCCGGAGAGCGTCACGGCCACAGCCGCTACCGCCAGAAGTTTCAAGGTCAGTTTCATTGGTGTTGATCCCGTTAGTGATACAGGGGACCAAGCACCCAGCCCAAGCCCCACCTAAGGCATACTGCCCTGAATCTGAACGCAAACTGAATGACAAATATGTAATGAAACCCGTCGGTTCGATAGACAGGCTCATACCAACAGCGATTGATTTGACTCGATCGCTGTTGGCAAGGGCGACTGCCCGCCCGAGCCTATGCGAGGAGCCATGCGGCGCTTGAGCTGAAAACATGCTTATACCAACGGTCCTTCTTATGACCGTTGGTATAAGAGGTGACCTACAGGCCGCAGGCGGCGTAGATCATGATGCCGGTGGCCACCGACAGATTGAGGCTGTCGGCGCGCCCCCGCATCGGGATCTTAACGTGCAGATCGCAGGTATCGGCAATTTCCGGCGTCAGGCCCGACTGTTCGGTGCCCATAAGCAAAAGTGTCGGGCGCTTGTACGGCGCGCTGCGGTGATCGTGTTTGGCCGTCAGCAGCGTGCCGACGACCGAGCCCGTCCAGCGGCCGCGATCGGCGATAAATTCCTCGCGCGTGCATTTGACGATGGGCAGGGCGAAGATCGAACCCATGGTGGCGCGCACGGTTTCGACGCTGAACGGATCAACGCAGTCCCCGATCAGGATGACGCCGCCGATGGCTGCGGCGTCAGCCGTGCGGATGATGGTCCCCAGATTGCCGGGATCACGCACCTGCTCCAGCGCCACCCATACCTCATGGCTGTCCGGGTCGATCTCTGACAAACGCCGGATGCGCTGAGCAAAGACCGCCAGCACCATCTGCGGGTTTTCCTTGCGCGAGATTTTTTCGAGAATGTCGCGTGTGACCTCCAGCACCTGACCGCGGGCTTTCAACGTCTCGTCAATGGCGCGCTGGAGCAGCGGGTGGTGATCAGCGTCCTTGCCATAGATCAGGATTTGCGGCGCGATCCCCTGATCCAGCGCGTCGATAATGATCTTCAGGCCCTCGGCCAAAAACTGCTTCGTGGCCTCGCGCTCCTTGCGCATGTGCAGGGCGCGGATGTCCTTGATCGTCTGGTTGGTGAGGGATGTAATCTGCTTTATCGACATGGGCTTAGACCGGGTCCTTCATCCAGCGCGCAAAGAAGGACATGCCGAATTCACGCGGGGCGACGTCGGACGGCCTTGCGCCCTTCGGCGTCTTCGGATCTTCGCACAGGGTCAGTTCGCCATAGTCGATACGGCCGGGACGCTGGCCAATGGTTTCGGCCATCAGATGCGCCAGGGCCGGGCCTGAGACGCGCGCCGCATAGGCGTTGAGCAGGAAGAAGGCCGCGTCATCTGACAGAAGCTGTGCGCACAGGTCCAGCAGTTCGGGCAGGTCTTCGAACAGCCGCCACACCTCGCCGGTCGGGCCTCGCCCGTATTTCGGCGGATCGAGGATGATGCCTTCGTATTTCGAACCGCGCTTGACTTCGCGCTGCACGTATTTGCGGGCGTCTTCGACGATCCAGCGGATGGGGGCGTCCTCCATGCCAGACAGGGCGGCATTGTCGCGGGCATAGGCGACGGACTTTTTGGAGGCATCGACGTGGGTGACGCGCGCCCCGGCGGCGGCGCAGACAAGGCTGGCCACGCCGGTATAGCCAAACAGGTTGAGGACGCGCGGCTGATCCTTGCACGCTTCGATGGCGGTCTTCTGCCACGCCCAGTTGGCGGCCTGTTCCGGGAAGAAGGCCAGGTGACGGAAGGCAGTGAAGCGTCCGTAGAATTTGACGCGGTCATAGCCCAGGGCCCATTGCTCGTCCGGGCGGCGGCGGAAGGACCAGCGGCCGCCATCCTCATCCTCGTTTTCGGCGTCGAAAACCGCGTCGGCCTTGTCCCACAGCTCTGGATATTTCGGCGACCACCAGCATTGCGGCTCTGGCCGGATGACCAGATAGTCGCCATAGCGTTCGAGTTTCAGCCCCTTGCCGGAGTCAATCAGGGCATAGTCGCGCCACGGCTGGGTGCGCAGGGTCAGGGGCGTCGGGCTGATGTCGGTCATGCGCTGGCCATACCGCCCGCCGCCGTCCGCGTCAAATCTTCCTGTTAAGTCTATGAGGCCGGGGCAGGTGCGGGTTCGGTCGGAACGTGTTCTGTCTTGTCCCAGTGGAAAGGCCGAACGACAAGCTGATAAAGCGCGAACAGCGCACCGAAGGATTGCAGGCCCCAATAGACAGGAAGCCCCAGACGGTCCCACAGGCTGAGTTTCAAACCGGCGCGGCGGGCTCCGGTATCGAGCGCGATTTGCGCAAAGCCCAGCCCGCACACCAGAAGGATCAGATCGGGCAAGCCTATGCCACCGAGATCGGGCTGCCACAGGTGCAATAACCCCTGACAGAGCGTCAGAGCCATAAACGGGGCGTAACACAGGGCCGAAAAGACGTTCAAACCCAGACTGAACATCAGGCCAAGGGCGGTCATGACGGGTAAATCGCTAAGGCTGCGGGTGTGCACCAGCAGGGTTTGCATATGGCCCTTGATCCAGCGCGTGCGCTGAGGCAGCCAGGTCCGGGTATCCTCAGGGGGGCTTTCACGGGTCGGGGCCTCAATCAGGCCGCAGCCATAGCCACGCCGCACCAGACGATAGGCCAGGTCGGCGTCTTCGGTGACATTGTGGGCATCCCAGGCCCCAACGGCTTTAAGCGCCGTGCCGCGAAAATGGTTGCTGGTGCCGCCCAGTGGGAAGGTCAGGCCGAAGCGGTGCAGGGCCGGCAGCAGTACGTCGAATTGCACGGCGTATTCGGCGGCGAACTGTCGGGCGATGAAGCCGCGTGACCCGGCGGGCCTCAACGGGGCCTGAAGACAGGCGATGTGTGCGGGCAGGTTGGCAAAAGCGGCGGCCGCTTCGCGCAACTGCGACGGTGCCGGGATGTCCTCGGCATCATAGATGGCCACCAGATCACCGCACGCGCGGTTCAGCGCAAGGTTCAGGGCGCGCGGCTTGGTGCGTGGTGTGCCTCTTTCGACCCGCACAACGCGCATATGGTGGCGATGCGGATGGAGGTCGCGATCCAGAAGCGGCTCAAACGCAATCAGCGTCTCCGCATCGTCGTCTTCGAGAGCAAACAGAATTTCCAGTTTGTGACGTGGATAGTCGAGGGCTTCGAGGGCAGCAATCAACTGCGGCGCGATGGCCGCTTCCTTGTACAGCGCGACAATCACCGTATAGACGGGCAGTTGGCTATCGGTCAGGGGCGGGGCTGTGTGCGGTCTGCGGGGGGTGAGAGACGCGGTCAGTCTCACGGTCGCATTTGTCATGAATAGCGCCCAGCACAGCCCGTAAAGAAATCGCGTCATCGCCTCAAACGCCAGCCACAGACCACTTATCAGCGTCAGGCTTAACATCATCAGCGCTGCCCACTGCCAGACGACCGGGGCTGTTTGCGCTGAAAAACGCGGATCAAGCGCCGCAATGCCTCTTGCGGAATCGGAGACGACGTATAGGTTCGGCCGCGCGCTGTCGGCGAGGGCCGTTTGTTCGACGGCTATGCGTTTAGGTTCCGGCGGCATGTTTCCCCCCATGGCCTCAGGGGTGCAACTTAAGACCGAAAATGATCCTGTGGATAACTAATCTAAGGTGGTAAGCAGGGTGAAAAATATCGCCTTTTGGTTGATTTTTGGCTGGATGGGCCTTTTTGCGTGTGGCGCCGCGGCTAAACCCTTGCGTGTCGTATCTCTGGATATGTGCGCCGATCAGTATGCGCTGGCGCTCCTGCCGTCTGATCGTATCCTCAGCCTGTCGCCACGCGCCCGCCATCAGGACAGTTTTTACCGCGCGCGGGTCGGGGCGATCCCGCTGCGTCGCCCTACGCTGGAGGCGCTGCTGGCGCTAAAACCCGATGCCCTCGTCCGCACCTGGGGTGGCGATGCCCGACTGATCAAGCAGGCACAGGCGCATGGTATTAAAATCATTCAGATCAATGAGATTGCAACCTTCTCTGAGGCAGCCACTGAGGTTGAAAACGTGGCGGCGCAACTGGGCGTACCGCAGGCCGGGGCACGCGAAGCGCAAAACATGGCAGCGGCTCTGGCGCGGGTGCCGATGCCGCAACGCCCGCGCAACGTCCTCTACTATACGCCCTCCGGCTTTTCGGCGGGGGCATCGACCTGGGTGGGGCAGATCATCGGCGCGACGGGCCATCGGCTGGTGGCCTCGCAGCCCTATTTCTACTATCTGTCGCCCGAAGTGTTTTTAAGCGAAAAGGCGGATGTCTATGCGCTCGGCTTTTATGATGATGCCTATGCCATGCGGCGCGCACCGGGGCGGCATCCCCTGGTGCGGGCACGTATCGAGCGGGCGGCGCATGTGACCATCCCCAGCCCGATGCTGGCGTGCAGCGCGTGGTATGTGGCGTTTGGCCTGCCTGAGCTGGCGGAGACAATATCTTGAAAATATGGATCATTCTGGCCCTTTCGGCAGCCCTTTTGCTGGTCCTGCTGATGGGCATGGGCGAAGTGGCCCTAAGCCCCGCCGACTATGCCGAGGCCCTGCGTGCGCCCGGCAGTCTGGCCGGAGACATCCTGTGGCAGATCCGCCTGCCGCGTAATCTGTGTGCCCTGCTGGTCGGGGCCATGCTGGGGGTGGCCGGGGCCGTGGCGCAGGGTTATTTCCGCAACCCGCTGGCCGAACCCGGTCTGATGGGCGTGTCGGGCGGAGCCGGTCTGGGGGCCGCGATCGCCATCGTGCTGGGGCTGGGTCTGATGCCCGGCGCAGTCGAAGGGTTTGCTCTGTTGTTCGCCGGCGGTGTGTCGCTGATTATTCTGGCCTTTGTCAGCCGCTTTCCGGACCGGCAGGCCCTGATCCTTCTGGGGGTCGGCTTGTCGAGCTTAACCGGCGCGCTGATGGCGCTGGTCTTTAACCTCTCCCCCTCTCCGGTAACGACCGCCGAAATTCTCGGCTGGATGATGGGGTCGGTCGAAAACCGAAGCTGGACGGATGCGGCCATGGCGGCGGGGGGGCTTCTGCTGGCGGCGCTTATGCTGTGGCGGGTGGGGCCGGGGCTGCGGCTGCTGACGCTCGGCGAAGACACGGCGCGCTCTCAGGGCGTCGATCTGCGCCAACTGGCGGCGCTGTCGGTTGTCGCCATCAGTGTGCTGGCCGGATTGGCCGTCGCGGTATCGGGGGTGATCGGCTTTGTCGGGCTGGCCGCGCCGCATCTGGTGCGCGGTCTGGGCGTGCGCGACCCCTATCGGCTGATTGCGCCCTCCGGACTGGCGGGCGGGGTCATGGTGCTGCTGGCCGATGGCGCGGTGCGCCTGTTGCCGACCTCGACGGATATTCGACTGGGGGTGCTCACCTCGCTGATCGGCGCGCCCCTGTTTGCGCTTCTGGCGTGGAAAAGCGCGAAGGAATGGGTGCAGGGATGATTGAAACACAAAATCTCAGCGTCCGTCTGGCGCACACCGAAGCCGTCCGAGACGTATCCCTGCGCTTTGAGCCGGGACGCTTTTACGGGCTGGTCGGGCCGAACGGGTCGGGGAAGACGACGCTCCTGCGGGCACTGGCGGGGTTGGTGGCTCCGTCGGCGGGGGAGGTTCAGATCGACGATCGCGCTTTGTCGTCGCTGTCCCTGTCCGGACGCGCGGCACGGATTGGCTACCTGCCGCAGACGCGCAGCATAAGCTGGGACCTGACGGTGCGCGAGATTGTGCAACTTGGGGCGCAGCGGTTTCGCGATGCCGAGGCGCGTGCCGACGCGGCTCTGAATGAGGTCGGTTTAAGCGCAGTGGCGCATCGGCGGGTCTTTTCGCTGTCCGGCGGCCAGACGGCGCGGGTGCTGCTGGCACGGCTTCTGGCGACGGCCTGCCCAATTCTGCTGCTTGATGAACCCCTGACGGCGCTCGATCCGGCGTGGCAGCGTCAGGGGCTGGGCGTACTGAAGGCCGCCGCGGCGCGCGGCCACGTGGTGATCGCCAGCCTGCACGATCTGGGGCTGGCGGCGGCCTTCTGCGATTCGGTGTACGTTATGCACGATGGGCGCGTGGCGGGTTTTGGCACGCCCGAACAGGTTTTCACACCGCCCTTGCTGGCTGAGGTCTTCCACCTGAACGGTGGGTTCCGCGCAAGTGATGACGGCCCGGCCCTGCACCTTGCGGCGCATCCGGTCAGTTCCCTGACGTCGCTTTCAGATCATTATAGTTGACCGGGCCGGTCGGCAGGCTGCCCGTATCTTCGCTGTCGCCCGTTTGCGACGTGTAGGCGATGATCATGCCGCGTTTCAGGTCGGCCATCGGCGTCAGGGGCGCGGTGCCGCCATTGAGGCGGGCGCGGTAGACGGCGTTGTTTTCCATCACGCGCATCATGTAGTTGCGCGTCTCGGTAAAGGGGGCGCACTCGATAAAGGCGATGGGGTCGGCTGTTTCGCCGCGCGGATCGCCGCAGTCGATGATCCATTGTGGCGGGCGGTTCGGCCCGGCATTGTAGCCGGCGGCGGCCATGACGTAGGACCCGCCGAAGCGATCCACCAGTTCACCGAGGTGATAGGCCCCCAACTGCATATTGTAGTCGGGATCGTACAGCATCGAGTCGGAATAGGTCAGCGACATGCGCCGAGCCACGCCCTTTGCGGTCGGGGGGATAAGCTGCATCATGCCGCGCGCATTGGCACCCGAGCGCACCATCGGGTCAAAGCCTGATTCCTGACGCGTGATGGCCAGTACGAAAGACCCTTCGGGCGATTTGACGGCGGGCAGGGCGCGCAGCGGATAGGCGCGTTCGGGCAGGTAGAAGCCGCGTTGCTGAGAGACTCGCGCCACGCGCATGGCCAGATCCTGCGTCCCATAGGTCCCGGCCAGATCGACCAGCAGGGCTTGTTCTTCTGCCGATGGCAGAACGTCGTCCAGCGCCAGAATCAGGGCGTTGAACAGGTCGCGCTCGCCCGTTTGTCCCAGAATCTTTGCAGCCTTAACCATGTCGCGGTTCTCAAAACGCGCCCGGTCAGCAGCGGTCGGCACGGGGTCTTTATCGAGTGTGATCGACTTTACACCCGCCTTTTCGGCGGCCAGTTGTCCGTAGAAGGCGTAGATGAACTGACCGCCTTCGACGAAATGGGCCCTGGCCTTTTCGGCGTCACCGGCGTGCGCTCGGGCCTCATAGGCGCGACCCAGCCAGTAATGGGCGCGGCTGCGGGTAATGGGCGAGGTGCCGGCTTCGCGGACCTTTTCAAAATGCGGCAGGGCCAGATCGGGGCGATTGAGGCGAATGAGCGCCGTCCACCCGGCGAAGAACTCGCCCTCGGCCTTCTTTTCGCCGTTAGGGAAACCGCCGCCGTTCATGGCCTCATAGGCCGCCTGATAGTTGCGGGCCTTGAGCGCGGCACGGAAATAGGAGAGGCGTTCGACCCACAGATTGCCCATGGCGGCGTCCGAAGCCGGGGCAGGAGGCAGGTCGGCCAGCAGGCCAAAGCCCAGTGTCTCAAGCTTGGCGCGACGCAGCGAACGCAGGCGCTCATAGGCCAGAACCGGGTTGCGCGGGCTGACGGCCAGCGCCTGCTCGTACAGGGTGACACCCGCCGCCGAACCGGAGCGCAGGGCCATAGCGGCCGTGGCCACCTTGCGGCTGGTCTCATCAACCAGCGGCAGCATGGCATTGGTGGCCGGGCCTTGCGTGCCCAGCAGCAGGGTGGTGAGGCGCGCCTTATGGTCCTCTGTCGTCAGATAGCGTCCGAAGCTGGCCTGAAAGCGCGACTGATCGGTCGCGTCAAAGGCCTGATCGCGCCACCACGACCGCGCCAGTGCTGAGGCTTCGGTTGTCTGACCCACGCGCTCATAGGCGCTGATCAGGGCCATGGCCCCATCGACCGACAGGGGCGGCGCGCCCTTGAACCAGTCTATGGTCTGCTGCGGCGTCAGACTTCCGTTCCCGATCTGCTTTTCGGCGGCTAACTGGCGCTTCTGCTCGCGCGGCCAGCCCCACAGATCGCGGCGTGCGCCATCGAGCGCGGCAAATCCATAGATGTCGCCATCATTATTGATAACGGCCCACTGCACGATCTTGCGCGCCACCGGATCGCTTAAGCTGCCGCGCAGCGACTCAGCCAGAGCGAAATTCTTGCTGCGCGCCGCCTCCAGCGCCTGTTTCAGCGTGGCGCGGTCGGCTTCGGTGATAAGCCCCGCCTGATAGGGACGGGGGGCCGATGTCGTATCCTGCGCCAGAACGGGAGACAGGGCTGTCCCCGCCGTCAGTGCAATCAGGGCCGCTCCGCTCATCCAGCGGCACCACGATGTTACCGAGCGCGCATTGAATGTCCGAAAAGCCTTGATCATCACAAATTCCTTAAGCGTAGGCGGGCGGTCACAATGGCCGTATAAGAGGGCACAATTATGTGTCCGGTTTTTGTACCGTGATTTTCGCGGTGCGGTGGTCACGCTTCGATCACAAAAACCGTCAGAGCAAACGTAACGGCGTAATGGTGCGGATATTTCCGCCCGACGCAAGTCGCGCCTTATTCCGACGTTTTCTTTTTACAAAGTCGTTGCAGCAAATCCATTGTGGTTTTAAGGCTCATCCCCACATTTCGATCTGCCTTATCCGGATGATGACCTCTATGTCGAACCTTGATGCCCTGCCCCTGTTTTCCGGCGTAATTACCGCGCTGGTGACACCGTTCAAAAACGGTGAGGTGGACTATGCGGCGTTCAAACAGCTGGTGGAGACGCAGATCAAGGCGGGTGTGCACGGTCTGGTGCCTGTAGGCACGACGGGGGAAACCTCGACGCTGTCGATGGAGGAGCACAAGGAAATCGTGCGCCTGTGCGTCGAAGTTGCCGCCGGGCGGGTCAAGGTCATTGCCGGGGCCGGGTCGAACAATACGGCCGAAGCGCTGGAACTGGCGCGTCATGCCAAAACGGTCGGCGCGGATGCCGTGCTGGTCGTTGTGCCCTATTACAACAAGCCGTCTCAGGAAGGTTTGTATCAGCATTTCAAGGCACTGAACGATTCGGTTGAGATACCGGTGATGCTGTACAACGTGCCCGGCCGCACGGTGATCGACATTGCCAATGACACCATTGTGCGCCTGTCAAAGCTGCCCAACATCGTTGGCATCAAGGATGCCACCGGTGATCTGGTACGTATGAGCCAGCTGCGCATCGCCATCGAACCGGGCTTCTCGTTTATCTCCGGCGATGACCCGACGCTTCTGGGCTATATGGCGCACGGCGGTCACGGGGTGATTTCGGTGACCTCCAATGTTGCGCCGGCGGAGATGGTGGCGCTCTATAATGCCGCGAAGGCAGGCGATTTCGCCACCGCCCGTACATGGCAGGATAAGCTGATCAAACTGCACAAGGTGCTGTTTGCCGATGCGTCTCCGTCCCCCACCAAATACGCTCTGAGCCGTCTGGGTCAGACGACCGACGAGGTGCGCCTGCCCATCGTGCCCTGCGCCGAGGTTGTGCGACCGCTGGTCGATGAGGCGATGAAAGCCGCGGGGCTCTGACTTGGCCGAAAAAGAACAATCCAATTATAAGGTCATTGCCGATAACCGGCGGGCGCGCTTCGACTATTTCCTCGAAAACAATACCGAGGCGGGTATCGTCCTGACCGGCACCGAGGTCAAGTCGCTGCGTCAGGGCCGCGCCAACATCGCCGAATCGTACGTCTCGATCGAGAATGGCGATGAGCTGGTGCTGATCAATGCCGATATTCCGCACTATGGCTTTGCCAACCGCTTCAACCATGAGCCGCGCCGTCATCGCAAGCTGCTGATGCACCGGCGTGAGATCGCGCGCTTCATGATCGCCGTGCAGCGCGAAGGCATGACCATCGTGCCGACCAAGCTCTATTTTAACGATAAGGGCAGGGTGAAGGTCGAGATCGCCCTGGCCAAGGGCAAGAAGCTGCACGACAAGCGCGAGACCGAGGCCAAGCGCGACTGGGGCCGCGAAAAGGCGCGCCTGCTCAAGGATCACGGCTAAACAAAAAAGCCCCGCCGGGTGGTGGGGCTTTTTCTTTTTAGTCTTCAAACTCGTCGTGGCGGGCGTTCGTCTGTTGCTGACGCGGGCGGCCTACGACACTGGCCAGATCGGCCAGATCGACGAAGGTGTCGGCCTGACGGCGCAGTTCGTCCGAAGTCATGGGCGGCTGCGACTTGACGGTCGAAACGACCGTAACGCGACAGCCCTTGCGCTGCACGGCTTCGATCAGGCGACGGAAGTCGCCATCGCCGGAGAACAGCACCAGATGGTCGGCGTGTTCGGCAATTTCCATCATGTCGCAGGCGATTTCGATATCCATATCGCCGCGCCAGCGTTTGCGCCCCTGCGCATCAGTATATTCTTTGGCGGTCTTGGTAATCAGGGCAAAACCGTTATAGTCCAGCCAATCTACCAGCGGGCGGATCGGCGAATAGTCGTCGCCTTCGACCAGAGCGGTGTAGTAATAGGCACGCAGCAGAACACCGCGCTTACGAAACTCATCGAGAAGCTTGCGGTAATCAATATCGAAGTTGAGCGCCTTGGCTGCCGAGTAAAGGTTGGCACCGTCAATAAAGAGAGCAATCTTGTCGGTTGGATAAAAACTCATTTAAATGTCTTTCGTTTAAAAAATCGAAGAAAAAATGTCTAAAACAG
Source organism: Asticcacaulis sp. (assembly GCF_027484505.1). Taxonomy (GTDB): domain Bacteria; phylum Pseudomonadota; class Alphaproteobacteria; order Caulobacterales; family Caulobacteraceae; genus Asticcacaulis. Next base: position 31,393 of record NZ_JAIXSV010000301.1, read on the forward strand.
TATCAGCGTTATCGGCGAATGGGCCTGACATCTACATTGCCTATGGCGCGAATTTGCCTCACGAGTATCTAAATCCTTTGCAGGCCTTGGCGAGGGTTGTCAAGCGCTTGTGCCTTGATGACATAAAGGTTACGCAGATTTCATCCCTGTGGCGCTCTCAGGCGTGGCCGGACCCCGACTGTCCGCCTTACCATAATGCCGTAATGGCGGTTTGCACGACGCTGAAACCGGACGATTTACTCACGCACTTACACGCGCTGGAGGCCGAAACCGGTCGCGTGCGGAGCGAAAAAAGCAATCTGCCGCGTGTGCTCGATCTCGACCTGATTGCCTATGGCGACAGGGTGCGTGAGGGCGGACTGGTCCTGCCGCATCCGCGCGCCCATGAGCGGGGCTTCGTTATGGGGCCGCTGGCAGAGATTGCGCCGGACTGGCGGCATCCGGTGTTGGGCGTAAGCGCACGAGAATTGTATGCGCGGGTGACGGTGGGAACGGACGCCTATCCGGCCGAGGATACATCCGCCTTGTTAAGCCTCTGAGGGCGCTGTTCCAGCCAGGTGTAGAGCCCGACGCCACCCAGCACCAGCACTGTGCCGATCAGGTCGATGAGCGAGAGGCTTCCTTTGAGGATGAGCACACTCAGTCCCATGGTGAAGATGGGGTTGATGAAGCCGATGACGGCATTGGCCTGAGAACTGATGCGCGCCAGAGCGAAGCTGACCAGATAGCCGGGCAGGACGGTCGCGCCGATGGCCAGACCGAGCGCCAGCGTCCACAGACCCGGATCGGCCGGGATGGCGCTGGCCTGATGGGTCAGGCCGAAATGGATGAAGGTGGCGATGGCCGCCCCGACCATGCCGACCGAGGTAAACAGGGCGGCGCCCATCTGCGCGATCAGCGGTTTGGCCAGCAGAAGATAGAGGGCGAAGGCGACGGAGGAGGCCATGACCCAGCCGGCACCGATGGCAACGTCCGGCCCGCCGCTGCCCGCTTCCGACCAGAAGACGAGGGCCAGACCCGCATAGGCAATGACAAAGGCGGGCAGGGCCAGCATCTTCAAAGGCTGGCGGAACAGCCACGCCCCCAGAAGGATGACGAACAAAGGATAGGTGAACAGAATCAGGCGTTCAAACTGCGGCGACAGGTGCACCAGCCCTTCGAAATCGGTGTAGCTGGCGAACCAGTAACCCAACGCGCCAACCGCCAGCGCCTTGAGATACAGGCTGCCCGACAGGGGCGCGGCCTTGCGCTGGCGATAGCGGGTGATCAGGCCGACCGCGATAAAAAAGGGCGTGGCGATCAGAAGCCGCAGGGTCAAAAGCGTCGAGGCATCGACCTCATAGGCATAGGCCAGCTTGATGAAGATGCCCTTGGTGGCGAAGAGAAACGCCCCGGCGAGGGCCAAAGCATAGCCGCTCCAGCGCGACAGGGCGGAGGGGGACGCAACAGGGGAGGACGCAGCGGACATGATGCGCGTCTCTTAGGCGAGGCGGGCAGGCGGTGCAACCGCTGCACAGCGGCTTGAACGCAAATGACAAGTAATTCTTGTGTTTTACAGCGACACTGGGTAAAGACGGAGCGAACGAACACGGCTCACGCTGTCGGTCAAGGCGAAATGCGTCTTGGCGGCGGCGTTTTTGTCATTATTTGCAAAGGGTTCTGCATGGCTCGCGTCACCGTCGAAGATTGCGTCGAGAAGGTCGATAACCGTTTCAATCTGGTGCTGCTGGCGGCGCATCGCGCCCGCGCCATCTCTTCGGGTGCTTCGATCCTGCTCGACCGCGACAACGACAAGAACCCGGTTGTGGCCCTGCGTGAAATCGCCGAAGACAAGCTGCCGCCGGAAAGCCTGACCGAAAGCCTGATCGCCTCGCTGCAACGCGTCGATGAGCGCACCGAGGCCGAGGAAGAGGCCGAAACCCTGGCCCTGCTGGCCGATCCGCAGCATCAGCAGATGTCGGAAAGCGAGCTGATCCGCGCGCTTCAGTCCGACCGCGATGGTGGTCAGGAAGAGCGTTACTAAGCCTCTGCTATCTTTCGAGTCTTTGAAACGCCGGCCTGTCGCTCAGGCCGGCGTTTTTATGTGTGCGCCACCTTGCCCGTAACTTTGCGCATAACACCAACGCCCGAAGATGCTGACGCATCCGGTTGTTTAAAAACTCGCGAATGTCTCATATGTATCAAAGACATAAGACATTCGCGAAACGAATACCAAGAGTCATCTTCAATGCCTCTTGGTATAAACCCTGCTTTTTTATTGGCGATTAAAGGTTTGCGGGGTTACTCTTTGACTCGCGTGGCGGGGCTCTTATCTAAGGAGCCTGCATGTATGAGAAGAGTACGGTTCTGGACATGGCAACTGAAGGGCAATCGGTAATCACAGCACGGGTTTCGTCTGAAAACGAACCGCCTGCCGTGCCGCCCGGTTTCCCGGAAGAAAAGCCTCAGGAAGTGCCGCCCGGTGAGCCAAAGGAAGGGGATGTGACGCCCCCATCCGAAACGCCGCCGCTCGATCCGGTGGAAACCCCACCGCTCGATCCACCGGCGGAAGCGCCTCCGATCCAGACACCCCCCGAAATGCCGTCTATGACGGAGAAGGCGCAGGCTCCCAAGCCTGCGCCGACCCCCGCTCCGAAGCGCCGTTTCCTGCGTCAGATGGAGCTGATCGACCGGGTTGCGGCCTATGATCCGACCGTCGATGAGGCGCTGCTCAACCGCGCCTATGTCTATGCCATGCGTATGCACGGAGCGCAGTTGCGCGCTTCCGGCGACCCCTATTTCGCCCACCCGATCGAGGTGGCAGGGATTCTCACCGATTACAAGCTGGACTCGGCGGCCATTGTCACGGCGCTGCTGCACGACACCATAGAGGACACGCCCGCCACGCGCGAGGAAATCGCTTCGCTGTTCGGCGAAGAGATCGCGCAACTGGTCGAAGGTGTCACCAAGCTGACGCGGCTGGAGCTGAAGTCCGAATATACCAAGCAGTCGGAAAACCTGCGCAAATTCATTCTGGCCATTTCCAAGGACGTGCGTGTGCTGCTGGTGAAGCTGGCCGACCGTCTGCACAATATGCGCACCCTGCAATACGTGCCGGAGCACAAGCGCGAGCGCATCTCGCGCGAGACGCTGGAGGTCTATGCGCCGCTGGCCCGTCAGATCGGCTGCAACCGCTTTGCCACCGAACTGGAAGATCTGGCCTTCACCTTTATCAATCCGCGCGGGCGGGCGGCCATTCTGCAAAGACTGGCCGATCTGCGCGATCAGAAGGGCGCGGCGGTCGCCGATATTGCCCGCGATATTCAGGACACACTCTCGGTCGCTGGTATCCGGGCGCGGGTGTCGGGGCGGGAAAAATCGCCCTATTCGATCTGGCGCAAGCTGCAACGCAAGTCGATCGGCTTCTCGCAACTGTCGGATATTGTGGCGTTTCGCGTCATCGTCGATAGCCCGGACGACTGCTACCTGTCGCTGGGCGTGCTGCACCGCAAGTGGCCCTGCGTACAGGACCGCTTCAAAGACTTTATCTCGACGCCCAAGTCCAATAACTATCAGTCCCTGCACACCACCGTCATTGGTCACAAGGGTGCGCGTATCGAAATGCAGATCCGCACCGAGGTGATGGACCGCGTGGCCGAAGAGGGGCTGGCGGCGCACTGGGGCTACAAGAACCAGTCCTACGGCTTTGATGAGGCGGCGGCAACGCAATGGGCTGAGCGCAACCCCATCGCCAACCTGCGCGCCATTGTGCAGATCGCCGAAAATGGTGGCGATTCCGATGAGTGGGTCGAGCACGCCAAGCTGGAAATGTTCCTCGATCAGGTCTTCTGCTTCTCACCGAAGGGCCGCCTGATCTCTTTGCCGCGCGGGGCCATGCCGCTCGACTTCGCCTATGCCGTCCATACCGAAGTGGGTGACAAGGCCATCGGTGCCGTCATTAATGGCGAGCACAAGCCGCTGCGCACGCCCTTGCAGAACGGTGATCAGGTCGAAATCATCACCGGTGTCGAAGCACGCGTGAACCCGGACTGGCAGTCGCTGACCATTACCGGCCGGGCGCGCGCCGCCATCCGCCGCAGCATCCGTCAGACCCAGCGCGACGATTTCATCCGTCTGGGGCGCTCGGCGCTGGAACGCGGGGCGGCGCAGGTCGAAAAGACCCTCACCGACATGTCCTGGCGTCCGGCCTTTGAGCGCTTTCAGGTGCAGAGCGAGGACGAACTGTTTGAACTGTGTGGCCGCGGCAAGATCGCCCCGGCCAAGGTGCTGGAGGCCCTGTTCCCCGGCCTGAAACTGCCCGCCACCCTGACCACCGATTCCTTCAGCCGCATCAAGGATGGCGAAGACGCCACGGCCTTTGTGCGCGGCCATGCCCTGCGGCCGCAGCAGAAGATCGTCTTTTCACGCTGCTGCACCCCGGTGCCGGGTGACCGCATCGTTGGCATTGTCGAAGGCGCGGCGGTGCACGTCCATTCCATCGAATGCGAGCAACTGGAAACCTATGAGGGGCAAAAAGAGGTGTGGATCGACCTGCAATGGACGCTCAACGCCGAAAAGAACACCGTCTCGCCCGCCCGTATCCGCGCCAATATGCGCAACAAGCCGGGCGTTCTGGGGCAGGTCTGTACCCTGATCGGTGAGGCGAAAGGCAATATCGTCAATATCCGCCTGTCGAACCAACAGGTCGATTTCCTCGATGCGGAATTCGAAGTCGAGGTGTTGGATGCCCGCCACCTGACCAATATTACGGCGGCGATCCGCACCAATCCCTCGGTCGAGGGGGTCGAGCGGATCAGGGGGTAAGCCCGATCAAGCCGCTGTGATGAGGGTCATGCCTGCGTGATCTGCCGCCGCTACATCAAAGGTCACGGTCTTATCGCATCCGGCGCTCAGGTTCAGCCGGTGGATCAGGGCATCGGCGAAGTCCGCCTTGCCGGATTTGTAATCGCCCAGCGCCCGATAGAGGTCTGGCTTGTGCTCAAAACGAAGTTGATAGGCACTCAGTAAAATCTCCAGCGTCTCAATGATGGCGTCGCGCGGAAGCCTGTAGCTGCGCGTCAATACCCATACGATTTCGACACAGGTCACGACCGATATAAACCCCGGCTGATCGTCGGACAGGCCTTCGATCAGAGCCGAAGCCAGAGCGGCCTGAGCCATGTCGTCCTGCATGATGTAGCGAACAACGACGTTGGTATCGAGCCCGATCATTCGCCGGATGCCGCCTGCGCGATGGCCTCATTCATCTCTTCAATACTGACGGGACGAGATGGTTTACCAAAGCGACCCTTGAGTTCCGTCATCGAGCGCGTGGCGGCGCATAGCAGAAACTTGCCGGGTTCGACCTCGACAAATTCCACCCGGTCGCCCTGACTGACCGACATGGCCTTGCGCACCTCAGCGGGAATGGTGATCTGACCTTTGGTGGTAAGCGTTGCGGTACTCATTTTTTTGGCCTCCAGTGCCTTACTTTAGTGTAAGGGAGCAGAGTAAGCAAATCACGAAAGTGTACGGATGCGGCTGAAATACTTATTGGGTCAGACGGCGATTTGGCCTATGTAGCGGCAAAACACATACTGCCGGGACCCTCCCATGACCTCTGAAGACGTGATCAATGAATTCCGTGACGCCAATGCCCTGAGAGAGGGGCATTTCGTGTTATCGAGCGGGCTGCATTCGCCGCTGTTCCTGCAAAAAAACCTCGTCTTCATGAATGCGGACCGCTGCGAGCGCCTGTGCAAGGCGCTGGCCGAAAAGATCGTGGCGCAGGCCGGTAGCGTCGATGTGGCGATTTCGCCTGCCGTGGGCGGCATCATCCCCGGCTATGAGACGGCGCGTCACCTGAAGGTCCCGTCCATGTACGTCGAGCGTGTCGAGGGTGAGTTCAAGCTGCGCCGCGGCTTCCACATCGAACCCGGCGCCAAGGTGGTCATGGTCGAAGACATCGTGACCACCGGCCTCTCGTCGCGCGAATGTATCGCCGCCATTCAGGCGCTGGGCGGTGAAGTCGTCGCGGCGGCCTGTATCGTTGACCGGTCGGGCGGGAAGGCTGATGTGGGCGTGCCGCTGATCTCGCTGGCCAGCCTCGAAGTGCCCGCCTATCCCGCCGACGCCCTGCCGCCGGAACTGGCCGCCATTCCGGTACAGGACCCCGGCAGCCGCCGTCTGTCGCAAAAGGCCTGATGCCATGAACCGCATCCGTCTGGGGATCAATATCGACCACATCGCCACGGTGCGCAATGCGCGCGGCGGCCATGCGCCTGATCCGGCGCGCGGCGCGCGGCAGGTGCTGGAGGCTGGGGTCGATGGCATCACGGCGCACCTGCGCGAAGATCGCCGCCACGTGCTCGATAAGGATGTCTGGGCGCTGAAAGCCGTCTGCGATGAGTTTCGCAAGCCGCTGAATTTCGAGATGGCGGTGACCGATGAGATGATCGGCATTGCGCTCGATCTCAAGCCGCACGCCTGCTGTCTGGTGCCCGAACGGCGTCAGGAACGGACCACCGAAGGCGGTCTGGATGTGGCGGATAATATAGACGTCGTGGGGCCCGCGGTCGCGCGGCTCAATGCGGCGGGTATCCGTACCTCGCTGTTTATTGCCACCGACCCGCTTCAGGTATCGGCAGCGTCGAATATCGGCGCGCCCGTCGTCGAATTCCACACAGGCGCGCTGTGCGACGCCTGGCGCGAAGGCGAACGCTCCATCGTCGAATCCGAGATGAAGAAGCTCGAATGGGCGGCGCACATGGCGGCTGAGGTCGGCATCGAGGTCCATGCGGGCCACGGCATCGACTACGACACCGTGACCTTTATTTCGCGCGTGCCGCAGATCAAAGAGCTGAATATCGGCCACTTCCTGATCGGTGAGGCCATCTTTGTGGGGCTTGAGGCTTCGGTCAGCCGCATGCGGCACCTGATGGACGCCGCGCGCCTATGATAATTGGCGTGGGCATTGACCTGACCGATGCGCGGCGCATCCGGCAATCGGTCGAACGCTTTGGTCAGAAGTTCCTTGATCGCGTGTTCACGCCCGCCGAGCAGGCCTATGCGCTATCGAAAACGCCGGTGCATCCGACTTTGGCCAAGCGTTTCGCCGCCAAGGAGGCGGTGATGAAGGCGCTGGGCAGCGGGTTGCGCGGCTTTCATTTCACCGACATAGAGGTGCGCAATGATGCACTGGGCAAGCCTGAGGTGGCGCTTAAAAACGGCGCGCTTGACCGGCTTCAGGCGCTGCTGCCGCAGGGCAGCATAGCGCGCATCCACCTCAGCCTGACCGATGAGGGCGATCTGGCCGGGGCCTATGTGATCATCGAGGCGCTCCCTGAATAAAATGTAACGTCTATTTTTGGCCGGAATCTAAAAATAGACAGGTCGAAGGAATGCGCTTAAAACGTAAGGCGCTAGAGAATATGGGGCTGAGTAATGAGCGCTGAAGACAAGGTCGTTGAAGACGCGGTGACCGAAAATGCGACCGTGGAAAACGACGAAAAGTCGGCGATCAAGGACGAATGGTCCGATATCATCAAAACCGTGGCGATCGCCCTGATCATCACGCTGGTCTTCCGCACGCTGTTTTTCCAGCCCTTCACTATCCCGTCGGCCTCGATGGAGCCCAACCTCTATGAGGGCGACTACATTGTGGTGCGCAAGTGGGACTATGGCTATTCCAAGCATTCCATCCAGTTTTCGCCGCCGGTGATTTCGGGCCGTATTTTCGAAAAGCAGGCCAAACGCGGTGACATCGTGGTGTTCAAGCTGCCCAGCAACACCAAGGTCGATTACATCAAGCGCGTCATCGGCCTGCCCGGCGACCGCGTTCAGGTGAAGAACGGTCAGGTCTTTATCAACGAACAGCCGGTGACCACGATCGACAAGGGGCCGATTTCCGCCGGCATTACCTATGCGACGCAGGGTGCGGACATTCAGGAAGAGCAGTTGCCAGATGGTGCGGATCACCTGACTCAAAATCTCGAAGACAATAAGCCCGAAGCCGACGACACGCAGGAATTCACCGTCCCCGAAGGTCAGTATTTCGTGATGGGCGATAACCGCGACAACTCGCTCGACAGCCGTTTCTCGCCGGCCGATCCGTTCCAGCCGGGTGTCGGCTTCGTGCCCGCCGAAAACCTTGAGGGCAAGGCGGTTATGGTGCTGATCTCGTGGAACAAGGGGGCCTCGCTGTTCAAGCCGTGGACCTGGCTCGACCTGCGCTGGGACCGTTTCTTCAAGTCCCTGAAATAATGACACGTATGCAAAGGGATGCCTCCGGCCACCGGCAAAAGGTGCTGGATGAACTGGAGGCGAAGCTCGGATACCGCTTTTCGGACCGACAATTGCTCGACAGCGCGCTTACCCACGCCAGTGTCAGCGACGGCCGCCCCAAAAAGACCGTCTCCGGCGACAATGAGCGGCTGGAGTTTCTCGGGGATCGCGTGCTGGGTCTGCTGGTGGCCGAAGCCCTGATGCAGGCCTTTCCGCAGGCCGCCGAAGGCGAGATGTCGCAGCGCCTGCACGGGCTGGTCAGTCGCGAAACCTGCGCGGCAGTGGCCATGTCGCTGGGCGTCGGGGCGGCCATGCGTCTGGCACCCGGTGAAACCAAAAGCGGCGGGCGTTCCAACCTGACCATACTCGGTGATGCCTGTGAGGCCCTGATCGCGGCGGTCTATATTGACGGTGGTTTTGAGACGGCGCGGCGCATATTCGCGCCCCTGTGGCAGCCGCATATCCGCGCCAGCCACTCCCGTTCGCACCTGAATCCCAAGTCGCACCTTCAGGAATGGGCAGCGCAGAAAAAGCTCCCTTCACCGAAATATGAGATAGTGGAACGCAGCGGGCCTGATCATGCCCCTATCTTTAAAGTCGCGCTCACGCTAGAAGGCTATGATCCCGTCGTCGCCAGCGGCAAGTCTCGTCAGGAGGCCGAAAAGGCGGCGGCCCTCAGCTTTATCGAACACGCAGGTCTTAATTGACGATTACCTCTTCTTCTCCCGCGACGACGCGCGCGGGTTTCGCCGCCATCATCGGCGCGCCCAATGCGGGCAAATCCACCCTTGTCAACGCTCTGGTCGGCTCCAAAGTCTCCATCGTCACCCAAAAAGTGCAGACGACGCGCTTTCCGGTGCGCGGTATCGCCATTCACGGTGAAGCGCAGATCGTGCTGGTCGATACGCCGGGCATCTTTAAGCCGCGCCGCCGTCTGGACCGTGCCATGGTCAGATCGGCCTGGGGTGGGGCCGAAGACGCCGACATCGTGGTCATGCTGATCGACGCTCCGGCGCATCTGGCCGTGCATTTCCCGGCCCCCGACACCAAGCCGACCGGTGCCGACAAGCTGGCGGTCGAAGACGCCGAGACCATCATTGCGGGGCTGAAAGCCAATAACCGCCGCGCCATTCTGGTGCTGAACAAGATCGACCTTCTGCGCCGCGACAACCTGCTGGCCCTGGCCGACAGCCTGTTCAAGGAGGGCGTTTTCGATCAGGTCTTCATGATTTCGGCCGAAAAGGGCAATGGCATTGCCGACCTTATGGAGGCTCTGGCCGACAAAATGCCGGCGGGACCGTGGCTGTATCCGGAAGATCAGGCCGCCGATGCGCCGGTGCGTATTCTGGCCGCCGAAATCACCCGCGAAAAGCTGTTCCTGCGCGTGCATGAGGAACTGCCCTATGCCTGCGCCGTCGTGACGACCGACTTCAAGGACACGCCAGACGGTGCCGCGCGCATCGAACAGACCATCTTTGTCGAACGCGACGGTCAGCGCGCCATCGTGCTGGGCAAGAACGGCCAGACCCTGAAATGGATCGGTCAGCGCGCCCGTCAGGAACTGATGGATATTCTCGACCGCAAGGTGCATCTGTTCCTGCACGTTCAGGTCAATGAACGCTGGAGCGACGACCGGGCGCTATATGCGCAGTTCGGTCTGGAGTTCGGGGAGTAATTTCACGTGAGGCTGGTCGGCAGACGCTCCGCCTTTCTCCTCCCTTGCGAGCCCATAGGCGAAGCGGGGGAGGTGGCACGCCGGAGTTCTAGCGAAGGCGTGTCGGAGGGGGCTTTACATTACCGTCCGGCCCCCTCCGTCTCGCCGCGCTTCGCGGGCTCGCCACCTCCCCCGCTGGCGCAGGGGAGGAGGATTTGACTTTCGAAGACGATGCCTTTGTCTTAAGTGCCCGGCCGCACGGGGAAACCGGTGCGGTGGTGCATTTTCTGACTCTGGAACACGGTCATATCGCCGCCCATGTGCCTGGTGGGGCGTCACGTCGCCTTAAGCCCTATCTGCAACCGGCCAGCCGCGTACGCCTGTCCTATCGGGCGCGCACCGCCGACCATCTGGGCTCAGCCACCCTTGAGCCGGAAGGCGACGCCACGGCTGAATTTTTCGACGATCCTATGGCCCTGATCGGCGTGCAGTGTGCCTGCGTTATGACGCGCGCCGTCCTGCCCGAACGCGAGGCCTATCCGGGGGCCTTTTATGCCTTTGAAACGTTGATTAATGCCTTTGGCCTGCCCGGTGTCTGGCCCTATGTCTATGTGCGCTTCGAGATGGGCCTGCTGGAGGCTGTGGGGTTCGGTCTCGACCTGTCGGCCTGCGCCGTGAGCGGCAGCCGCGACGATCTGGTCTATGTCTCGCCGCGTTCGGCCCGTGCCGTCAGCCGCCGCGAAGGCGAGCCCTATAAGGATAAGCTGCTGCCTTTGCCGGGCTTTTTGCTGTCGTCACAAGGCGGCGTCCAGGCGGACGATCTGCGCCGGGGGCTGGACCTGACCGGCTATTTTCTGGAGCGGCATATCTTTCATCCGCTCAATCAACCCTTGCCCGAAATCCGCACGCGCCTTATCGACAGTGTACGGGATTAGTGATTCCGTTTTTAAAATGCACGCGAAAACATCGTTCTCCATGCTTTGGTAACGTGTTTTCACTAAGTTAGGCCGATGGGCTCGATTCGGGCGGGTAGTTTGACGGGTATGTCAGGGTATAGTGAACAGGAACTGCGGGCAGCCAACGTCAATCCGGAGACGGGTTTGGCGACGGATTACCTCAACCTGTTCAACGAAGCGATCATGCTGTTTGAAATGGGCCTCGACATGCCGGACATGGCCGAGGAACTGATGGACTGGCGTCGTCGCGGCTATGTCGAACATTTCGAAAATTCCGGCTTTGAGCAAAAAGACGTGGTCATTGCCGCCTATCGGGCCTCACCCGACGCGGTGCGCAAACCCTTCGATGAGGCTTGTGAAAAGGCGCTCGAAGAGTTCGAGTCCGGCATCCAGATTCTGCTCAGTTCCAATCTCGAAGACGAGGCGGCGCGCGAAGATCTGGCGGCGCGTCTCGACAGCCTGAAGGCTCGGGTCGTTGAAATGGACGCCCATATTCACGGGCGGGCCGAGCGCATCGAAAACGATCTGCAAAACGCCGTGGACGCCCTGTTCTGAGCGCTCTGAGTGCGCAAGTCTGTCCTTGGGCGTTCTGCAACGGATATTGGGCCTCTCCCTCCACAACCTGTTCTGCATATGTGCTTGTGCGAAAAGCGCGAAAGCCTTACGCATAAGGCATGAGCAACGATGTGATTCCTGACGAAGGTGGCCGTATCCTCAGCGAACCGATGGGCGAGGCCCTGTCGCGGCGCTATCTGGCCTATGCGCTGTCCACCATCATGCACCGGGCCCTGCCGGACGTGCGCGACGGCCTGAAGCCGGTGCACCGGCGCGTTTTGTACGCCATGCACAATATGCGGCTGAACCCGCAGGCGGCGGCGCGCAAATCGGCCAAGGTCGTCGGGGAAGTCATGGGTAACTTCCACCCGCACGGCGATCAGTCGATCTACGACGCGCTGGTGCGTATGGCGCAATGGTTCGCTCAGCGCTACCCCATGGTCGATGGACAGGGCAATTTCGGCAATATCGACGGCGATAGTGCCGCCGCCATGCGTTACACCGAATGCAAGATGACGACGGCGGCCATGCTGCTGCTGGACGGCATCGACGAGAATGCCGTCGATTTCCGCCCGACCTATGACGGTCAGGATGAGGAGCCGGTTGTGCTGCCGGCGGCGTTTCCGAACCTGCTGGCCAATGGGGCGACGGGCATTGCTGTGGGTATGGCGACTTCCATCCCGCCGCACAATGTGGCCGAGCTGATCGACGCCTGTAAGCTGCTGATCGCCGAGCCCAACACCGACACCAACGGCCTGATGGCCATTATTCCGGGACCCGACTTCCCGACCGGCGGCATCTGCGTCGAACGCCGCGAAGCGATTTATGAGGCCTATGAGACGGGCCGCGGCAGCGTGCGGGTGCGCGCCCGCTATGAGGTCGAGGATCTGGGCCGCGGGGCGTGGCGTATCCTCGTTTCTGAAATCCCGTATCAGGTGCAAAAGTCGCGCCTGATCGAGCAACTGGCCGACCTGATCGAAGCGAAGAAGGCCCCGCTGCTGGGCGATGTGCGCGACGAATCCGACGAAGAGGTGCGCCTGATCCTTGAGCCTAAGACGCGCAATATCGACCCCGAAGTGCTGATGGAAAGCCTGTTCAAGATCTCCGATCTGGAAACGCGCTTTGCCTTCAACATGAACGTGCTGGACAAGACCGGTACGCCGCGCGTCATGGGTTTGAAGACTATCCTGACCTCCTTCCTTGACCACCGCCGCGAAGTGCTGATCCGGCAGTCGCAATGGCGTCTGGACAAGATCGAGAAGCGTCTGCACGTCCTCGACGGCCTGATGATCGCCTTCCTCAATCTGGATGAGGTGATCCGCATTATCCGCGAGGACGAGACGCCGAAGCAGACCCTGATGGCGCGTTTCGAGCTGACCGAGGTTCAGGTCGATTACATCCTTGATACGCGGCTGCGGCAACTGGCGCGGCTGGAAGAAATGGCCATCAAGGGCGAGCACGACAAGCTGTCGAAGGAACGCGATGGGCTGTTGTCTCTGCTGGGCTCCGAAAAGAAGCAGTGGAAGCGCATCGACGAGCAGTTGACCGAGGTGCGCAAGCAGCTTCTGTCGGCGCGCCGCACCACCTTTGCCGAAGCGCCGCAAGGCGTCGAGGTGGCAGCCATCGAGTCCTATCTGCCCAAGGAGGCCCTGACCGTCATCCTGTCGGAACGCGGCTGGATCCGCGCCACCAAGGGTCGCGTCGATGATCCGTCAGAACTGAAGTTCAAGGAAGGCGACAATCTCGGCTTCCTGGTGCCCGGCTATAACACCGACAAGTTGCTGATCATGACCTCGGACGGGCGCTTCTTTACGCTCGGCTGCGACAAGCTGCCGTCCGGGCGCGGGCATGGCGAACCGCTCCAGCTGATGCTGGAAATGGAAGAAAACACCCGCATCGTCAATGTCTTCATGTTCACGCCGGGGGCCAAGCGCCTGATGGTGTCGAAGAACGGCTATGGCTTCGTGATGAACGAAGAGGACGCCGTCGGTAACAAGAAGGCCGGCAAGTCGGTGCTCAATGCCGATGGCACCGAAGCCTTTGTGGCTTTGCCGGTGACGGGTGACCACGTCGTCATTCTGGGCGAAAACAACAAGGTGCTGATCTATCCTGTCTCAGAACTGCCGGAAATGGCGCGTGGCAAGGGCGTAAAGCTGCAAGGCTATAAGGACGGCGGCGTCAAGGACATCGCTATCTTCGATCAGGCCGGGCCGGTGCAGTGGTACGACGGATCGGGCAAGGCGCGCGACTTCAAGGACTGGAAAGACTTTGTGGGTAAGCGCGCCAGCGTCGGCAAGATGGCCCCGCGCGGCCTGCGCAAGCTGCGACCGGCGTAAGACTTTAAAGAACCACAGATTACACAGATTGAGACGCGCCCCGGCGCGTCTCTTTTTTTGTTAGAGCGCTTGCCGAAAAGTGTGACGCACTTTTGGCTTCGCCGAACTTCGTTTCGGATAAAAAAGCGCGTTAAAGCAAAAAAATTTAGAGCCATTCGGCGGCTCAACTGAGCCGACGAATGCTATAGAGCCGGGTAGGCAGCCCGGACTGTCTGGTTTTACGGGCACGGTGTGTGGTGGAAACCCTCGATAGTCACCGCGCACGTCATCTGTGAAATCTGTATAATCTGTGGTTCCCTCTTTCTGCCCACTAAAAACGTCCATTCACGCAAACGATTTTCCACTTGCGCCCTTATGCGCCTTTCGGTGCATATGCCGCATGCGTAAGATTTTTGGCTTTCACGATACCTCGGAAACCCTTAGTGCCATGCTGACCCATACGGTGGGGCGCATTGAGGGCAAGCACACAACACTACGGGAACTGATCGAAATGATGGGAGAGCAGGGTCTGCTGCTGCTCTGCGTGCTGCTGTGTCTGCCGTTTCTGATCCCCGTGTCGGTGCCGGGTATTTCCATCCCGTTCAGCGCCGCTATCATCCTCATTGCCGTGGCTATTCTTTTCAACCGCCTGCCGTGGCTGCCGGAAAAGATACTGGACCGTGAGATCGAGACGGCGAAGCTGGTGCCGGTGCTGCAACGCGGGGTTGGCGTGGTGTCGAAGATCGACCGCTTCGTCAAGCCACGCCTGCTGAGGCTGACGAGCGGCGCGGTGTCGAACCGCGTCAATGCGCTGGTCCTGATATATGCGGCGGTGATCATGATGCTGCCGCTGGGGATTATTCCATTTTCCAACACCCTGCCGGCGGTGGCGATTCTGCTGACGGCGGTCGGCATGATACAGCGCGATGGCCTGTTTGTGCTGCTGGGGCAGGTGTTTGCGCTGGCCGCCACGCTTTATGTCGGCGGCATTGTTTATGGCGCTTTTGCCGCCGGGCGCGGACTGAACTCAGTCTTCAGTTAAATCCGGATCAATTTCGGTCCAGCCGAAATCGGTCAGCGCCTCCAGCGGCCGGTAGCGCGCCTTATAGTCCATCTTGGGCGACCCCTTCACCCAGTAGCCGAGATAGACATAGGCATAGCCGGCGCGCTGCGCCTGATCGATGTGGTCCAGAATGACGAAGCGGCCCAGCGAGCGGTTCATCAGGTCCGGATCGTAGAAGCTATAGACCAGCGACAGGCCGTCATTGAGCGCATCGACCAGTACGCAGCCGATCAGTTGCCCTTCCAGCCGGTATTCGATGATGTGGGTGCGCACCAGCGTGTCTTCGACCATCGCCACCAGATCGGGCCAGGTCATGTCCATCATGCCGCCGTCGGGGTGGCGGGCTTTCAGGTATTTTTGCAGCAGATCATACTGTTCGCGCGTCGCTTCGGCCTCACGGAAATGCCGCGTCAGCCCCGCATTGCGTTTCAGGATGCGCTTGTCCGTCCGATTGTGCTGATAGCCGTGGACGGGGATGCGCACCGACTGACAGGCGCGACAGGCCGGGCAGGCCGGGCGGTAGGCGATGTTCTGGGAGCGACGAAACCCTATGGCCGAGAGCTGATCATTGACATTGATGGCTTCGAGGGGGGGCAGGTGCACAAACACCTTGCGTTCCTCCTGACCATCCAGATACGGGCATGGGCCAGGGATGGTCAGATAGTATCTGAGCTTTCGTCCCGGAAAATGCTCGCTCATGGGTGATGCCTGACAATCCTGTTAGCCCATCAGACCCCATTTTTCCGTCAAAGAGAAGGGTTTTCTGGGAGAACGGGGGCTTCGCGCAGCAAAATAATCGCAATGCGGCGGTTGCCGGCCAGAGTCGGGTCGTCCGGATACAGAGGTTCCTTCGCCGCCTTGCCTGAAACCTGCGCCACACGGTCCTGATCGACACCTGCGCCCTGCAATACCTGGCGCGAGGCATCGGCGCGATCGGCCGACAGTTTCCAGTCCTTATCCGACTGTCCCATGCCGGGGGTGCCGGTCGTGTGCCCGGTGATCGATATGCGGTTCGGCAACTGATTGACCACCTTGGCCACGGCGCGCAGCAACAGGCGCGCACGTTCATTGGGCTGGGTGGAGTTGGCGTTGAACATGGCGCGGCCCTCCTGATCGATCAACTGGATGCGCAGGCCTTCCGGCGTCTGATCGACAAGGATGTTTTTCGACAGTTCGGCCAGTTCGGGCATGTCCTGAAGCGCCTGCCGCAGCGATTCGGCGGCCGAGCGGAACGAAGCCTCCTCGCGTTTTTGCAACTCTTCGCGCAGTTCCTCTTCCGGAGTCTGCGACAGGTCGGCGGCATTTTTGGCGGTGCCGTCACGGTCCTGCACGTCCGGGGCTTCGGGGGCCATATGCTCGATAAAGGCCATCGAGCCTTCCTGCTTGACGCCGTCGCGGCCAATCGCGGTGCCGGCCAGAATGCCACCTGAGCCCGAAGTCGTCTGAGACACGCTGGCCGGGGCAAAATAGTCGGCAACGCCCTTTTTCTGTTCGGGGGAGGTGGTGTTGATCAGCCACATCAGCAGGAAGAAGGCCATCATGGCGGTCACGAAGTCGGCATAGGCGACCTTCCACGCGCCGCCGTGGTGTCCGCCGCCGACGACCTTCTTGACTTTCTTGATGACAACGGGGGCGTCGCGACTGGCCATACGAACTCCGGAAGTTCATCAATCTATCGGTCATTAATCTTAACAGGCGGTTGAAGCCGCCAGCGGTTTTCAGGCAGTTTCAGCGATTGACCCCCGCAGGCTTTTGGGGTCAAAGGAGGGGATTGTCTCTTGCCATGAGGTTCCATTGAGCGACCCTGATCGTCTGGCCTATCGTCACGCGCTGGGCACCTTTGCCACCGGCGTGGCTGTCGTCACCATTCCTGTGGTGGACCGCGAAGGCCACCCATGTGTCATGGGGCTGACCATCAATTCGTTCGCCTCTGTGTCGCTGGAGCCGAAGCTGATTCTGTGGTCGCTGGACCTCAAATCCGAGCGCTATGCCCTGTTTGCCGAAGCGCAGAGTTTTGGCATCAATATCCTGAGCGCGGCGCAACGCGATCTGTCCGACCGCTTTTTCCGTGAAAATCCTTATTGCCGCGAAGCCGACGACCTGTCGTTTGCTGACGAGCCGCTGCGCCTGAAAGCGGGGCTGGCGTGGCTGAAATGCCGTCAGTATCAGACGCAGGTGCTGGGGGATCATCTGGTTATCGTCGGAGAGGTCGAAGCCTTCGATCAGTCCGAAACCCATTTTGGTGAACACGGCCTGACCTATTTCCGTGGCCGCTATGGCCAGACCCACCCTTTACCGGTTTGAGGCATTCCATGCGTATCGTATTTGCAGGTCTGGGCGTCATGGGCGCCCCCATGGCCGGTCATCTGTTGAAGGCCGGTTTCGAGGTCGTGGGTTTTAACCGCTCGATAGATAAGGCGATGGCCTGGGGCGAGGCGCACCGCGCCGCCTTTGCCACCGACTTTGAAGAGGCCGTGGAAAATGCTGAGGTGCTGGTCCTGTGTGTCGGGCGCGATGACGATGTGCGCGATCTGGTGACGCGCGCCGCAGGACGCATGGCGGTGGGCAGTTTGATTATCGACCACACGACGACTTCGGCACGACTGGCGCGTGAGCTTTCGGTCCTATGTATCAGTAAAGGATTGCATTTTGCCGATGCGCCGGTGTCTGGTGGGCAGGCGGGGGCCGTCAATGGCGCCTTATCGGTAATGGTCGGCTGCGAAGAGTCGCAACTGGCCCGCGTGCGCGCGGTGACGCTGCCCTATACCAAGTCGCTGACCCGGATCGGCGAAGCCGGTGCGGGCCAGACGGCCAAGATGTGCAACCAGATTGCCATTGCCGGTGCGGTGCAGGGCATTGCCGAGGCGCTGCACTTTGCCAAATGCGCCGATATTGACCCGGAACTGGTGTTTCAGGCCATCTCACAGGGCGCGGCCGGGTCGTGGCAGATGTCGAACCGCTGGGCGACCATGGCCGAGGGCAGGTACGATTTCGGCTTTGCCGTGGACTGGATGCGCAAGGATCTGGGGATTGCCCTGGACGAAGCCCGCTCAAACGGCGCGCACTTAAGCGTCGCCGCACTGGTCGATCAGTTCTATTCCGAAGTGCAGGCCATGGGCGGCCAGCGCTGGGACACCTCATCGCTGCACGCGCGTCTGGAGGCACGGCGGAAGTCTTGATTACGGGGTGTGGGGTCTGCGACCCCACATCTTCCTACCCCTTTAGCTTCTCCGCCGCGTATTTGGCGAAATAGGTCAGCACCCCCGACGCCCCGGCGCGTTTAAAGGCCAGCAGCGTCTCGAACACGCCCTTGTCGTGGTCCATGAAACCGGCATTGACCGCCGCCTTGATCATCGCGTATTCGCCCGACACCTGATAGACGAAGGTCGGCACGCGGAAGGTTTCCGATACGCGCTGCACGATGTCGAGATAGGGCAGACCGGGCTTTATCATCACCATATCGGCGCCTTCCTGAAGGTCCATGGCGACTTCGCGCAGGGCCTCGTCGGTATTGGCGCTGTCCATCTGATAGGTCTTCTTGTCGCCTTTCAGCGCCGAGGTGCCGACCGCGTCGCGGAACGGGCCATAGAAGGCCGAGGCGTATTTGGCGGCATAGGACAGGATCAGCTTATCGGTCAGGCCTTGTGCCTCCAGCGCCTTGCGAATCTCGCCGATTCGCCCGTCCATCATGTCCGAGGGGGCGAGCACATCGGCCCCGGCTTCGGCCTGCACCAGCGCCTGCCGGGTGAGAATTTCGATGGTTTTTTCGTTGTGAATCCTGCCGTCGCTGAGGATGCCGTCGTGGCCGTGCGAGGTGAAGGGATCGAGCGCCACATCGACGATCAGGCCTATCTCCGGCACGGCCGATTTGATGGCACGGCAGGTGCGGGCGATCAGGCCGTCGGGGTCATAGGCCGCCGTCGCGTCATCATTGCGCAGCGACGGATCGATATTGGGAAACAGGGCCAAAGCCGGTATGCCCAGCGCGTGGGCTTCCTTCGCTTCCTTGACGGCTTCGGCAATGCTCAGTCGGTCAACGCCTTCCAGCGAGCGGATGGGGTCACGCGCTACGTCCTTGTCGTGCACGAAGATCGGCCAGATCAGGTCCGAAACGCTGAGGTGGTGTTCGGCCACCAGATCACGCACCCAGCCCGACTGACGCAGACGGCGCGGGCGGGCCAGAGGGTAGGCACCGACGAGAGGGGAGAAGGTCATGGAAGCACCCCGTTCAAACGCATCGCTCACCGCGGCGCGCAATTACCAGTTCAACGGGGCAGGGGCTTACGCCGTTCTGAAGCGTTTGCCAATCGGCTTGTTATGATTGAGTTTGAGGACGCCATTCACCGAGGCGGCGAGAATCCACACCGTGGCCATAAAGGTCAGAAGCGCCGAAATCACATAGCCCGAAGAGACACCGAGTATGGTCGAAACTGGGATGCTGGAAATGTCGAGATCGCTGAGGTCGAGATCGATTCGTCGCCAGTCGGAGATGTCGTATTGCGACCAGATGAGGTTGGCGAGCGTCCAGGTCAGCACGACGGTACAGATAACCGCGATAAAGGTCGCCATGCCCCATAGTGCAAAAATTGCCCAGAAGTGTTTGATCTGATAGCGAAAATGCGTCTGAACGTAAGAGGTGCAGTCTTTTTTGCGCAGATAGGCCAGCGCCGCACCGATCAGGGCCGTAATACCCAGCGAAAACGGGCTGACGAACAACAGGCCATACACGACATAGGCCAGATTACGCTCGTCCTCTTCGCAGGCGGCGGCACTGGATTGACCGGTAAAGGCAGTATCGGCGACGGCTTTGGAAGACGAAGCGTTCATGACCGGACCTTTGCTGACGGTTGTTAGCGCACCCCAAGGAGACCCTATATTTGCAAAAAATTCATTATAATGCAAACACAGTTCGATTGTGCCGATACGCGGGCTGGGAAGAGGTGCGTCATTATGCACCAGCGTCAGGGGCAGATTTGATGCGCCACGGGCCGAAACCTATGGCATATTGATACTGGCCACGGGCGGAACAACCCACTATACCGGCTATGGTCAAACAGGGCGTTGAGACCCTGACAACAACCCACCGAGGGCCCGGTTTCTTTTGCGGAGACGGGGTTGAGATAAGTACATGGATTACAACGCCGCATTCGAGGCCGCCATTGACGCCGTCCGCAAGGAAGGTCGTTACCGTGTTTTTGCCAATCTGAAGCGTCATCGCGGTGCCTTCCCGCGCGCCACCTGGCAGCGCGAGGACGGGAGCGAGCGCGACGTCACGGTCTGGTGTTCCAATGACTATCTCGGTCAGGGGCAGAACCCGGTGGTGATTGAGGCTATGCACCGCGCCATCGACGAAGCCGGTTCGGGCTCGGGTGGTACGCGCAATATCTCCGGTACAACCTGGTATCATAACGAGCTTGAGGCCGAACTGGCCGATCTGCACCACAAAGAGGCCGCTCTGGTCTTCTCGTCGGGCTATGTCGCCAACGAAGCGACCCTGACGACCCTCTACAAGATTTTGCCGGGCCTGATCATCTTTTCGGATGCGTTGAACCACGCCTCGATGATTGCGGGCATCCGCAATGGCGGCGGGGCGCGTCACGTCTTCCGTCACAACGATCTGGCGCACCTCGAAGAACTGCTGGCAGCGGCGCCGGTCAATGCGCCCAAGCTCATCGCTTTTGAGTCGGTCTATTCGATGGATGGCGATATTGCCGACATCGCCGGGACCATCGCTCTGGCCAAAAAATACAACGCCCTGACCTATATCGACGAAGTGCACGCCGTGGGCCTCTACGGGGAGCGCGGGGCCGGAGTGGCTGAGCGCGACGGCGTGATGGATCAGATTGACATTATCGAAGGCACGCTCGGTAAGGCCTTCGGCATGATGGGCGGCTATATCGCCGGTAAGGCCGCCATGTGCGACGCCATCCGCCTGTGGGCCTCGGGCTTCATCTTCACCACCTCGCTGCCCCCGGCGGTGATGGCGGGTGCGGCGGCCAGCGTGCGCTGGCTGAAAGCGCACAATGAGCGCCGCATCGCCCATCAGGAACGCGCTCAGACCCTGATGCGTCGCTTCCGTGAACTGGGTATCCCGGTTTTGCCGTCGGTCAGCCACATCGTGCCGGTGCTGGTCGGTAATCCGGTCCATTGCAAGATGATTTCGGACATGCTGCTCAACGATTTCAACATCTATGTGCAGCCGATCAACTACCCGACCGTGCCCAAGGGCACCGAGCGCCTGCGTTTCACGCCGTCGCCGGACCATGACGACGACATGATGGACGAACTGGTCAAGGCGATGGATAAGCTGTGGAGCCACTGCAATGTGGCCCGTATGCCGGCGGTGGCCTGACGTCTTGGCAGATCAGGGGTTTGGGAGTATCCTGAATCCATGAATGCTGTGTCCAAAATTGCGATCTCTGATCTGACGGTTGAGGAACGCCTCGAGCTGATCGAGGCGTTGTGGGATAGTCTTGAGGACGACACGGATTTGTCTCCGGCTCAAATGGAAAAACGTGATCGTCATCTGGCGGTGATCGACGGCCCTGTGCCCCCGTCCCATCTGGCTGAATTAGAACGTCGCATGGAAACCTTTGAGCAAGACAAAGCGGATTCCGTGCCTTGGGACGTTTTCCGAGAGCAACTCGCAAATAAATACGGCTTTTGACGAATGCACGACATCCGCATCGGGCCTGCCGCGCAAGCTGATGTCGATGCCGTGTGCAGATGGTATGAGAGCGAACGTCCGGAGGTTGTGCGGCTCTGGCTTGAGGCGTTTGATTGGGCGCTGAAAAGTGTAAGAAAACATCCGCAGCGGTACGTTTTGATTGCCGAGAATATTCGACGCATTAAATTGCGGCGGCATTCGTACACGTTGTACTACCGCTTTAGCGAAAATGAGATTGAAGTTCTGGGCATTTTTCATGATCGGCAAAGCCCCGATCGCTGGCAAAGCCGTTTCAGGGAGTAACCCATGTCCGAATTTCTCCTCGAACTTCAGCGCAACGGGGCCTATCTGAAGGTTACGGCGGTCGATCCGGTGTCGGGTGAGGAAGTCTCGACACTGGGGCCCGCCACGGACCCGGAAGCAGTCAAACGGCTGGCGGTGCAGAAGCTGAAAAACCGCCTCGAAGCGCTCAAGCCGCAACCTTTGAACCGCGGACGTGGCGGCATTATTTGCTAAACCCCAGGATCAGACGTTTTCGCTTGGATTCGCTGTCTCAAAGGTTTAACAGACGCGCAATTTCGGACGATGCGCTATATATAGTGCCGACCTTCCTCCAGACGACAGGATAAAGCTCGTGAACGCTCCCGCTTCCTTCATCCCGCAAGGCTATTTCAACAGCGACCTGGCCCATGCCGACCCGGCCGTTCTGGCGGCGATCAAGGGCGAACTGACCCGTCAGCAGGATCAGATCGAGCTGATCGCTTCGGAAAACATCGTCTCCAAGGCCGTGCTGGAGGCGCAGGGCTCGGTCCTGACCAACAAATACGCCGAAGGCTATCCGGGCCGCCGCTATTATGGCGGGTGCGAATATGCCGACGAAGTCGAAAAGCTGGCCATCGAGCGCGCCAAGCAACTGTTTAACTGCGCTTTTGCCAATGTGCAGCCGCATTCTGGGGCCAATGCCAATCAGGCGGTCTTCTTCTCGCTGCTGCAACCGGGCGACACCTATATGGGTATGGATCTGGCTTGTGGCGGTCACCTGACGCACGGTTCGCCCGCCAACCAGTCGGGCAAGTGGTTCAAGGTCGTCCCCTATGGCGTGCGCGAAGACAACCACCTGATCGACTATGATAAGGTCGAAGCGCTGGCCAAGGAACATCAGCCGAAGCTGATCATCGCCGGGGCCTCCAACTACAGCCGCCACATCGACTTTGCCCGCTTCCGTCAGATCGCCGACAGCGTCGGGGCCTATCTGTTTGTCGATATGGCCCACTATGCCGGTCTGGTCGCCGGCGGCGTCTATCCGGACCCGCTGCCGCACGCCCACGTCGTCACCACCACCACGCACAAGACCCTGCGCGGTCCGCGCGGCGGCCTGATCCTCTCCAATGACGAAGCGCTGGGCAAAAAGATCAATTCGGCGGTCTTCCCCGGCCTTCAGGGCGGCCCGCTGATGCACGTTATCGCCGCCAAGGCCGTGGCCTTTGGTGAGGCGCTGCAACCGGAATTCAAGGCCTATGCGGCGCAGGTCGTGGCCAATGCCCGCGTGCTGGCCGAAACCCTGATGGCGCGCGGTCTGGGCGTCGTCTCCGGCGGCACCGACAGCCACGTGATGTCGGTCGATCTGCGCCCCAAGGGCCAGACCGGCAAGGCGACCGAGCACGCGCTGGAAGAGGCCTTCATCACCTGCAACAAGAACGGCATCCCGTTCGATCCGCAACCCTTCACCATCACCTCCGGTGTGCGTCTGGGCACCCCGGCAGGCACGACCCGCGGCTTCCGCGAGGAAGAGTTCCGCCTGATCGGCAACCTGATCGCTGATGTGGTCGATGGCATGGCCTCGAACTCCGGCGCGCCGGATGAGGCCGTGACGGCGAAGGTGCGCGCGCAGGTCAAGACCCTGACCCAGCGCTTCCCGATCTACGGCTAAGGTGCGGTCATGCGCTGCCCCTTCTGCGGAAACCCGGAAACCCAGGTCAAGGACTCCCGTCCCTCCGAGGATGGGGCAGCCATTCGTCGTCGCCGCTCGTGCAGCGAATGCGGCGGGCGATTCACCACCTTTGAGCGGGTGCAGTTGCGCGAACTGATTATTGTCAAACGTTCGGGCCGCCGCACGCCGTTTGACCGTGAAAAGCTGGAACGCTCGATTTCGCTTGCAACACGCAAGCGACAGATCGACCCGGAGCGCATTGACCGCATGGTGTCGGGCATTGTGCGTCAGCTCGAAAGCCTGGGCGAGACCGAAATCGGCTCTGAAGTGGTCGGCGAACTGATCATGAAGGCCCTGCGCTCGCTCGATTCCGTGGCCTATGTGCGCTATGCCTCGGTCTATCGGGACTTTCAGGAAACCTCTGATTTCGCGAAATTTCTGGGGGCGGAGGGCTTTGACAGCGAGGGTATAGACGTCCCGCTGACGCCCGCTCCGGCCGGCAATCCCGACCCCAAGGACCCGTCGCCCATCCGTCAGGGGCTGGGCGAGCAGGACCTCTCTGCCACCGATGATGCGTGAAGCCGGGGCATTATGATCCGTCCGTTCGTCACGCTCAAACTGGCCACCACCCTCGACGGGCGCATCGCCACCCATACGGGCGAAAGCCGCTGGATCACCGGTGAGCCCGCCCGCCGCGCCGTGCACGAACTGCGGGCCTCGCATGATGCTGTGCTGGTCGGCATCGAAACCGTCCTGAAAGACGATCCCGAACTGACCGTGCGTTTGCAGGGCTATGAGGGCTATCAGCCGGCGCGAGTCGTTCTGGATTCGCGCGGGCGCATCCCGCTGCACTCCAAGCTGGTGCAGACGGCACGCGTCATCCCGACCTATGTGGTGACGACGCACGACCTCAATCCTGAGCTGGTCTCGCTGGGGGTGCGGCCATTGAAGGTCGCTTCACGGCATCAGCGCGTGGACCTGATCGCGGCGCTGGAAGCACTGAATGCCGCCGGGATCGACCGCCTGTTTGTCGAAGGCGGCGGGCAGATCGCCACGGCCTTTGTCAAGCTGGGTGCGGTGGACCGACTGGAATGGTTCCGCGCGCCCACTATATTGGGCGGTGACGGTCGCGCCGTGATCGGTTTTCTCGACATTGCGGACATCAACCGGGTGATCCGTTTCACCCGCGTGGGCGTTCAAGCGGTAGGCGACGATTTGTGGGAAAGCTACGAGTTGGAGTAGCGCCGTCTCCGTTTGACGGAGAGAGGCAAGTAAGGACGCAGTATGTTTACAGGCATCATCACCGATAAAGGCACCCTGACCGCCATTGACCGCCACGAGGGCGGGGCGCGCTTTGAGGTGCAGACTGCCTATGACCTTTCGACCGTCGATATCGGGGCCTCGATCGCTCATTCCGGCTGCTGCCTGACCGTGGTGGAAAAGCGTGGTGACCGCTACACGCTGGATTTGTCGAACGAGACTCTGGCCGTTACCACGCTCGATAACTGGCGCGTTGGCGACCGCGTGAACCTGGAGCGGGCGCTGAAGGTCGGCGACGAACTGGGCGGTCATATCGTGTCGGGTCACGTGGATGGGGTGGGGGAACTGATCAGCCTCACCGAAGACGGTGACGCCTATCGTCTGAAGGTGCGTGTGCCGCGCCCGCTGCACCGCTATATCGCGCACAAGGGTTCGATAGCGCTGGATGGTATCTCGCTCACGGTCAATGGGGTCGAAGACGATGTGTTCGGCGTGGCCATCATTCCGCACACCTGGACGCACACCACCCTCAGTGACCGCAGGGTGGGCGACAAGTTAAACCTTGAGATCGACCTGATGGCACGCTATGCCGCGCGCTGGCGCGAGACAGTCTAAACTCCGCGCACCCTGTTCCTACGCTCCTGTGAGGGGGCGTACTCGTAAGAGATAGCCATGACCTTCAACCGTATCGCCACCGACCTCAATCCGGTCAGCTCCGAAAGCCCCATCTCGACCATCGAGGATATTCTGGAGGACGCCCGCAATGGCCGCCCCTATATCCTTGTCGATGCCGAGGACCGCGAAAACGAGGGCGACATCTGCATCCCGGCTCAGATGGCGACGCCGGACGTGGTCAACTTCATGGCGCGCTTCGGGCGCGGCCTGATCTGTCTGGCCATTACAGGCGAGCGTTCGCGTCAGTTGCGCCTGCCGCCGATGGCCGCTGAAAACGGCGCACGCAACGGCACGGCCTTTACGGTGGCGATTGAGGCCAAGGACGGCATCACTACCGGCATTTCGGCCCACGACCGCGCCCGTACCATCGCTGTGGCCATCGACCAGACCAAGGGCTATGACGATATCGTCAGTCCCGGTCACGTCTTCCCGCTGGTGGCGCGGGATGGCGGTGTGCTGGTGCGCGCCGGTCATACCGAGGCCGTGGTCGATATTTCGCGCATGGCGGGCCTCTATCCGGCGGGCGTCATCTGTGAGGTGATGAACGACGACGGGACGATGGCGCGCCTGCCCGACCTGATCAAATTCGCCCAGACACACGGCCTGAAGATCGGCACCATTGCCGACCTGATTGCCTATCGCCGGCGCACCGAACGCTTCGTTGATCGCGTGCTGGAAAAGCCGTTTGAAAGCCAGTGGGGCGGTCCGTTCCGCCTGTTTGTCTATCGCAACCGCCTCGATCAGAGCGAACATATCGCGCTGGTCAAGCATCAGCCGGTGCCGAACAAGGCGACCCTGGTGCGGATGCATCAACTCGATGTGGCCGCGGACGTGCTGGGGGCCTCGGACGGTCGCGCCGGTCTGGTCGAACAGGCGATGAAGGCGTTGGCGGCCTATGACGGCCCGGCGGTGATGGTCATGCTGCGCGACCTCGACCCCAAGGTGATCTCCAACCGCTTTTCTGCTGATGAAGCGGGCGCGCCTCAGCCGCGCGGCCTTCGCGATTATGGCGTCGGGGCGCAGATTTTGCTCGATCTGGGGGTGCGCGACATGATCGCCCTGTCGGACTCCAAGCCGAAGCCCGCGGCACTGGAAGGTTACGGGCTTCAGATCATCGACTGGAAACCTCTCAGCTAAACGCACCCTGTCGTCAGATTTGGCTTTTTATGTTCCGGATTTGTAAGTAAGTACAGACATACATTATCCCCCAAGGATTGAACTCTTGACCATTGATACCCCCCTGCGCATCCTCATCGTCGAAAGCCGTTTCTATGAGGACATTTCCGATGAGCTTCTGGCCGGTGCCAAGGCGGCGCTGGAAGCCTATGGCGCGGAATATGACGTGATCACCGTGCCGGGGGCGTTTGAGGTGCCGGGCGCCATCGCTATGGCCGAAGATGCGTCTCAGGGCCCCGCCGGGCGCAAATATGACGGCTATGTCGCGCTGGGCTGCGTCATCCGTGGTGAGACGACCCACTATGACTATGTGTGCGAGGAATCGGCACGCGGCCTGATGGACCTCACGCTGAAACAGCTTCTGTGCATCGGTTACGGTATTCTGACGGTCGAGGACGAGGATCAGGCCTGGGCCCGTGCCCGCCGCTCGGAAGGCGACAAGGGCGGCACGGTCGCCAAGGTGGCGCTCGACATGATTGCCCTGAAAAAGGCCCTGCGCGGAGGCAATCATGGTTGATCCGCTGAGCCTGAAATCGGTCATCGAGCAACTGAACGCCAATGAGGCCGCCGAGTCCGGACGCCTGTCGCTCAAGGAAAAGCGCGCCCGCACCGTGGCGCGCCTGGTGCTGGTGCAGGCCCTCTATCAGATGGAAATTGCCGGGACGGGCGTCGAGTCGGTGATCCGTGAATTTGCCGACTTCCGCTTTGATGGCAACATCGAAGGCGAGGGCGGCGAGGAGCAGCGTCTGGGTACGGCCGATGAAGCCTTTTTCGCCGACGGTCTGCGCACCATTGTCAAGGCTCAGGCTGAGATTGACGTGCTGATTGCCGAGCGTCTGGCGTCTAACTGGCGTCTTGACCGCATCGACACCACGCTGCGCGCCATCCTGCGCGCCGGGGCGTGGGAGTTGAAATTCCGCCCCGATGTCGCCGTAGAGGTGGTGATCAACGAATATGTTGAGATCGCCAAGGCCTTCTTCGGCAATGAAGAGGCGCGGTTCGTCAACGGCGCTTTGGACGGTATCGCCAAGGACGCGAGGTAAGCCTCAGATGACCGGCGACAACAGCGAATTCAGCGTCATCGACCGGTTGTTCAAGCCTTTGGCCGGACTGAATGCCGAAGCCCGCGGCCTGATTGACGATGTGGCGGTGCTTGGCGCGCGCGAAGGCTATGACCTTGTGGTCACCACCGACGCCATGGTCGAAGGGGTGCACTTCCTTTCGACCGATCCGCTCGATCAGGTGGCGCGCAAGCTTTTGCGGGTCAATATTTCCGACCTCGTGGCCAAGGGGGCCGACCCCTATGGCTATCAACTCCTGACCGCCTGGCCCAAGGGCATGGCCTATGAGGGCAAGGCGGCCTTTGCGGCGGGCCTGCGCCTCGATCAGGATGAATTTGATTTCGACCTGTTCGGCGGAGACACGGTTTCGACCGAAGGGCCTTTGCTGCTCAGCATTACCGCCTTTGGTCATGCGCCTGTAGGCCGCGCCCTGTCGCGCGCCGGCGCGCGGGTGGGGGACCGTCTGCTGGTCGGGGGCTTTATCGGCGACGCCCATCTGGGCCTGCGCGTGCTGCGTGGGGAGTTTGATGAGCTGTCTGAGGCGCACAAGGCGCATCTGGTGCAGGCCTATCGCCTGCCGCAGCCGCGCGACGATCTGGCCGAAGTGGTGCTTGACCATGCCCATGCGTCGATGGACGTGTCCGACGGTCTGATCGCCGATGCCTTACACATGGCCAGAGCCTCTGAGGTGGCCCTGGTGATCGACCTCGACCGCGTACCGACCTCAGCCGCGGCGCGCGCCGCTATCGCGCTGGGGGCCGATGTGACTGATCTGATTACTGGCGGCGACGATTATCAGATCCTGTGCACGGCTAATACTTCCGGGGCTGAGGCTTTGAAGGCCGCCGGTTTCCACGAAATCGGCCATTGCGAAGCCGGCACCGGCGAGGTCTCGGTCATCAGCGGCGGCAAGGTCATCGAGATCGAGGACAAGGGTTGGGTCCACGTCTGAGGCTTTGACCTAAACGGCTTCTAAACCGTTTTCGCCTACACTCAGGCTATGACCCAGACCCGACGCCTTTTGCTCAGTACACTCCTGTGCGCCTTTGCCATGCCCGCACTGGCTTCCGAAGCCAAGAAGGAGGGCGGTGAGCCCTATGTCAAGCTGGCCCCCGTGGCCTTGCCGGTCACCGAGAATGGTCGTGTCATCAACTACCTGTTTGTGACCCTGCGCATCAACCTGACGGCCAAGGCCGACGTCAATGCGCTGCGACTCAAGGAACCCTATTTCCGTGACCTCCTGATCCGTGCAGCGCACAAGCAAAGTTTCGCGCTGCCGAACAAGCGCGACACGCTGGACGAGGCGCGGTTCAAAAAGGTGATGATCCCGGAATTCACCAAGATCGCCGGGGTCGGCAATATCGAAACCTTGGAAATACTGGCGCAAAACCCCAAGAAGTTGATGAACTGACGGTGTGTCGCCACCGCTGATACGGCAAGTGTTCACGGGTTCGTGAAGTCTGAATACCGGTTGCGGCGCAATAAATGTGCGACATTTTGCGGCGATTACTTTCGCAATTACCTAACTTGCACCTGTCTGAAAGTTGCGGCACTCTCCTGACCTTGCCGGGAGGGGTATGGACGTGCCTGCCCGGTACGCGCGCCACCCGGCGCGCCACAACATAACGACAGGGGTTTGGTATGACGTCATGGATAGGGCTGGTCATAGCGGCTGGCGTGTTAGGTTTGGTGTATGGGGTCGTTCAGACCCTTAGTCTGCTTAAAAAACCACAGGGCAACGCCCGGATGCAGGAAATCGCTGCGGCGATTCAGGAAGGGGCCGGGGCCTATCTCAAGCGGCAATATACGACGATTGCCATTGTCGGCGTGGTCATCTTTATCGCGGCCTTTCTGGTGCTGGGCACCTATGCCGCGGTTGGGTTCCTGATCGGGGCGGTCCTGTCCGGGGCGGCGGGTTTTGCCGGAATGCTGATTTCGGTACGCGCCAATGTACGCACCGCCGAAGCCGCATCGCACAGCCTGCAACAGGGGCTGAACCTCGCCTTTGGCGCCGGGGCCGTGACCGGCCTGTTCGTCGCGTCGGGCGCTCTACTGGGCGTGGCGGGTTATTATTTCATACTGACGGACGTGCTGGGCCTTGAGGCCACCAGCCGTCCGGTGATCGACGCCCTTGTGGCGCTGGGCTTTGGTGCGTCGCTGATCTCGATTTTCGCGCGTCTGGGCGGCGGTATCTTCACCAAGGGGGCCGATGTCGGCGGCGACATGGTGGGCAAGGTCGAGGCGGGCATCCCCGAAGACGACCCGCGTAACCCAGCTACCATTGCCGACAATGTGGGCGACAATGTCGGCGACTGTGCCGGCATGGCGGCGGACCTGTTTGAAACCTATGCGGTGACGACGGTCGCCACCATGGTGCTGGGGGCGATCTTCTTCGCGGGCACGGCTCTGGTCGGGCCGATGATGCTGCTACCGCTGGTCATCTGTGGCGCGTGTATCATCACCTCAATCATCGGCACCTTCTTTGTCCGTCTGGGCAAGGACAACCACATTATGAACGCCCTGTATAAAGGCCTGATCGTTACCGGCGTGCTGTCTATCGGCGCGCTGGCGGCGGTAATCGAACTGGTGATCGGCTTTGATACCCCCATCACCTATGCGGGCGCGCCGGCGGGCTTTACCGGTCTGACCCTGTTCTGGTGCGGCCTGATCGGGCTGGCGGTTACGGCGGGCTTTATTGTTGTCACCGAGTACTATACCGGCACGGGCAAGCGCCCCGTGGTGTCGATCGCGCAGGCCTCGGTTACCGGGCATGGCACCAATGTCATTCAGGGCCTGGCCGTTTCGATGGAAGCTACGGCCATTCCGGCTCTGATCATCGTCGGCGGCATTATCGGCTGTTACCTGCTGGCCGGGCTCTATGGCATCGCCATTGCCACCACCACCATGCTGGCTTTGGCCGGGATGATCGTGGCACTGGATGCTTTCGGGCCGGTCACCGACAATGCCGGGGGGATCGCCGAAATGGCGGGCCTCGATAAGGCGGTGCGCCACACCACCGACGCGCTGGACGCCGTGGGCAATACCACCAAGGCCGTCACTAAGGGTTATGCTATCGGTTCGGCCGGTCTGGGGGCACTGGTTCTGTTTGCCGCCTATACGTCTGACCTCAAATATTTCGCGGCCAATGCGGCACCGGGCTCCTTCTTTGAGGGACTGGGCGAACTGACCTTCTCCCTGTCGTCGCCGTGGGTGGTGGTGGGTCTGCTGATCGGTGGTCTTTTGCCCTATCTCTTTGGCGGTATGGGCATGACGGCGGTCGGCAAGGCGGCACAGGCCGTGGTCGAAGAGGTGCGGCGTCAGTTCCGCGAAGACCCCGGCATCATGGCCGGGACGTCCAAGCCCAACTATGGCCGTGCCGTGGATATGCTGACCAAGGCGGCTATTCGTGAAATGGTCGTTCCTTCCCTGCTGCCCGTCCTGTCGCCACTGGTCCTGTTTGGGATCGTCTATGCCATAGGTGGCGCGGTTCCGGCCTTTGAGGCGCTGGGGGCCATGCTGCTGGGGGTGATCGTCACCGGCCTGTTCGTCGCCATTTCGATGACGTCGGGCGGCGGGGCCTGGGACAACGCCAAAAAGTCGTTCGAGGACGGTTTCGTGGATAAGGACGGCGTGCGCCATCTCAAGGGCTCTGAGGCGCACAAGGCCTCGGTGACGGGCGACACGGTGGGCGATCCGTATAAGGACACGGCGGGCCCGGCGGTCAATCCGATGATCAAGATCACCAATATCGTCGCGTTACTGCTGCTGGCGGTCCTAGCCCATATAGCCTGATCGCTGAAGAGCGGTGTTCGTATGGGCGCCGCTCTCTCCTCAGATGGCTGCAGATAGACCGAGCGCGGGGCTGGCCTTTTAGGGGAAACCACAGATTACACAGATTTCACAGATTATGCGGTTCAAGTGGCAAGCGATCGCTGCCGAGTGCTCCACGGCGCGAAGCGCCAATCTGTGAAATCTGTGTAATCTGTGGTTCTCAAAAAACTGTCGTTATGAGCGGAAGTGACTCTGATCTTAATATCTCCATACCCTTCGTCAGGGCGTTCGTTTATATATGACGTAATGAACCTATACCCTTCCAAACATTGATGATGGGGTTGCATGAAGCTAATGGATAAGGTCTATATTCTGCATCACATCCGCGAGGATGACGAATATGGAGATGATGCGAAGCTGATCGGTGTTTACCAGTCCGAGGATGCTGCTCGATTGGCCATTTGCCGCCTCAAAGACTCACCGGGATTCCGCGACCACCCAAAAGGTTTCGGTATAGACGAATATTACCTTGACCGAGATAACTGGGGCGAAGGGTTCGAGACCACAGGTGAGAAGTAAAATTAAACAAAAACCCCCTCCAGAGACGTCTCCGGAGGGGGTTTTCATGTTCGCACTGAGCGAAAACTATTCGCGGCGGCGCTGGCCGCCCGGATTGGTGTCTTCTTCGTTGGTAATCGTCTGGCGGCCGACATTGCCCAGAATCTGCTCCAGCGCCGTCAGTTCACGGCCGCGAGTCGGCGTCTTGTTGGGGTTCAGCGCGATGTCACGGCTGTCGGCCAGCGACAGGGTCTTCACGGTTTTGACCGCCTGCGTCTCCTTGTCGAATTCGACGATGGTGACGCTGCGCGAGGTCAGGGTCGCGGGCTTATAGGTCATTTTCGAGGTCGTCTGCGTGATATAGTACCAGACGCCGGGGTCGAAGGTGGCGACCTGAGACGGAGAGCCGAACTTGGTGCGCACACTGGTCTGCGTATCCTCACCCACCTTGATGTCGGTGGCGGGATTGGCTTCGATAGCGAGATAGCCCTGACGCGAAACGCTGGGGGCGCAGGCGCCAAGCGTGGAAGCGGCGGCGGCAACGGCGGCGAGGGCCAGAAGGGTGGACGGCTTGATCATCAGGTTCCGTTCGGGTTTGACCTTGGGTGCCAGACTGTTTAGTGCAATCTTGGGGCCGAATGAAGGCCATAAATATTCCGGCTTGGCAAGAACGCAAACGGAGACGGGGACGTAAATGCTCGACAAATTCCTCAGCTCGCTCGGCGAAAGTCTGGGTCTGAAAAAGCCCAGTCCGACGCGCGTGGCCGGCGAAGCCCTCTATGCGGCGGCCGTGGCGCAGTCGCGTCAGGTCGTTTTCTATACCGATTACGGCGTGAAGGATGAGATCGGGGCGCGATTCGAGCTTCTGGTGCTGCATGTCGTCCTGCTGATTAACCGCCTGAAATCAGACGAGGAACAGTACCGCGAAACCTCTCAGGCCCTGTTCGATTCGCTGCTGCTGGCGCTGGACGACACGCTGCGCGAACAGGGGGTGGGCGACCTGACCGTGCCGAAAAAGATGAAAAAGCTCAGCCAGCAGGTCTATACGCGGCTGGTGCGCTGGAACGAAATCTGGGAGGAGGCGGGAGCAGAGGACGCGACCGCCGCGCAGGCCGATTACCTGCTGCGCACCGTCTATGCCACGGATGACACCCCGGACCCGCAGGCCCCTCTGTGGGCGGCGGGTTTGAGCGCCTATATGGATGAGGTTCGCACGCAGGTGCGTGCAGACAGATTGCTGGCCGGTGAGGTAAACTGGCCGGAAGTAACGCGTTTAAATACCAAGGAGAACTGAGCCATGACCGAAGCCGATGCCCCGCTGTGGACGCACACTGTGCGCTTTGACGAGGCCTTTCGCGGGCTCGATCTGACCCTGACGGCCGATGCGGCGCGCCGCACGCTGATCGCCGAAAACTTCGGCATGATCGAATTGCACGACCTGACGGCAAAGGTCACGACGAAAGGCCGCAAATCACCGGGCAGCGATGAGGTGATTGTCGATGTCGATCTGAGCGGTGAAGTGACGCAGGAATGCGGCGTGACGCTCGATCCCTTCCGTCACCCCATCGCGGCGCGCATCGACGTCGTGGTGGTGGCGCAGGCGCGCAAGAGCAAGGGCGACGAGGAAGAAAGTGAACTGAGCGTCGAAGACCTCGACCTGCCGGATGTGGCCCTCAATGGTCAGATCGATGTCGGTCAGTACGTCATCGAAGCGCTGGGTGAAGCCTATGATCCCTTTGCGCGCAAGCCCGGTGCTGTGTTCGAGGAACCGGATCAGCCGAAGGAGCCGTCGCCTTTCGCCGTGCTGTCGCGCCTGAAAGGTGATGACGCCTGAGTGCGCGACCTGAAAAAGCATCTTGATAAGTTCGGCGGGGGCGTTATCGTCCGCCGCCTCGGGGACTCGTCTTATTTCCACCTTCCGGCCTTGCGCCGGAGGGTCTATAAGGACGGCCCTGGCACCCCTGTGAGGTCTTAGAGCGTCCCTTGTCTTCCCCTGATCCTATTTCGTCGTCCGAAGCGCCTGTGGGAGGCATAGGCGTCGCCCCTGAGGGCACGGTTGTTATCGCAATCGATGCCATGGGCGGTGATCATGGCCCCCGTGTGACTGTGCCGGGTACGGCAGAGGCGCTGAAGCGCGACGGTTCGGGCCGCTTGCGCTTTCTGCTGCACGGCGATGAGGCGTTGATTGCGCCGGAACTGGCCAAATGTCCGGAATTGAAGGTCGTCGCCACCATCGTTCATACCGATCAGTCGGTGGCGATGGATGAAAAGCCGGCTCAGGCCCTGCGACGCCGGACAACCAGCCTGTTTATGGCCATTTCCTCGGTCAAAAGCGGTGCGGCCCATGCGGTCGTCTCGGCAGGAAACACCGGCGCGCTGATGGCGCTGTCGAAGATGATCCTCAAGATGATCACCGAAGACCTCGAGCGGCCGCCGATCGCCTGCTCGTGGCCGAATGCCAAGGGCGGTATGGGGACGGTGCTCGATGTCGGGGCCAATGTGACCTCCGATGCCAATCAGCTGATCGAATTTGCCGTCATGGGCACGGCCTTCCACCGCGCCGTGCGCGGCAAGGATAAACCGACGGTCGGACTGCTTAATGTCGGCTCCGAGGACGTCAAGGGTCATGAGGAGGTGCGTGAGGCGCACCGTCTCCTGCGCGAAGGCGTGGACGGTATTCATTACTACGGGTTTGTCGAAGGCGACGATATCGGCAAGGGGACGGTGGACGTGGTCGTCACCGACGGCTTTACGGGCAACATCGCTCTGAAAACCGCCGAAGGTACGGCCAAGTTCGTCAAAAACCTGTTCAAGGACGCGCTGACCTCTTCGCTGCTGTCCAAGCTGGGGGCGCTTCTTGCCGCGCCAGCGCTGCGGGCCATGGCCAAGACGGTCGATCCCGGCGCGGCCAATGGCGGCCCGCTTCTGGGGCTCAACGGCATTGTCGTCAAAAGCCACGGCGGGGCCGAGGCCTGGGCCTATTCCAATGCCGTGAGCGTCGCCATTTCTCTGGCCGCCAGTGCCTATGCGACGGACATCCGCAAGGCGCTGGCCCACGTTCGCAAGACGCATGTCGCGTCGCCCGAAACGCCGCAACCCCCGCACATGGCGGATTAGAGCGAGATGATTTATGAAATCATCTCGCTCTAAGTTTTTGTCTGATCGCGCAATTTTCCCGAAAAGTGGTACCCACTTTGTCGGATTGCGCTTTAAAAGGTATCCTGAGCATGAGCGTAACACGTACGGCGGTAACCGGCGTCGGCGGTTATCTGCCTGAGACGGTCCTCTCTAACGAGGACTTCACCCGCATGGTGGATACCACGGACGAATGGATCGTGGCGCGCACCGGCATCCGCAAGCGTCACAAGGCGGGCGATGACCAGCTGACCAGCGATCTGGCCGTCGAAGCGGCGAAGATCGCGCTGGCGGCGGCAGGGCGCACGATTGAGGATATCGACCTCATTATCGTGGCCACCACCACGCCGGACATGACCTTTCCGTCCACCGCCTCGATCGTTCAGGCCAAGCTGGGCGTGCCGCGCGGCGCGGCCTTCGACGTGCAGGCGGTCTGTTCGGGATTCGTCTATGCCCTGAGCGTGGCTGATGGGTTTGTCGCGCGCGGCCTGTCGAAATGCGCTCTGGTCATCGGGGCAGAGGTGATGAGCCGAATCCTTGACTACACGGACCGTTCGACCTGCATCCTGTTCGGGGATGGGGCCGGGGCTGTGGTGCTGGAACCCGCCGAGGGGCAGGGCACGGCGCAGGATACGGGTATCCTCAGCTTCGACCTGCAATGCGATGGTTCCAAGACCGATCTTCTGTACGTCGATGGCGGGGTCTTTGATTCGGGTCAGCGCGTGGGCAAGATCCGCATGCAGGGCAATCAGGTGTTCAAGCACGCCGTGCAGAAAATCTCCGAAGCCGCCGAATCGGCCCTGCACAAGGCCGGGCTGGACCATCAGGCGGTGGACTGGTTCATCCCGCATCAGGCCAATCAGCGGATTCTGGATGGTGTGGCTGACCGGCTGGGGATGGACCGCGCCAAGTTCATTTCGACCGTAGCGGAACATGCCAATACCTCGGCGGCTTCGATTCCGCTGGCCTGGTATGCCGGGATACAGGACGGACGGGTTAAAAAGGGCGATCTGGTGCTGATCGAAGCGTTGGGTGGCGGTCTGACCTGGGCGGCGGCGGCCATACGGTTGTAAGGCCAACCGTATATTGAGACGAAAATCTCATTTATTTGATGACAAGCCGCGTCCAACCCTTTGACGTGAACGGGAAAATGCGTATGGTTCCCTCTGATGGATCATTCCGGAGGGGATTTGATATGAAAGCCACGACCCTGACCCGCGCCGAACTGTTCGAAGCGGTGCACAATGAGCTGGGCCTGCCGCGTCAGGAATGCGCCGCGCTGGTGGAGCGCACCCTCGATCTGGTCATTGATTCGCTGGAAAAGGGCGAGACGGTCAAGCTGTCGGGCTTTGGCGTGTTTCAGGTCCGCGAAAAGAACGCTCGCGTGGGCCGCAACCCCAAGACCGGCAAGCCGGCGGCCATTGATCCGCGCAAGGTCATCTCCTTCCGGGCTTCGCAGATCATGAAGGCGCGCGTTGATGCCGGCGTCGGCGAATAAGTCGTAAAAAAGGCCAGTACACGTGTCCAAGGGGCCTCTCGCCTTTCGTACCATTTCCGAAACCGCTGACGCGGTGGGCGTGCCCCAGCATGTGCTGCGGTTCTGGGAAACCAAGTTCACCTTTATCCGTCCGACCAAGCGCGCCGGGGGGCGCCGCTTCTATCGTCCGCAGGATATCGACCTGCTGATGGGGGTGAAGGTGCTGCTGCACGATCGCGGCTATACGATTCGCGGCGTACAGAAGCTGTACAAGGACGAGGGGCAAAAGGCGCTGCTATCGGCCGGGCAGGGCGGCAGCACCGCCTTTATAGCGGCGGCGGATGTTTACGCGGAACCTGACGATGCGCCGATGGAGGTCGTATCCACGCCGCCCTTACCGCGTAAGGTCATGGCGGACAGTGCCGAACCGGCGTTTGATTTTGACGAAATGTCGGCCCTGCCGGTCGTTCGCGGCCTGAGCGAAGAGACGCGCACACGGCTTCTGGCCATCGCCCAAAGCCTCGAAAACGCGCAGAAAACCATGCTGCGCAGCCTGAAAGGGCTCTAATCCGCCGCATGTGAGCGGTGGAAAACGTCTGTGGCCTATTGCAGGCCGCTTTATTCCTCTCTATAAGCCGCGTTCTCCTTACCAGGGGAGGCCTCTGTCAAGAGGTGTCGGAGCGTGGCGCAGCCTGGTAGCGCACTTGACTGGGGGTCAAGGGGTCGCAGGTTCGAATCCTGTCGCTCCGACCATTTAAACACATAAGGGTCGCCCCTCCGGGGCGGCCCTTATGTGTTTAAGGTCTCCGCTCCAGTATCCGAACCGCGAAGGGGCACAGCTTGTGTGATTCCCAAAGCCCCACTCTCCGTTGCTATCCTCCGGTTTCTCCCCAACATACTGCATTTTTTTGACGGCAAAGGCTTGCGTGAGTTCCGGCGTTTCCGTATAGAGCGGCCTCCAGACGCAGACGACCGGTTCCGGGCGTATGCGTATCCCTTATTTAAAGGGATGCCTTCTTTGTCGGGGAGTGGCGCAGCCTGGTAGCGCACCTGCTTCGGGAGCAGGGGGTCGCAGGTTCGAATCCTGTCTCCCCGACCATCAAAACAAAAGAGACGGTTCCTTATGGGACCGTCTCTTTTGTTTTTACCATCGCTCACGGCGGTGATGATAATATTCCCGGTCGCGACGCTCATAGCGGTCATAGCGATCGTACCGGTCATAGCGATCGCGGTAATAATGGCTGCGCGGGGCCGGGTAGTAGCGCGGGCCGTAATAGCGCTCGCGATAGACATAATAGCCATCATAGCGCGGGCGCGATTCGTAATAGACAACGCCATAACCCGGCGGCGGGGGTGGCGGGTCGTAGTAACCACTGCGATCATAGGAATAGTAGCGGCCATCGTGGCAATCGACGGAGGCATTGCCTAAGGCTCCGCCCACCACGGCACCTACAGCGGCGCCGGCCACAGTATTGCCGCCGCGGTCATGGCGATGTGAGGAGCCGTTGCCGATGGCCGCTCCGGCCAGAGCGCCGATCACCGCCCCCGTTGCCGTGGAATTGGATTTGCGCTGATAGCAATAGCCGTCATAGCCTTGTGCTGAGGCCAGGGTAGGGGCGGCCAGACCGAAAAGGCCTACCCCGATCAGCGCCAGAGGCAGATGCCGTTGAAAAAAGGAGCGTTTCATAATGCCACCTGAGGATACGTGCATGGGATGACGCTATTGAGCCCCCGGCAAGCTGAACGGCATCTGAATGGATTGCGGCGGAAATGTGCTCCGTTTATAAGCCCGACCGTCGCATTCTGGTTAGCAACCCGGCGGGTGGCAATATTTATTACATCTGCCCCCTTGATCCTTTTGCGCTCTTGAGGCATAAGGCGCGCCTTCCGACCGGAAGAACAACCGGTCAACACATCATTCTACGCTTGAAAGGCTTGGGTAAAAGCTTATCGAGCCTCACTTGAAAAAGAGAGTCGGACATGGCCGTACCTAAGCGGAAAGTATCCCCCTCACGGCGCAACATGCGTCGCTCGCACCACGCGCTCGGCGCCAACTCGTTTGTGGAAGACAAGGACACCGGCGAACTGCGCCGTCCGCACCACATCGACCTGAAGACCGGCATCTACAAGGGCCGTCAGGTGATTACGCCGAAAAAGGACTAACCGCCTTTATCGACCGAAGATATAAAGACGCGGCGCCTCAGGTGCCGCGTTTTTGATTCCGGAAGGCCTTTCATGCCCCCCTATCCCTATCGTCTGGTGATCTTCGATTTCGACGGCACGCTGGCCGATTCGTTTCCGTGGTTCCTTGAGGTGTTCGACCATCTGGCCGAACGCTTCGGCTTTGAGAATCCGGACCGTTCGCACCTTGACGAACTGCGCCGTCTGGGGCCGCGTGAACTGCTAAAGCGTCTGAAGGTGCCGCTGCTTAAGCTACCGGCCATTGCCACCTATGCCCAGAGGCTCCAGAACCAGCAGATTGAGAAAATCGTGCTGTTCGACGGGATTGCTCAGGTGATACGCGATCTGAAGGCGCGCGGCGTGACCGTGGTGGTGGTGACCTCTAACGATGCCGACAATGTACGCACCGTGCTGGGTGCTGAGCTGAGCGCCCTGATCGATCACTATTCGTGCGGTTCATCGCTGTTTGGCAAGGCGGCCAAGTTCAAGGCCGTGCTCAAGGCCTTCAAGGCGAAACCGACTGAGGCCCTGTCCATCGGTGATGAGTTGCGCGACATCGAGGCGGCGCGCAAGGTGGGCATTGTTGTGGGGGCCGTGACCTGGGGCTATGCCCACGAAGACAGCCTGCTGAGCGAAAAGCCGGATCACGTCTTCGAGAAGCCCGCCGATATACTCAATATATGAGACGCATTCCCCGTGGCGGGCTTGTCAGGCTTGGGCGCGCTTGCTAAGCAACCCTCGTTTTTCAAACCCCTCAGGGAAGATTGCCATGTCCGCCATTATTGATATCGTTGCTCGTGAAATCCTCGACTCGCGCGGCAATCCGACCGTTGAGGTCGATGTCACCCTCGAAGACGGCGCTTTCGGTCGCGCCGCTGTGCCGTCGGGTGCCTCCACCGGCGCGCATGAAGCCGTCGAAAAGCGCGATGGCGACAAGAGCCGCTATCTGGGCAAGGGCGTGCGTCAGGCGGTCGATGCTGTCAATGGCGAAATCTACGAAGCCCTGAGCGGTCTCGACGCCCGCGATCAGCGCCACATCGACCAGATCCTGATCAATCTCGACGGCACCGAGAATAAGGGCCGTCTGGGGGCTAACGCCATTCTGGGCGTGTCGCTGGCCGTGGCCAAGGCGGCGGCGGCTTCGGTCAACCTGCCGCTTTATAAGTACGTCGGCGGCCTGTCGGCCCGCGTCCTGCCCGTGCCGCTGATGAACATCATCAATGGCGGCGCGCACGCTGACAACCCCATCGACATTCAGGAATTCATGATTGTTCCGGCCGGCGCTGAAACCTTCTCCGAAGCCCTGCGCATGGGTGCGGAAATCTTCCACAGCCTCAAGTCGGCGCTCAAGAAGGCCGGTCACAACACCAATGTCGGTGACGAAGGCGGCTTTGCGCCGAACCTGTCCTCGGCCGAAGTGGCGCTGCAATTCATCGTCGATGCCGGTACGGCGGCAGGCTACAAGGCCGGTGAAGACTACTGGCTGGCGCTCGACGTGGCCTCGACCGAGTTCTTCAAGGACGAAAAGTACCATCTGGAAGGCGAGGGCAAGGTCCTGAGCCGCGAAGAAATGGTCGATTATCTCGCCAACCTCGCCGATAAGTTCCCGATCTGCTCGATCGAAGACGGTATGTCCGAAGACGATTTCGAAGGCTGGGCGCTCCTGACCGAGCGTCTGGGCGACCGTTTGCAACTGGTCGGTGACGACCTGTTCGTCACCAATCCGAGCCGTCTGGAAACCGGCATCGTCGAAGGCCTCGCCAACTCGATCCTCGTCAAGGTGAACCAGATCGGCACCCTGTCGGAAACCATGGACGCCGTCGATATGGCGCACCGTTC
Organism: Asticcacaulis sp.; assembly: GCF_027484505.1. GTDB lineage: Bacteria > Pseudomonadota > Alphaproteobacteria > Caulobacterales > Caulobacteraceae > Asticcacaulis. Next base: position 71,928 of record NZ_JAIXSV010000301.1, read on the forward strand.
GGGCTATACCTCGGTGATGTCTCACCGTTCGGGTGAAACCGAAGATTCGACCATTGCCGACCTAGCGGTGGCGCTGAACTGCGGTCAGATCAAGACGGGTTCTCTGGCGCGTTCGGACCGGCTGGCCAAGTATAACCAGTTGCTGCGTATCGAATCGATCCTCGACGATGAAGCCGTTTATGCCGGCCTGTCCGTCATCCGCAGCTAAAATCGGAACCGGCCTCTCACCGGCTGGGACGTTTTTTACAAAACTGCCAAAAAGAGCGGCGCAGGTGTCCTGCGCCGCTCGCGTTTTATGATAAATTCTTTCAGTTGAAGTGACATGTTCGGTAACAGTTTGTTAAACCGACACGGACAAAAATCCCTCCTGTCAATGTGGTCCGTCCAGAAGGGGCGAAAGTCGTGATTCAGAAACTGAGGCCCTATTTGCCTACCGCGATCATCGCTATATTTCTGACCTACTGCGGCGTACAGTATTTGACTGGCGATAAAGGGTTCTTTTCGCAGGAAACCCGTCAGGTTGAGCTGGCCGAAAAGCAAAAACTGCTGGCTGATCTTGCCGCTGAGCGGCAGGACCTTGAAGCCCGCGCCCGTTATTTGAGAACCGATAATCTTTCCAAAGAATTGCTTGAAGAACGCGCCCGCGTTCTGCTGGGCCTCAATGCCCCTAACGAATACGTGATCCGTGATCACATCGCCCCTGCGCGCAATTCCTGAGTCCGCAAGGGGACTTTACGTCAGCCTGGGCTTTGCCTAAGAGAAGTCCTGACGTGAATTCAGGCGGTTTTTGACGAGCCCTGAAATTCCGGTCGCTCTGCCGCCGGATATTTCCCACGGGATCACCAGAACTGACTGCATCCCCTCTATGGGCGGCCGACCCTCTTGTGTCGGTGCGCGCTCGAACGTCTTTTTGACCGGCTGCGAACGTCTCTGCCTGCGGGTAAGGCGCAAGCGGCACGATTAACCCCAGGGAGGTTTCCATGGCGCGCGCCGCCAAGGCCACTGACACCGGAACGACGGGTTCCGCCAAACGCAATGTCTCCAAAGACGAACTCCTGAAATATTACCGTGAGATGGTTCTCATCCGTCGCTTCGAAGAGCGTGCGGGTCAGCTCTACGGCATGGGTCTGATCGGGGGCTTCTGCCACCTGTATATCGGTCAGGAAGCCGTTGCCGTGGGCATGGAAGCTGCCTCTATCGACGGCGATCAGGTCATCACCGGTTACCGCGACCACGGCCACATGCTGGCCGCCGGCATGGACCCCAAGGCCGTTATGGCCGAACTGACCGGCCGCATCGGCGGCTCGTCGAAGGGTAAGGGCGGGTCGATGCACATGTTCGACATCGAAACCGGCTTCTTCGGCGGCCACGGCATCGTCGGCGCTCAGGTGTCGCTGGGGACGGGTCTGGCCTTTGCCGACTGGTACCGCAACAATGGCAATGTCTCCTTCACCTATTTCGGTGACGGCGCGGCCAACCAGGGTCAGGTCTATGAAAGCTTCAATATGGCGAAGCTGTGGAACCTGCCGGTCGTTTATGTGATCGAAAACAACGAATACGCCATGGGCACGGCTCTGGCCCGCGCTTCGGCCACGACGAACCTGTCGCAGCGCGGCGCTTCGTTCGGCATCCCCGGTGAAACCGTGGACGGCATGGACGTGTTCGCGGTGAAGGAAGCCGCCGAACGCGCCGCCGAATACGCCCGTTCGGGCAAGGGGCCGTACATCCTTGAGATGAAGACCTACCGCTATCGCGGTCACTCCATGTCCGACCCGGCCAAGTATCGTTCCAAGGAAGAGGTCGATGAGGTCAAGACGACCCGCGATCCGATCGACCACATCAAGACGATGCTGGAGCAGGCGGGTGTCGAAGAGGCCGAAATCAAGGCCATCGACAACGAAATCAAGGCGATCGTTATGGAGGCCGTCGAGTTCGCTCAGACCAGCCCCGAACCCGATCCGTCCGAACTGTACACCGACGTTTATCTTGAGGCCTGATCCCAGATGACCGACATTCTTATGCCCGCTCTCTCTCCGACCATGGAAGAGGGCACCCTTTCCAAATGGCACATCAAGGCCGGTGACGAGGTCTCCGCCGGTCAGGTGATTGCCGAAATCGAAACCGACAAGGCGACGATGGAAGTCGAAGCCGTCGATGAAGGCGTGGTCGAGGCCATCCTGATCGAAGCCGGCACCGAAGGCGTCAAGGTGAACACCCCCATCGCGCGTCTGGCCGGTGGCGAAAGTGCGCCCGCGCCCAGGGCCGAAGCGGCCCCTGCGGCCACGGTTGAAGCCGCGGCCCCGGTTGCGGCGGCGGCCCCTGTGTCGAAGCCCGCGGCTGATCCGGAATTCCCGGAAGGCACGCCGATGGTCAAGATCACCGTGCGCGACGCGCTGCGTGACGCCATGGCCGAAGAAATGCGCCGCGACGACCGCGTGTTCCTGATGGGCGAGGAAGTCGCTCAGTATCAGGGCGCGTACAAGGTCTCGCGCGGCCTGCTCGAAGAGTTCGGCGACCGCCGTGTTATCGACACGCCGATCACCGAAATGGGCTTTGCCGGTATCGGTTCGGGGGCGGCCATGGCCGGTCTTAAGCCGATCATCGAGTTCATGACCTTCAACTTCGCCATGCAGGCCATCGACCACATCCTGAACTCGTCGGCTAAGACGCTCTACATGTCGGGCGGTCAGATCAAGTCGTCGATCGTTTTCCGTGGTCCGAACGGTGCCGCGGCCCGCGTCGCCGCCCAGCACTCGCAGGACTATTCGGCGTGGTACGCCAACGTTCCGGGTCTGAAGGTCATTGCGCCTTACGACGCCGCCGACGCCAAGGGCCTGATGAAGGCTGCCATCCGCGATCCGAACCCCATCGTCTTCCTCGAACACGAGATGATGTACGGCAACGAGTTTGAAATCCCGGATGTTGAGGATTTCGTGCTGCCCATCGGCAAGGCCAAGATCCAGCGCGCCGGTAAGGACGTCACCATCGTCGCCCATTCGCGCATGGTCGGTTTTGCGCTTAAGGCGGCTGAGAAGCTGGCCGAAGAGGGCATCGATGCCGAAGTCGTCAACCTGCGCACGCTGCGTCCGCTGGATACCGACACGGTCGTCGCTTCGGTGAAGAAGACCAACCGTCTGGTCACCGTCGAAGAAGGCTGGGGTCCGTGCGGTATCGGGGCCGAAGTGGCTGCCCGTGTCACCGCCGAAGCCTTCGACGATCTGGATGCACCGCCCGCCCGCGTGCATCAGGAAGACGTCCCGATGCCTTACGCCGCCAACCTCGAAGCCCTGACCGTCCCCAGCGTTGAGAAGATCATCGCCGCGGTCAAGCAAGTCTCGTACAAGTAAGAGGGGCCACACATGACCGATATTCTGATGCCGGCGCTCTCGCCCACCATGGAAGAGGGCATCCTGGCCAAGTGGCACGTCAAGGTCGGGGACACCGTCTCCGCCGGTGACGTCATCGCCGAAATCGAAACCGACAAGGCGACGATGGAAGTCGAAGCCGTGGATGAAGGCGTGGTCGAGGCCATCCTGATCGAAGCCGGGACCGAAGGTGTGAAGGTGAACACCCCTATCGCGCGTCTGGCCGGTGAGGGTGGTTCGGCGGCTCCCGCGCCTAAAGCTGAGGCCCCGAAAGCCGCCGAAGCGCCGAAGCCCGCGGTGGCTCCGGCCCCTGTGGCCGCCGCCCCCGTCGCAGCCCCGGCCGTTTCGGGTGGGGCGCGCGTGGCGGCTTCGCCGCTGGCGCGTCGTCTGGCCGAGATCAACAAGCTCGATCTCAAGCTGCTGAAGGGCACCGGCCCGCACGGCCGTATCATCAAGCGCGATATCGAAGCCGCTCTGGCTTCGGGCACCGGCAAGGCGGGTTCCGCCCCGGCGGCGACCACCGCGGCGGCTGAGCCGCGCAAGGTTCAAAGCCTTGAGCAGATGGGTATTGCACCGGGTTCCTACGACCTCGTGCCGCTCAACAATATGCGCAAGGTCATCGCCCGCCGCCTCACTGAGTCTTTCCGCGACATCCCGCACTTCCCGCTGACCGTCGATATCGAACTCGACAACCTGCTGGCGGCGCGCACCAAGATCAATACGGCGCTCGAATCGCAGGGCATCAAGGTCTCGGTGAACGATATCGTCATCAAGGCGGTGGCGCTGGCGCTCAAGCAGGTGCCGGAAGCCAATGCCTCCTTCACCCCCGAAGGCATTGCGATGCACCACAATGCCGATATCGCCATGGCCGTGGCTATCGACGGCGGCCTGATCACCCCGATCATCCGCAAGGCCGAAACCAAGTCGCTGGCCCAGATCGCCAAGGAAACCAAGGATCTGGCGGCGCGCGCCCGCGATATGAAGCTGAAGCCCGAAGAGTTCCAGGGCGGCACCTTCTCGGTGTCCAACCTCGGCATGTTCGGCATCAAGCAATTCGCCTCGATCATCAACGAACCGCAGGGCTGCATCCTGTCGGTTGGTGCCGGTGAGCAGCGCCCGGTCGTTAAGAATGGCCAACTGGCGGTCGCCACCGTCATGACCGTCACCCTGACCTGCGATCACCGCGTGGTCGATGGCTCGGTCGGTGCGAAATACATCACCGCGCTGAAGGGGCTTCTCGAAGACCCCATCAAGATGCTGGCGTGACATCTTTGATGTCACGCATGGTTTTCAGCTCAAACGCCGCATGGCTCGCCGCAAAAGCGGCGGCGGGCGCTTGCCCTTGCCGACACCTGATGAGTCCCTCATCGAGTGTCGGAGAAATCGCAGGTTATTGAAATGTCTTATGATCTGGTTGTTATCGGCTCCGGTCCGGGCGGTTACGAAGGCGCGATCCGTGCCTCTCAGAACGGCCTGAAGGTCGCCATCGTCGAGCGTGAACTGCTGGGCGGCATCTGCCTCAACTGGGGCTGTATCCCGACCAAGGCCCTGCTCAAGTCGGCCGAAGTGTTCGACAAGATCAATCACCTCGGTGATTACGGTCTGACCGGCGAAAAGCCGGGCTTCGACTTCGAAAAGGTCATCGCCCGCTCGCGCGCCGTCGCTAAGCAGCTTAATGGCGGCGTCGGCTATCTGATGAAGAAGAACAAGATCGACGTGATCGAGGGCTTCGCCACGCTGGAACCCGGTAAGGATGCGCCTAAGGTGCGCGTCAAGCTGAACAAGGGCGGCGAACAGGTTGTCGAAGCCAAGAACGTCATGCTGGCGGTCGGGGCGCGTGCCCGCGAAATCCCGGCCATTGGCGCGGTTTCGGACGGCGAGCGCATCTGGACTTATCGTAACGCCCTGACGCCTAAGGCCATGCCGAAGTCGCTGGTGGTGATCGGTTCGGGGGCTATCGGCATCGAGTTCGCCTCCTTCTATCGTTCGCTGGGCGCCGATGTCACCGTGGTTGAGGCCATGGATCGCATCCTGCCGGTCGAGGACAAGGAAGTCTCTGCCGAGGCCCAGAAGGCCTTTGAAAAGCGTGGCTTCAAGTTCCGTCTGGGGGCCAAGGTCACCAAGGTCGAAAAGACCGCTGCGGGCGTCAAAGTGTCGGTCGAAGTCGGCGGTAAGGCTGAAACGCTGGAGGCTGAAGGCTGCATCGTAGCCGTCGGCATCGTCGCCAATACCGAAAACCTCGGTCTGGAAAAGCTGGGCGTCGAGATGGACCGCGGTCACATCAAGAACGACAGCCACGGCAAGACCAATGTGAAGGGCCTCTACGCCATCGGCGACTGCGCCGGGCCGCCCTGGCTGGCGCACAAGGCCTCTCACGAAGCCGTCCACGCCGCCGACTATATGGCCGGCAAGAAGCTGTCGAACCTCAATCCGCCGATTCCGGGCTGCACCTACGCCACGCCGGAAGTCGCTTCGGTCGGTATCACCGAGCAGGGCGCCAAGGAAAAGGGTCTCGATGTCAAGATTGGCCGCTTCCCCTTCAAGGCTAACGGCAAGGCGATTGCCGCCGGTGAGCCGGGCGGTTTCGTCAAGGTCATCTTCGATAAGAAGACCGGCGCGCTGCTGGGGGCCCACCTGATCGGGGCCAATGTCACGGAAATGGTGCAGGGCTTCTGTCTGGCCATCACCATGGAAGCGACGGAAGAAGATCTGCAAGGGACCGTCTTCCCGCACCCGACCATGTCGGAGGCCATCCTCGAAGCGTCACTCGACGCCGACGGACGGATGATCAACCTGTAAGGCTATCATGGGGGAAACAGGTTTCCCCCATGTACCCCCTTCGCCGTATCGTGAAAAATTTCTTGGGGCGGCCCGTCGAAATTTTTCGCTTTGAAGTTTAAAAAGCCCGCTCTGTTTCAGAGCGGGCTTTTGATTTTATTGCAAAAATTATAAATTTCAAAACGCAACTTAATATTCAGTTTTGGTTTGCAATTCACCTTCCGTCACGTCAGACCCAGCCAATCGCGAACGGGAACGATACGCCGCAGCACCAATCGCTCGATCAGAGCCACGACGATCAGGCAAAGCCCCATCATCGGCAGGAACAGGGCGAGGGCTAGTATCAGCAGGCCCAGACCCGTGCCGAGCCGTTCGTCCGGCAGCCGTGCGGGCGCGCCCAGTGTCACCTTGTCCGGTCGCCGTCGCCACCACATCATCACCGCCGAAACACACAGCGTCAGCAGACCCGCCGCCGTCAGCACGCCCAGCGCCTGATTGAGCGCGCCGAACAACTGCCCTTCGTGCAGCGCAATGCCCACACCGAACACACGGTCGATGAGTGGCTTGTCACCAAAGGTTTTGATCTGCGCCACATCGCCCATATGATCGAAGGTGACGGTCACGCCCTTGGGTCGGTTCTGGGTCTGGGAGACACCCTGCCACGGCTTGCCCTTGGCCGGGGCCATCAATACGACCGGCGGCGGCAGGTCAGCGGCGCGTAATTCGCCCGCCATATGGTCCAGAAGCGTCAGATCGACCGCGCCCCCGCTTTGCGCGCCCCCGTGGCCGTGGCCTTCGTGCTCGCTGACCTTGTCCGCTGCGCGGCTGGTGGACCAGTCGGGTTTTGACGACTGAGCAATCGCGGCCTGACGCACCACCTTGAAGCCGGCCCCCCAGACCGTCGTCCATGGCAGGCCGGTCAGCAGCAGGCAGAGCGCAAAAAACGACACCCACAGACCCGTGACCGCGTGCAGATCGCGCCAGAACAATTTGCCCTCAAGGCGCGGCCACAGGACTCCGGCCAGCCCTTTTGTGCCCCGCGGCCACCACAGATAGAGGCCGGTAATGATCATCACTATGGCCCAGCAGGCCGCCGTTTCAACCAGCAGGGTGCCGAACAGCCCGGCAAACAGTTCACCATGGATCGTCTTGACGATGTTCATAAACCGCGCCTCTTCGGGCACGGATTTCAGTATGGTCAGGGTTTCCGGGTGCACATAGACGCGCAGCCGTTCGCCGTTTTCGCTCAGCGTGACCCGCCCCGCGTCGGTGACGTCCGGTCGGACCTCGATCGACTGAAACTGCGCGTGGGGAAAGGCCGCCAGCGCGCCTTCAACCTGCACAGACAGGGGCTGAACCCGCCCGGCCCGGCCCACCTGATTATAAGGGCGGTCAATAGCCGCCTCGATCTGGGGCTTGAACAGATAGATCGGCCCCGTCAGAGACAGGATCACGATGAAGGGGATGCACACCAGCCCCGCATAGAAGTGCCACCGCCAGATCATCCGGTAGTCGATAATCTGGCGGCGAACCGTGTCGTTCGCCGCCTTACTCATGCTACTGCCCCGTCAGCTTGAAGCCGATGAACACGGCACGACCTTCGCCGGGCCAGAAGGCCGAGCGCGAACTGGCCGCGACCTTGGTGAAGTCGGTCACCGCCGTGACGCTCGACACATAGCGCGTGTCGTCCAGATTTCGTCCTTCGACGAAGACTTCCAGCCCGTCATTGACCTTTTTGGAGGCCGACAGGTTCCACACAGTGAAGCCCGGTGCCTTTTGCGTATTGGCGTAATCGACCCACACATCCGACGGCGTCCATTCCACCGACGGCGCGATACGCCAGCCGCTCTTTGAACTGAAGGCCAGTTCACCGCGGTAGTAGTGTTCGGGGATGATGGGCAGGCGGGCATTGCTATAGGTCTTGTCATGGTCGAATTTGAAATCCGACCAGGTATAGGTCTGACGCGCCATGACGGCCCAGTTACCGATCGTGCCGATGCGCCAGTCGAGCGCGGCTTCAAGCCCCTGATGGATGGTATTTTGAGCGTTGAAGGTGGCGGCAGGAATGTCGGGCGACACGATGAAGTTGAGCATTTCACCGTCGATCTCCGCACGATAAAGCGCCACATCCCAGGTCAGGTGTTGCGAGCGGCCGCGCGTACCGATTTCGGCGGTCACGGCCTCCTGCGGCCGCACGCTGGTAAACTGCGGCAGGGGCGACTGCACCAGAGCGCCATAGGTCGGGGCTTCGACCGATTTGGTGACATTGGCGAAGACCTGCTGACCGCTGGCGTTTTGCCACAAAAGCCCAACGCGCGGCGCGAACCAGTCGAAATCCTTATCCGCATTGTTGGCCGTATTGAGATAGTTGACATAGTCGCGTCGGGTCCAGCCGTAGGCCCCACCGGCGATCAGGGCCAGTTGGTCTGTAACGAACAGGCGGCCTTCTGCGAACACGTCCCAGCTCTGGGCGTTTTGCACCGCGTTACCGGACATCGTTCCGGGCAGGCCATTGCTGTTGGCAAAGGTATGGGCGTCGATATTGCCGCTTCGGTAATTGACCCCGGCAAAGACGTCGTAGCGCTTGCCGCCCACAGTGCCCTGTCCATCGAGGCGGGCAAAGGCGCCATAGTTCTGATATTGCTGGTCAATATAGATGGAGATGGGGTGGATGAGCTGCTTCCACGCGGCATAGACGCCGCCTTCGACGCGCCAGTTGTCATTGATCTGCCAGTCGCCCTGCACCGTGCTGCGCGCGGATTTGACGTTGCGGCCGTAACGCAGCAGCGGATAGTTGGCGGCGGTCGTCGCCTTGGGCGTTGTCAGGGCCTGCTGTAGAGTCAAAGCCCCGGCGATACGCTGATCCAGGTCATTGCCCTGAAAAATGAAGCGCAGCGAGCGGCCTTCACCGAAGCGGCGACCGATATTCAGCGTCACACGCTTGCCATTCTGTTCTGAATTGTCACGCCAGCCGTCAGCATGGACGGTGCTGGCCGACACATAGAGGTCGTAGTCGCCGATGACATCGGCATAGGCGATCTGCCCGCGGGTTGTGCCGAAGCTGCCGCCTTCCAGTCGCACCAGTGTGCGATAACCGGCATTGCGGCCGCTGGTCGTAACGTAATTGACCGCCCCGCCCAGTTGCGCGCCCCCGAAGCGCAGGGCATTGCCGCCCTTATAAACTTCGATATAGCGCGCCGACAGCGGGTCGATCTCCTGATAATCGCCGGAGCCGTCGGCCTGATTGACCGGTACGCCGTCGATGGACAGCCATGAACCCCGGTTGTGGGCCGAATTGCCGATACCGGAGCCGCGAATAGAGAAGCGGCTGTCTTCGCCGAACTTCTTTTGCGCGAAGACGCCGGAGACGTTTTTCAACGTGTCGTACATCCCGACCGCATAGCTGTTGCTGTAGGTTTCGGAGGCGACGACGGATACAGCGCCTGGTGTCCGCGACAATTTGGCGCGGGTGTCACGCACGGCGGACGGGTCTTCGGGATTGAGACGGCCGGTGACGATGACGGTGGGGATTTCATCCGCTTCGGATGAGAGAGGGGCGGCAAAAGCGGGCAGGGCGGCGCACAGGGCGAGGCCGGAAGCGCTGAGGCACAGCGCGAATATACGGGTTTTCATGAAATAACCTGTCTGAAAGCACGACATATCAGCGCGCTGACGCACGCTGAGCGAAAAATCGATCAGACGAGGTGTGGGGGGCCGCAGGAATGTGGGCGCGGCGGGGCACGGGCCTTAGGCTGCGCCACATCTGACGCAGGCGTCAGCGGCGCAAGGCTTTGCGGATAGACGACAGGGACCACAGTAAGGTCGGGCTGCGGCATGCCGGTCAGGCCCGCCAGCACGCAATCGGCGCATTTGAGGCCCTGAGTGGCTTTTTCAGCCTTGTCCTTGGCGACGGCCTGGCTGAGGGTCGTATCGACCACCGGCACCGGGCTGTTACACAGGACAAAACCAGACCCGTCGCGCGAAGCGGCCAGAAGGTGCGGCGGAAAAAGCACCTGAACCAGCAGGCCCATGACCACGGCGATCATAGTCCAGAAGCGGGTTTCGCTTCCGGCCTTTGTGCCGTGAGACAGGGTGCGGGTTATGGCCATGTTTCCGCCTTAACCTTGGCGTGTGTCGGCTGTCAAGCGGCGTTGGCCACGACCTCGGCCAGCTTTTGCAGCGTCACATAGTCCGTCTTGCCCGAACCGAGGACCGGAATCGACTCGACCTTGACCAGCTTTCTGGGGATGGCCAGCGCCGGGACGCCCTTCTCCTTCGCCTGATCGGACAGGGTGGACAGGTCCGCCGCCGCATGATCGGTCAGGAGCACCAGACGCTCACCCTTCTTGTCATCAGCCAGCGACACGACGGCGTGGCGATGGTCCGGCCACACCTCTTCGGCCAGTCGCTCAACGGCCGTCAGCGACACCATCTCACCGGCGATCTTGGCGAAGCGCTTGGCGCGGCCCAAGATGCGGATGCAGCCGTGGCGGTCGATCGACACAATATCCCCGGTGTCGTGCCAGCCGTCCTTTGGCGCTTCGATGACGTCGGGGGTTTCGAGATTGATGTAGCCGGCCATAACGTTCGGGCCCTTAACGTGCAGGCGTCCGCCTTCGGGGATGCCTTCGACCACTTCAAGGCGTAACTGCATACCGGGCAGGGCGCGGCCCACCGTGCCGTAATGATTGTCGGTTGGCAGATTGACCGCCAGAACCGGTGAGGTTTCGGTGACGCCATAGCCTTCGATGACAGTCAGGCCGTACTGTTCGCTGAACAGCTTGTGCGTTTCGTCGCGCACCTTCTCGGCGCCGCAGACCACGAAGGCGAGGGTCGCGAAATCGTCCGGTTGCGCCTGACGGGCGTACTGGTTGAGGAAGGTGTCGGTCGAAAACAGCAGCGACGCCTTGGTTTCCTTGAGCAGACCGGGGATCTGCTTGACGTGCAGCGGCGACGGGTACTGGAAGCTGCGCATCCCCTGCAACAGCGGCAGGATCAGGCCGCCGGTCAGGCCCAGCGAATGGAAGATCGGCATGGGGTTGAAGCACACCCATTCCGGCTTCAGTTCGATATGGGCGGCGATCTGGGCGCAGTTGAGCACCAGATTGGCCTGAGTCAGCACCACACCGCGCGGTGTGCCGAAGCTGCCCGAGGTAAAAAGAATAACGCCAATGTCCGAGGGCTTTGCCTTATGCGCGAAACGGCGCGGCAGTTTGGAGGCCGCCAGACCGTAGAGTTTGTCGGGCAGGGACAGCGATTTGCGCAAATCTTCGAGATAGAGGATGCGGACAAAGTGCCCCATGGCCTCAACGAGGTCTTCCAGCTTGGCCTGCTGCACGAAGCGCTTCGAGGTAATAACCGTCTTGACCTTCGCGGTCAGGCAGCCTGTCTTGATATTGGCGGGGCCGGCGGTGAAATTGATCATCACCGGCGTGCGTCCGTGGGCGTGCAGGGCAAAGAAGCTCAGAGCCCCGCCCATCGAGGTCGGTAGCATCAGGCCGATGCGCGTTTCTTTCTTCAGCGCCTTGTCGAACAGGCGCGCCAGCACGAAGGTGCGCAGGATAAATTCATTATAATCTGAAGGCTGGCGGTCCTGATCTTCTATGATGATCTTGGACTTGCCATGTGTTTCCGCGGCGTCGAGAAGCGCGTCGAACAGGGATTTCGTTTCGGCTTCGACATCAAAAGGGCGCACCATGCGCGATCACTCCCTTTGATCGGCTTAAAGGGCCGTCATTACGCTGCGGCTGCCGATCAATTCTGATTACACCCTATGAGTCTCTGCGCCACAAGTCAATTGAACATTGTTCAAATAATTGAGAGGGGCCGTTATGTCAGGTGCCAAGGCTCAGAAAGGCCTCAAAAACGGGCGCTAATTCTTCTTCCCGGACAATGGGTTTCACCTCGCAGGGAGTGCGCCCGCCACATAGCGCCTTAAGATCGCCCGTCCCGGCCAGAATCATGGGGGCGGCGGTGCGGCCCAGCTCCAGCCGGAAGCCGCCAAGCGCCCGGCGTGCCTCGCCCATCTGCCTGATCCAACCCGCACTCAGGTGGACGCGACGCAGATCGGGATTGGCCATGCGCCAGCGATGCGCTACCTTGCCCCAGGCATCGGCGGGTTCGTCCTCGCGGTGCCATTCAGGCGGAGACGCCGATTGCGACGCGTCCCACGGCGCATAGGCCAGCACGCCGCGCAGCGGCCAGTTGCGCGCATCCATGGCCAGCGCCGTCAGGGCCCCCGACCCATGCCCAAAGAGATAGAGAGGCTTGGTGGGTGAGGGGCGAACGACCTCGGTCACAAAGGCCTCGGCGGCCTTGATAGGGTGTCTGAAGTCAGGCAGGGCAATATCCTGATTTTGCGAAAGATACTTGCCTGATCCGCCCTGACCCGGTGCTTCGAAAATCCATACGCTCAGCTTGTCGGCTACGGCCTGTTGCGCCAGTCCGAAGTAGACTTCGGCGGGGTAGCGGGCATCGGCCAGCATCAGCAAATGCCCACGCGGATTGAGCGGAGGGGCGGCAACGCCGTAACGCGCTTCGGGCAGGGTGCCGAATTTGAAGCCGCTCCATACGAACCCGGCGGGCGGATAGGCGTCGGGCGACAGGCCGGGCGGGATTTGCGAGTCGGTAAAGGCCACACCCGTCTGGTCCGGGCCTTCGTTGCGCGTGCAGCCCACCAATGCAGCGCCTATGCCGGCTGCCGCACCGACCATTAAGCGGCGGCGAGACAGGGAAGGCGACAGCGGACGGGCAGTGAACATGGGCTCAGCTTAGGCCAGATTCCGCCGCGCGGCCATCCCTTGTTACCCTATGTTATAAAGGACAAGGCCTTTTGGCTTGATAATGCCGGGCAAAAAGCCCAATTAGGGACGGACTGTTTCCTTATTAAAGTGTCCCCATGGTTACCCTGATCAACCGGCTCGACGCCTCGGTTTCCAAGCCTGACCTGCGCCATCCTGAAAAGCAGAATCGTCCGGACACCCCGATTCTGAAGAAGCCGGACTGGCTGCGCGTTAAGGCGCCGGGCTCCGAAGGCTATAATGCGACGCGCCAGACCGTGCGCGACGCCAAGCTGGTGACCGTGTGCGAAGAGGCCGCCTGCCCCAATATCGGTGAGTGCTGGACCAAGAACCACGCCACCCTGATGATTATGGGCGACACCTGTACACGGGCCTGCGCCTTCTGCAACGTCAAGACCGGTCTGCCGCAGCCGCTCGATTCCGATGAGCCGAACCGCGTCGGCATGACCGTGGCCAAGATGGGCCTGTCGCACGTCGTCATCACCTCGGTGGACCGTGATGATCTGGCCGATGGCGGGGCGGAACACTTCGCCGAGGTGATCCGTCAGATTCGCCTGCAATCGCCGAAGACGACCGTTGAAATCCTGACGCCGGACTTCCTGCGCAAGGACGGTGCGGCGGAAATCGTCATCGACGCCAAACCGGACGTCTTCAACCACAACCTCGAAACCGTCCCGCGCAACTATCTGAAAATCCGTCCCGGCGCGCGTTATTACCATTCGCTTCGCCTGCTGGAGCGCGTCAAGGAACGCGACCCTTCGCAGTTCACCAAGTCTGGCATCATGGTCGGCCTTGGGGAAACCAAGGAAGAGGTGATGCAGGTGATGGACGATATGCGCTCCGCCGGCGTCGATTTCATCACCATCGGTCAGTACCTCCAGCCGACGCGCAAACATGCCGCCATTGACCGCTTCGTCACGCCCGACGAATTCAAGGCCTATGAGTCGATCGCGCGCGCCAAGGGCTTCCTGATGGTGTCGTCGTCGCCGCTCACGCGCTCATCGCACCATGCGGGCGAAGATTTCGAGCGCCTGCGGGCCGCGCGAGACGCGCAACTGGCGGGCAAGCGGGCCTGAGACGTGGCGCAGTTTCATCTTGAACGCGTCCTGCCCTATGCGGCGTCGGACCTGTGGGACATGGTCAGCGATGTGAAGCGGTATCCGGAGTTTATTCCGTGGATTACCTCGCTGCGCGCCTATAATGCCTCCTCCCCCTCGGATGGGGTGCACATGTTCGATGCCGATGTGTCGGTAGGCTACAAGATGTTGTCTGAGCGCTTTTCGACGCGCGTCACGCGTCGCGCCGACGATCTCAGCCTGCATATGGGCCTGCTGCGCGGACCGCTGCGCAAACTCAATGGCCACTGGCATTTTACCGAAATTGAGGGCGGCACACGGGTCGATTTCGACATGGATATGGATTTCAAAAATCCCATCCTCAATGCCATGCTGAAGGCTAATCTCAATCTCGCTGTCACCCGACTGATGAGCGTGTTCGAGGCCCGCGCCAGGCAGCTTTACGGTGATAAGGCTTAAGCCTCCGCCCTCAGATGCTCCAGCGCCCAGTGCAGCGCGTACATCACAGACTGTTCGCGGATATAGTCGCGGCCCAGATTTTCAAACACATGCACATTGGCCTGGGATCGGACCTCGCCATCGGGCAGGCGGAAGGCCAGCCCGAAGCAGACCATGCCGACGGGCTTTTCAGCGGAACCGCCGGTCGGTCCGGCGATCCCCGTCACGCTGAGAGCCAGATCGGCCCCGGCAGAGGTCAGCGCCCCTTCGGCCATGGCGTGCGCGACGGGCAGGCTGACCGCGCCGTGTTCGGCCAGAACCGCCTCCGGTACGCCCAGAAGCTTCGCCTTGGCAGCGTTGGAATAGGTGACATAGCCTTCGTGGAACACGTCCGACGCCCCCGAAATGCGCGTCAGGGCCGCGGCGATCAGTCCGCCGGTGCAGCTTTCGGCCGTCGTCAGCGTGCGACCCTGCGCACGCGCCAGGGCGAGAATGTCCGTAGCCAGATCAGAGGCGTCCATGGAGAAGCTCCCAAAAGAAAAGGCGTGGGGTCATAGACCCCACACCCCGTAATCTAGCCAATAAAGCTGAAATTACACGCCCGGATGCAGCGGGGCGTCCAGATTGCTGTTGGCGAAGTCCCAGTTCACCAGCGAGGTGAGGTAGGTTTCGATGAACTTCGGACGCAGGTTCTGATAGTCGAGATAATAGGCGTGTTCCCACACGTCGAGCGTCAGGATCGGCTTGTCGCCCTTGGTGAACGGGGTTTCGGCATTGCCGGTCTTCACGACCTTCAGCTTGCCGTCCTGACCCAGAACCAGCCACGCCCAGCCCGAACCGAACTGCGTCGCGCCAGCGGTCTTGAAGGCTTCGACAAAGGCGTCGAACGAGCCGAAATCGGCAGTGATCTTGTCGGCGATGGCGCCCGTCGGCTGACCGCCGCCGTTCGGCTTCATCGAGTGCCAGAAGAAGGTGTGGTTCCACACCTGAGCGGCATTGTTGAACACGCCGGGATTGGTGCCTTCCGAGGCCTTGACGATTTCGACCAGCGACTTGTCCGCGAACTCGGTGCCGTCGATCAGCTTGTTCAGATTGTCCACATAGGCCTTATGGTGCTTGGCGTGGTGGAAGCTGAAGGTATTGGCCGACATGTGCGGCTCAAGCGCGTCGGTCGGATAGGGCAGAGCGGGAAGTTCGAAGGCCATGACATCCTCGGCAGGTTTGAAATGAATAGAAAAGAACCAGAGTCGATATATGGGGGCGGGAATCGCTTTTCAAGGCAAATTTCGGTGAGAATAATTCTCAAAATTAGCCTTATAATTTCAGGGGTTAAGCCGGGCGCAGGCTGGCATACAGCGAGTGTTCGAACGCCGCGATGTCTTTGCGTCCTTCGCTCAGGTCATGGCTTGAAAAGCCTCGCTTTATTTCGCCATCGGCCAGCAGCACACCGGCGTCGCAGCGCGTCATGAAACTGCTGACATCGTGCAGGGCGGTCAGGATCAGGGCCCCTTCGCGGGCGCGCTGGGTCAGACAGTTTTTGAGGGCATAGATGGCCAGGGGGTCGAGCCAGTTGAAAGGCTCATCCAGAATGATCTGCGCCGGCTCGCCCACAAAGGCGCACATAAGCGCGATCTTCTGCTTCTGACCCGCCGACAGGGTGGCGATCATCTTGTGGCGCAGGGCGTTGTAATCGAGCGCTTCAAGCAGGGCCGGGTCGTCCGGCACCTGAGCCTTACGGCTTTCGGCGACCAGCGCCAGCAGCACCTGCGGCGTCAATTCGGGCGGCAGGCTGTCGGGCGGCGGCGCATAGCCCCACAGGGCGGCGCGGCGCTGCGGTGTGGCGGTGACATCTTCGTCCCTCAGCCAGATACGGCCCTGCGCCACAGGTAACCGCCCACTAAGGCCATTGAGCAGGGTGGTCTTGCCGGAGCCGTTGACCCCCAGAATGCCGTACCATTGTCCGTGCGCGAGGTTGAGGGACACCGATTTCACGATGCGCTTTCCGGCGATATCGACGCACAGGTCCTCGCATCTCAGGGCAGGCTGGGTCGCCATCTCTCTCTCCTTACACGCCGCATCAAGAGGATCAGGCGCACAACCAGCCATAACATAGCCGCCGGCAGGGCCAGCAAGGCCAGCAGGGCCGCGACCGCCAGATCAATCCCCAATACCCAGTCCGCCGTCGCGGGCTTATGGCTGAAGCGGGTCAGAAATGTCCATAGAATAAGCAGCCCGGTCGCAGCCCCCAGCGCCAGAAGGATCAGCAGCCCGTCTTTCGGCGGCGCGCCGCTGATCAGCAGGCTGAGCAGGCAGAGGCCCAGCCACAGGGCGAAGGGGGCAAGGGCGGTTTGCGTGAGGGTGCGGACCAATGACCCCGGCTGCCAGCGCAGGAACTGCGTCAGTTCGCCGGAAACCGGACAGAGCAGAACGGCCAGAAGCGCAGAGCCAAGGCCGAACAGACCAAGACCTGTCTGGGGTTCCGGGTTGTTGGAGAGCGCCAGATGCGTCGCCAGCGGTACACCGATGATCAGAAGGCCGCAGGGCAGCCACAGCCGTTTGTGGCGCAGTCGGCACCACAGCGGGGCCAGGGCCGCAAAGGGCAGGCGGTCTGCGCCATTTGCCACCCCTGTTGTAAACAGCGGCGGTATCATGGCCGAAACCATCCCGGTCCCCAGCCCCAACACCGCCCCCAGACTCCAAAGCCCCAGATCGCGCGGGGCCAGTATCGCCTGAAATACCAGAAGCGTCAGCCCTACGGGCAGACAAAGGACGGCTGTGCGAAGGGCAAACCACAGCCATCGCGCCTGCGGATCACTGATCAGGGGGAACAAGGGACCACTGAGCAGGCGTTGCGCATAGGCCGACCGCGCTGAGGGGTAAAGCTGCCGCGCGGCGAAAAAGAGCAGGGCGGCGCTATAGGCCCAGATGGGACGATTGTCGTGGGCTTGCGCGCTCAGAGCCTGAAACAGTCCGAACGGCAACCCGCTCAGCAAGCCGAGCGCCACAAGGATATCCAAGGGATGCCGTCGCCAGACACGCCAGCGGCTGCGCAGGCGTTCATGATCCAGTCTGAGCAGTATCTGAAAGCCCGGTTGCACTCAGAAGCCGTCGAAAAGGTTGAGGGTTTCTTCTTTCGGCTCGATTTTTGGCGTTGGTGTGACGGGCTTCGCCGGCGAGGCGGTGGCCACGTCACGTACAATGCGCGTGGTAAAGGCGGCCTTGTTCTTTTGCAGGCTGGTCAGAAAATCCTTGGGCGTGTCGGTGAGGTGGTACTTGTTCGACCACAGCATCATCTCGACCAGAACAGGCGCCAGGTCGGCACCCTTTTCGGTCAGGCGATAAATGTATTTGCGCGCATCGTCCGGATCGGTGGCCTTGGAGATCAGCCCGGCGCTTTCCAGCTTCGACAGGCGGTCGGCCAGAATATTGGTGGCGATCTTTTCCTCGGCATTGAGGAAGGCCTTATAGGTCGAACGCCCCTTGAACATCAGGTCGCGGATAATCAGCAGCGACCACGAGTC